>RXJK01000075.1:43362-53233 GCA_003963125.1 Hyphomicrobiales bacterium
AGGGTTACCGCCTGATACAGCTGGATCCGGGTTCATGAGCAAGAGCCTTTCCCGAATTGCGATGCTGCTCGCCCTGCCGCTGCTGGTGGCAACGGCGGCCGTGGCGGCGCAGGTGCGCCCCTTCGAGCGCGGCACCTGGGCCAGCATCGTCGAAGAGCACAAGGGCAAGCCGTTCATCGTGCACATGTGGGGCGTGACGTGCGCGCCGTGCCGGGAGGAACTGCCGGAGTGGGGGCGCCTCATCGAGGATCGGCCGCCGGTCGACATCGTCGTCGTGCATGCGGAGCGCCTGCCACCCAACACCAACGTGATGCACGACATGCTGGAGCAATCGGGGCTCGGCGAGATTCAGAGCTGGGCATTCGCGAATGCGCCCGTCGTGCGCCTCATCCACGAGATCGACCCGAACTGGCGCGGCGAACTGCCGGTGACGATGCTCGTCTCGCGCACCGGCTTCACGAAACTCGCCATCGGCAAGGCCGACATGGGCGAAGTGCGGGGCTGGATCGCCGCGCAGATGCTGGCGCAGCCGCGCTGAGCCTTACGCTACGCGGTATCTCAGATCAGATGCCGCCGCGGGCGGCAGCCGCAGCCGCCTCATATTCGATGTTCGTCTTCGGGCAGCGCTTCAAGGCCTGGGTCATGGACGCAAGCGCCTCCGCGCGCTGGCCTTTGGCGGCAAGCCACTGGCCCATGTAGTAGTGCGCCTCGCACTGCTCCACCTCGGTCCGCGCCTGCGCCAGGACGGCGTCGGGCTCCGCCGTGCCGAGATAGAGGCTGAGCACCGGATACGGCCAAGTTTTCCGGCGCACGCGGTCGGCGTAGCGGGTGAGTTCGACCTTGCCGTCGACACCCTGCCGCGCGCGCACGATGTAGAGGAAGAGCATGGCGCGCACGTCGTCCGACAGCCGCAGCGCGCGGATGAAGTTGTCGGCCGCAACAGGCAGCTCGCCCATGTAGAGGCGCGCGTAGCCAAGGCCGATCAGGTTGGCGATGTCCTTGGGATCCTGATCGAGGCCGCGCTTGAACTCGGCGATGGCGCGGACGTACTGGCCCTGCGCAATGAGAGCATGCCCGCGCATGCGGTAGGGATCGCTCCAGTCGGGCCGGAGCATGGCCGCGCGCGAATAATCCTCGATGGCCGCAGCCGGATTGCCCGACGCGTGCAGGCTGATGGCGCGACCGAAAAAGCTGTCGGGATCGCGCGGGGCAAGCTGCAGGGCGCGATTGTAATCTGCAATGGCCAGCTCGAAACGCTGCTTCATGTGCCAGGCCTTGGCGCGCTCGCGGTGGGCGATCGCATCGAGCGGATTGATCTCGATGGCGCGTGTCTGCTCGGCGATGCCCTCCAGGTGATGGCCGCTCGCGATCAACGCGCGGGCCTGCACGAGATGCTGCGCGGCCTCGCTTTCCTGCACGGAAGCCGGCTGCACGAAGCGGCCATCGCCCTCCGCGCGCACCGGCGCGGCGCACAGGGACGACAGGGAGAAGGCAAGCGCAGTCAGGGCGTAGAGACGCATGAACTCCGGCTTTCCATCCACAGCACTGCATGTGCTGATGCGAAAAGCCTAGGCGCAAGGCGACCCGATCAACAATCGGAACCGGTAAAGTGGTTGAAGCCTTCGAAACCGAATTGCAGCGCATTTCGCGCGAATTGCACGCATTGGACAACGCCCACGAAAAAGCCGGCCGCGAGGGCCGGCTTTCTGATTTCGGTCGGTCCGATCCTTTATCGCCTGTCGGACATCTCCTGCTGCATCAGCGGCGAGATGCGGCGCACCGTGACGCGGCGGTTGGCGCGCTCCGGGCCTGGGGTGTCGATCTTCAGATATTGTTCACCATAGCCCTGCGTGACGAGGTTCTCCGGCGGGACGCCGAACTGCTCGCTCAGCACCTGCGCGACGGCCTGCGCGCGGCGATCCGAGAGGCTCAGGTTGTCCTCGGGCGTGCCCGTGGCGTCCGTATGCCCTTCGATCAGGAACACCTCGTCGGGCCGGCGCTCGATGACGCGGGTGATGATGCGCGCCACGCGTTCGAGCATCGGGTACTGGTCGGGCGTGATCTCGAACGAGCCGCTGTCGAACGTGATGTTGTCGAGGTCGATCGAGCGCATGCGCTCGCGCAGGCTGTAGTTGTCGCGGATCTCCTCGAGGGAGTAGGCGCGTTCCATGCGCATCAAGGGCGGCGCGGTGAGCGCCTCGTAAAGGTCGTCGTCGGAGGCCCGCTCGTAGTCGACGATGTAGCGCTCGCGCGGGATGTCGACGACGGGGTGCGGCAGGTTCAGGAGGATCGCGGCGCCGACGATGCCGACCCCGACGCCGATCGCCACGTTGCGATAGAAGCGGCGGTTGTCGATGATGTTGATCTCGCGGCCGTAGGGATCGCGGCGATAGCGGCGCAGGAGGCGGCCCGAGGGATCGGTGACGGTGACCACGCGGGTGCCGTCGGGGCGCAGGAAGAACGTCTCGGTCACGCCGCCGGGTCCGCGGGCGGTGCGCACGTCGCGCGCGCCGAAGCGGAAGCGCTCCGTCTCGTCGTGGCGGATGATGATGCGGTTGTCCTGGCGGATGATGGTGCGGTTGCCGGGCTCCACGATGATGGTGCGGTTGCCCTCGACGCGCTGCTGCCGGCCACCCTGAATTTCGTCAAGGCGCTTCGGCATGAACGTCGTCGGCGCGCCGGGGCCGCCGGGGCCCTTCGTGAAACCTTGCGGAGGAACGCCTTCGGGGCCTTTCGGCAGGAAGCGCGGCTGGGGGTTGGCGGTCCCACCGGGCGTCGTGCCCTGCGGCGGAGGGCCGCCGGGCGTGCCGGCGGAGGGCGGCGTCTTCGGCAGGAAGCGCGGCGACCCCGGTGCGCCAGGCGTGCCCGGCGTACCTGGTGTTCCGGGTGTGCCTTGATTTGCCGTCGGCTGACCCTGTCCCGGATTGCCCGGTCCCGGATTGTTCGGCTGGCCGAAGTTACGCTTGAACTGCGGCTGCTGGCCTTGCTGCGGCGGCTGACCCTCGCCCGGAGTGTTGGGCTGGCCGAAGTTGCGTTTGAATTGCGGTTGCTGGGGCTGCTGACCCTGCTGCGGCTGGCCCTGGCCCGGGTTGCCCGGCTGGCCGAAGTTGCGCTTGAACTGCGGCTGCTGGGGCGGTTGCTGATTGTTCGCCCCCGGATTGCCCTTGGGCTGCGGGGGCGGCTGCGGCGGCCCTTTCTGCTGCGGCGGGGGCTGCTGCCTCTGCTGGTTCTGCCGTTCCTGGTGGCGCTTTTTCTCTTCCTCCGACTGCGGCTGCTGCGCCTCGGCAATCGTGATCCAGGCGAAACCCGGCCCGGGGAGAGGCAGATAACTCGTCGTGGTCATCAGGCCGGAGAGAAGCCCCGAGGCGAGGCCCAGGCGGTGCAGCGGTTTCATAATGCGTTCCTTGTTCCGGATCGGGAGCGTCCGGTTTCTGGAGGCGGCCACCGCCGGCTTTTGTCAGGGGCGAGGGGCGGATGGTCCCCGGGGACGAGAAGGTCTGTTTGTGCTCGATAAAGCCATTGCGATTCTGGCACCACCATGACCGCAAGCTTGCCCTGAGATGAACAGGAAAAGCTCAAGTGCTCCGCTCGCGCTTGGGCTGTCCTTCGGGGCGCTCGCTGCCCGGGAAATAGAGAAAGCTCCCCTGTGCAACAGCGAGCAGGTTTCCGGCTTCGTCGCGCACCTCGCCGGTGCAGGTGGCGAGCCGGCCGTCGATGGCGTCGACCTTCGCGCTCGCCCGCAAGACACCGGCCGTCGCGCCCTTGAGGAAGGTCGTGGTGAGGGAAACGGTGGTCGAATAGCGCGCATGCCCCGGCACGCTGCAATAGGACACGGCGTGCCCGAAGGCGGCGTCCAGCAGCGACGCGTAGACGCCCCCGTGCACGATGCCGATGGAATTCATGTGCTGGGGGCCGATGGTCAGCTCGACCTCGCCGTAGTTCTCGGCCCACACCCGCGTCGTGTAGCCCAGGAGCGTGCGATAGCCGCTGCGTCTGCGCTCAGGGATGGACCCGGACGGTTCGGTCATGTCTGTCTTGCCTTTCCGGCGCTCTTTGCCGCTGCTCATAAGGCACGCGGCCCTGTTATGGAATGCCCGAGCGCTTCGTGGAAGCCAGCGAGATCGAAAGGGACGCCATGACCGAGCCGCCGCGCATCAGCCGTCCGGTGCCCGCCGAGGCGATCGCAGCCCTCAAGGCGGTGGTCGGCCCGTCCGGCTACATCGATCAGGCCGCGGACATGATCGGCTATTGCAAGAGCTGGCGCGACGACTGGTTCGGCAAGACGCCACTGGTGCTCAGACCGCAGAGCACGGAAGAGGTCGCGCAGATCGTGAAGATCTGTGCCGCACAGGGCATCGGCATCGTGCCGCAGGGCGGCAACACGGGTCTCACGGGAGCCGGGCAGCCGCGCGACGACATGACGGACGTGGTGCTGTCCACCGCGCGCATGAAGGCGATCCGGGGCGTCGATACGGTCAACGACACCATCACGGTCGAGGCCGGCGTCGTGCTTAAGGAAATCCAGAACGCGGCCGATGGCGTCGACCGGCTGTTTCCGCTCAGCCTTGGTGCCGAAGGTTCCTGCCAGATCGGGGGCAATATCTCGACCAACGCCGGCGGCGTGCAGGTGCTGCGCTACGGCAATACGCGCGCGCTGGTGCTGGGGCTCGAGGTGGTGCTGCCCGACGGCCGCGTGTGGAACGGCCTGCGCGGCCTGCGCAAGGACAACACCGGCTACGACATGAAGCAGCTCTTCATCGGCGGGGAAGGCACGCTCGGCGTCATTACGGCGGCGGTGCTGCGTCTCTTTCCGAAGCCGACGGCGAGCGAGACGGCGTGGATCGCGGTCGATAACCCCGAAAAGGGCGTGGCGCTGCTCGGCCACATGCAGCGCAGCATGGGCGACGCGGTCTCGGCCTTCGAGCTGATCTGCCGGCCGATCATCGACTTCCTGCTCTCAGGCGTGCCGGGCCACGAGGATCCGATGCCCGAGCCGCATCCCTGGTACGTGCTCATGAACGTGACAGGCCAGGGCGCGCCGGGCTCGCTGCACGAGCCGTTGAGCGAGGCGCTGGCGGCCGCCTTCGAGCAGGGCCTCCTGCGCGACGCGCAGATCGCGGCCTCGGGCGCGCAGGCGGCGAAACTCTGGAAGATGCGCGAGAGCCTCGCCGAGGCGCAGGTGGCAGCGGGCGGCAGCATCGCGCACGACGTTTCGGTGCCCGTGTCGCGCATCCCGGAGTTCATCGCGCGCGCCGATGCGGCGCTGGCGGCGGCCTATCCGGGCATCCGGCATTGCGCGTTCGGCCACGTCGGCGATGGGAACATGCACTACAATCCGGTGCGGCCGGTCACTACGTCGTGGGAGAACTTCCGCGTGGAGCGCGGGCGGATCAACCGCATCGTGCACGATCTCGTGGTCGAGCTCGGCGGCTCCATCAGCGCCGAGCATGGCGTCGGCCGCTCGCGGCTTGCGGAACTCGCGCACTACAAGAGCCCCGTCGAGCTCGACATGTTCCGCGCCATGAAGCGCGCGCTCGACCCCCAAGGCATCATGAACCCCGGCAAGGCCGTGCCGATGTGAGTGGGGGTGCGAGTGCCCCTTGTTGTCATCCCGGCCGGAGCGCGAAGCGCGCAGCGCCGGGACCCAGGGGCACAGGACGGCGCGCGTTGCCCTGGGTCCCGGATCTGCGCTCACGCGCAGTCCGGGATGACAGGTGAGGAGCTTGCGAACGCCTACTTGCGGATGTCGCCGCCGGTAGCCTTCTTGACTTCGGCGATGATGCGATTGCCGACGGCTTCGATCTCGGCGTCGGTGAGCGTCTTCTCTTTCGGCTGCAGCACGACTTCGAGCGCGAGGGACTTCTTGCCCGCGCCGAGGCTCGCGCCTTCGAAGATGTCGAACACGCTGACACCGGCGATGAGTTTCTTGTCCGCGTTGCTCGCGGCCTTCACCACGTCGCCGGCGGCCACCTTGGCATCGAGGATGAACGCGAAGTCGCGGCGCACGGGCAGGAGATCCGCGGCCTCCAGCGCCGGCTTGCGCGGGCCCTTGCGCTTCGAAGCGGGAAGCGCATCGAGAAATACTTCGAAGGCGGCGACGGGACCCGAGACATCGAGTGCACGCAGCGTCTCGGGGTGCATCTCGCCGAAGTAGGCGAGCACCGTCTTCGGGCCGAGCTTGACCGCGCCGGAGCGACCAGGATGGAACCACGCGGGTGCCTCACGGGTGATCTGCGCCTTTGCAATGTCGAAGCCGAGATCGGCCAGCAGCGCCGTCACGTCGGCCTTGGCCTCGAACAATCCCGCTTCGGCTGCCGTGCCCTGCCAATGGCGCCCGGCGCCGGACATTTGCGAGGCGCCGGCGCGCACGCCGCCGGCGATCACGAGCTGATCCTTCTCGCCCGCGCCACGGTAGGCTTGGCCCACCTCGAACAGCGCGATATCGGCGTTGCCGCGATTGCGGTTGCGCTGCGCAGCCGTCAGCAGGCCCGGCAGCAGGCTCGGCCGCATGGACGACATCTCGACCGAGATCGGGTTGGCGAGGTCGAGTTCCGGCTTGCCGCCGCCGAAGGCTTCCGCCTCCTTCTTCGGGATGAACGACCACGTGATGGCTTCCACCATGCCGCGGCCTGCGAGCACACGGCGCGCGCGGCGCACGCGCTTCTGCGTCTCGGTCATGACGGAGCGGGCAACGCCCGCCGCACGCGGCATCGGCGCGGACGGCACGCGGTCGAGCCCGGCGATGCGCACCACCTCCTCGACGAGGTCGGCCGCGCCGTGCATGTCCGGACGCCACGTCGGCAGCGTCACCTTCAGCTTCTGGCCTTTGCCCTCGATCTTGCAGCCGAGCGCTTCCAGCGTACCGCGGATTTCCTTCTCGTCGAGCTTGATGCCTGCCAGCTTCTCCACCAGCGCCGTATCGAAGTCGACCACGATCGTCTTCACCGGCGGGGTGCCGGCCACCCGCGCCTTCGACGGCGTGCCGCCGGCGACCTGCATGACGAGCGCGGTCGCGAGATCAAGGCCCGGCAGCACGAAGGCCGGATCGACGCCGCGCTCGAAGCGATAGCGCGCGTCCGAGACGATGCCGGCCTTGCGGCCCGTGGCCGCCGTGCGCAGCGGATCGAAGTAGGCGCATTCGATCAGAACGTTCTTGGTCTCCTCGCTGCAGCCCGTGTCCTCGCCGCCGAGGATGCCGCCGAGGCCCAGCACAGCGCGGTCGTCGGCGATCACGCACATCGAGGGATCGACCTGATGCGTGCGGCCATCGAGGCCCTTGAAGCTCTCGCCTGGCCGTGCGAGCCGCGCCCGGATGGCGCCGACGAGCTTGTCCGCGTCATAGACGTGCAGCGGCCGGCCGCGGTCCATGCTGATGTAGTTCGTGACGTCGACGAGCGCGCTGATGGGGCGCAGGCCGACGGCCTTCAGCCGCTGCTGCATCCAGGCCGGCGCGGGGCCGTTCTTGACGCCCTTCACGTAGCGGCCCGCGAAGCAGGAGCAGGCATCCGCCGTCTCCGACGTGAAGTCGAGCTTGATGTCGATCGGGCACTCGAAGGTGCCTTCGACGCCCTCGAGCTTCGGCTCGGGTTTCAGCTTGCCCATGCCGGCGGCGGCGAGATCGCGCGCGATGCCACGCACGCCCGTGCAGTCCGGCCGGTTCGGGGTGAGCTTCACTTCGAACACGGGATCGGCGAGGCCCATGACGTCGGCGTAGCGTTGACCGATCTTGTCGGCGTAGGCCTCGGGCAGCTCGATGATGCCCTCGTGCGCGTCGGAAAGTTCGAGTTCGCGCTCGGAGACGAGCATGCCGTTCGAGACGATGCCGCGCACAGGGCGCTTGTCGAGCGTGATCTTGGTGCCGGGGATGTAGGCG
The DNA here is from genome assembly GCA_003963125.1 of Hyphomicrobiales bacterium. GTDB lineage: Bacteria > Pseudomonadota > Alphaproteobacteria > Rhizobiales > Hyphomicrobiaceae > AWTP1-13. The sequence goes on from RXJK01000075.1 coordinate 51,236, forward strand.
CCGATCGGCGCGAAGACGGCGACCATGCCGGCGCGCGCGTTGGGCGCGCCGCACACGACTTCCAGCACGCCCGCGCCGGCATCGACCTGCACGACGCGCAGGCGGTCGGCGTTGGGGTGCTGCTTGGCCTCGAGCACCTTGGCGATGCGGAACGGCTCGAGTGCCTTGGCCGGATCGACCACGCTCTCGACCTCGAGCCCCATGCTCGACAGCTTGTCGGCCAGCGCCTCGATCGAAGCGTCGGTCTCGAGGTGATCCTTGAGCCAGGACAGCGTGAACTTCATGGGTGCACCTTCGTGCTGGGTGCCGGACCTATGGCCCGGTGATGAGTGTCGATGGAGGAGCGGGCGCGCGCGCTGATTTGCGCGGCTGCAAAAGCCCGCCGTTGCGTGGATCTCCGCCTTCGCGGAGATGACGTTGAATGTGTGTTGAGCGCGGTGGCACAAATCTCCGTCATGCCCGCGCAGGCGGGCATCCACGCCAGTCGGAGTTGGGTATCTCGGTTGGGGTCGCGCGTCCCGTATCGCGTGGCGGAGGCGATCACGTCATCCCCCTGCGGTATTTGTTCGGCAGCAACTCGGCGATGCGCGTGACGGTGGGGCCGGCCTTGCCGTTGGGGACGATGACGCGGGCCTTGGCGTCATAGTCGTGGATCAGTTCCCGGCAGGCCCCGCACGGCGACACGACCGTGATCTCGCCTGGCTCGCCCGGTTTGGGATGACGCACGGCGACGATCGTCTCGATGCCCTGGTCGCCTTTTTCCGTGAGGGCGCGGCCGATGGCGATGGCTTCCGCGCACACCGCGCCGCGGCCCACGTAGGCATCGAGATTGACGCCCGTGACAACGCGGCCGTCACGCGTGCGCATGGCCGCGCCGACTTCCTGCCAGTCGTTGCGATAGCGCGACTTGATCGCGGCCGTTGCGGCGTCGATCAGCTCCTGGTCCTTGGCGGTCACTTTCATGGCACATCCAAACGCGATCGGCGGGCGGCGGAAACGTGCGCCCGCGGGAGCCTATGCCGATAGGCCGCCGGCAAGCGTCGGCAGGTCGAGCGCCGGGAAGCCGTAGTGCCGGAGCCAGCGGAGATCCGCCGAGAACATGTCGCGCAGGTCCGGGATGCCGTACTTCAGCATGGTGATGCGGTCGAGACCCATGCCGAACGCGAAGCCCTGGTACTTCTCCGGATCGAGCCCGCAGTTGCGGATCACGTTCGGATGCACCATGCCGGAACCCAGGATCTCGAGCCACGCGCCGGGCTTGCCGATGGCGGCCGCATCGAGGTCCACTTCCATGGAAGGCTCGGTGAAGGGGAAGTGCGAGGCACGGAAGCGCATGCGCACTGCGTCCACCTCGAAGAAGGCCTTGCAGAACTCTTCGAGGCACCACTTGAGATGCCCCAGATGCGTTGCCTCGTCGATGACGAGGCCCTCGATCTGGTGGAACATCGGCGTGTGCGTCTGGTCGCTGTCGCAGCGGTAGACGCGGCCTGGCGCGATGATGCGGATCGGCGGCTTCTGCTTGAGCATCGTGCGGATCTGCACGGGGCTCGTGTGCGTGCGCAGCACCAACCGTGAGCCGTCGGCGCCCGGCGGGAAGTAGAACGTGTCGTGCTCCTGCCGCGCGGGATGCTCCGGCGGGATGTTGAGCTTGGTGAAGTTGAGGTCGTCGCTCTCGATATCGGGACCTTCGGCGACCGCGAAGCCCATGTCAGCGAAGATCTCGACGACCTCGTCGAACACCTGGCTGACGGGATGGATGCGGCCCTCGTTCAGCGGTCCGACGCGCATGGGCAGCGTCACGTCCGCCTGTTCGCTGGCGAGCTTTGCGCTCAAGGCCTCGCGCTCGAGCGACGCCTTGCGCGTCTCGAGCGTCGTCGTCACCCGGTCCTTGAGGCTGTTGACCGCCTGCCCGAAAGCCTTGCGCTGGTCTGCGGGCAGCGCACCGAGCTTGCCCATCAGCTCCGAGACGCGGCCCTTCTTGCCGAGCGCGGAGACGCG
>RXJK01000094.1:0-4336 GCA_003963125.1 Hyphomicrobiales bacterium
AACTCGACCTTGAAGTCGACGAGGCGGATGCCGATGCCGAGGAACAGGCCGACGAGAAAGTCGTTGATGCGCAGCGCCAGCGCCATCACCTCGTCGATCTCCGGCGGCGTGGCCCAGCCGAAGGCCGTGATGTGCTCTTCGGAGACCATCGGGTCGCCAAGCGCGTCGTTCTTGTAATAGAATTCGATGATGGAGCGGGGCAGCGCGCTGCCTTCCTCGAGCCCGAGGCGCGTGGCGAGGGAGCCTGCCGCGACGTTGCGCACGACCACTTCGAGCGGGATGATCTCGACCTCGCGGATCAGCTGTTCGCGCATGTTGATGCGCTTCACGAAGTGCGTCGGCACGCCGATCTCGCCGAGCTTCGTGAAGATGTACTCGGAGATGCGGTTGTTGAGCACGCCCTTGCCTTCGATGAGCGCGTGCTTCTTGTTGTTGAAGGCGGTCGCGTCGTCCTTGAAGTGCTGGATGAGCGTGCCGGGTTCCGGCCCTTCGTACAGCACCTTCGCCTTGCCTTCGTAGATGCGGCGCCGCCTTCTCATGGTCGTGCGATCCTCAGTTCGAGAGTGGGCCACAGGTTTGTGCGGCCCTTGAAACAGCAGAGAAATTTCGTCTCTGGGGCGGCCAAGAACGCGCGACAACCCGCGCCTCTTCGTCGACCGGGACACTAGACCAACGGGGCGCCCAAAACAATCGATACCCCGGCCTTTTGCCCCCATTGATACGGAGGGCGGTGGCAGCGGCAACTCGAGGCCGAAAGGATGCCCCACCTGATCAAGGTCATAGGAGGGTCAAGGAGGATGGATATGCAGCGGCAGAGGCCCTATATCTCACCGTGAACATGGCCACAGGGCGGAGACTGCGATGACCACCTTCGACGAACGCGAGCGCTCTTTCGAGAAGAAATTCATTATGGACGAAGAGCTTAGGTTCAAGGCGGAATCGCGCCGGGACAAGCTCGTCGCGGAGTGGGCCGCAGCCAAGCTCGGGCTCAGCGGAGATGCGGTCGCGGCCTACGTCAAGGAAGTGCGCCGCGCCGACCTGATCGAAAAGGGCGACGCGGACGTTTTCCGCAAGATCCGCAAGGACTTCGACGACAAGGGCGTCAAAGTCTCGGATGCCGAACTGCGCAAGGCCCTGCAGGACACGCTCGCTGCCGCCATGGCGCAATTGGACGCCGAAGCGGCAAAGAAATAGGGCCACTTGGGGGCTCCGCGCGTTGTCTTCGGCTCCTGGACCTGTGATTTGACACCGGCCCAGGAGCCATGGCGTAGTCGCCTGCATATGCAGCAATCGCGGTCCGTCCGCGTTGGGGAACTGCCGATGGCACCGACCAAGACTGCCGACCGTGCCGCTGTCGCAGCCGTTGATCCGATCTGGACGGAAGTCCGCCGGGAGGCCGAGGAGGCCACGCGGGCGGAGCCGGCCCTCGGCGGCTTCATCTACGCGACCATCCTGAGCCAGGAGCGCCTAGAGGACGCGGTCTGCCACCGCCTGGCCCAGCGCCTCAATCACTCGGACGTCGATGCTGGCCTCATCGGCCAGACCTTCCAGCAGGTGCTGCGCGAGCAGCCGGCCCTCGGCATCTGCTTCCGCGCCGACCTCGCCGCCGTCTACGACCGCGATCCCGCCTGCAGCCGCTATCTCGAGCCGCTGCTCTACTTCAAGGGCTTCCACGCGCTCGTGACGCACCGCTTCGCGCACGAACTCTGGAAGATGGGCCGGCGCGACTTCGCGCTCTACCTGCAGAGCCAGTCCTCGCGCATCTTTGCCGTTGACATCCACCCCGCGGCCCGCATCGGCCGTGGCATCATGCTCGACCACGGCACGGCTCTCGTCATCGGCGAGACGGCGTCCGTCGGTGACAACTGCTCGATCCTGCACGGCGTCACCCTCGGCGGCACCGGCAAGGAAACGGGTGATCGCCATCCCAAGATCGGCGCCAACGTTCTGATCAGCGCCGGCGCCAAGGTGCTGGGCAACATCCGCGTCGGCAACTGCTCGCGCATCGCCGCGGGCAGCGTTGTCCTGAGCGAAGTGCCGGCCAACGTCACCGTCGCCGGCGTGCCGGCGCGCGTGGTGGGCCCGGCCGGATGCCCCGAGCCGTCCCGCTCCATGGACCAGCGCCTCGGCATCGAGGATTGCGGCTGCTCCTGAACCCTGGGCACCACTGCACGTTGACCCACCCCCTGCTTGCCCGCTCATGGCATGGGTGCTATCCGCACGAACTGTCGCCATATGCGCGGCTTAGGATGATTTGCGCCGATCGTGGGCGCTCGCGCCAGCTCTGGAGGAGAGGCCCATGAATCCGCAAGAACTCGTCAAACTGCAGACCTATCTGCGCAAGGTGTTCGGCGCCAAGACGCTGTCGGTGCGCGCGCGGCCCAAGATCAAGGATTCCGCCGAGGTCTACGTCGGCGACGAGTTCGTCGGCACTGTCACCCGCGACGAGGACGACGGCGAGCTTTGCTACCAGTTCCAGATGGCGATCCTCGACATCGATCTCGAAGACTAGGCGAAGCGAGCAGGCTGTCGGGAGAGCGGCGCATGGCGCTGTACGAATTCGAGGGCCGCAAGGTCCAGGTGCCGGCGAACGGCCGCTACTGGGTCGCCGACAACGCCACGGTGCTCGGCAACGTCCTCATCGAGGAGAACGCGAGCGTCTGGTTCAACGCCGTGCTGCGCGGCGACAACGAGCAGATCACCGTCGGCGCCGGATCGAACATCCAGGACGGCTGCGTGCTCCACACTGATCCGGGATTTCCGCTCACGATCGGCGCCGAGGTCACGGTCGGCCACATGGTCATGCTGCACGGCTGCACGATCGGACGCGGCAGCCTGATCGGCATCGGTGCCATCGTGCTCAACGGCGCCAAGATCGGCGAGGATTGCCTGATCGGCGCCGGCGCCTTGATCCCCGAGGGCAAAGTCATTCCCGACCGCTCGGTGGTGATGGGTGCGCCGGGCAAGATCATCCGCCAGCTCGGCGACCAGGACGTCGTGCGCCTGCGCGGCGCCACGCTGAATTACCAGGCCCGCTGGCCCCAATACCGCGAAAGCTTCAAGCCGCAGGGCTGAGAGGCGCCCTCTCGCCTCCTGCCTTCCCGGCCGAGCGTAGCGAGAGCCGGGATCTTTCCCCGCTGAGAACGAAATCCACGCTGCACCCGGACAGCCGCGGCGCGCAGGGCTTCCGGAAATTCACTGTGTTATTGCGGGAAGCCCGACAGGTTCATGTCGGACGTGCCGTCCACCGGATCGAGCAGCATCCAGATGCGCGGGTTGAGATAGGACTGGCGCATCACGTACTTGTAGCCGGTGCGGTGCCAGATCTTGATCTCGTTGACCTTGTTGTCGAGGACGAAGTCCCCTTGCGTGGTGCGGGCCGTCAGCACGGCATGGCCTTCGCCCTTCTCGTCGCGCACCACCGTCATCAGCAGCGCGCTCGAAGGCCAGCCGCGCGCGATCAGCCGCTTGCGCTTCAGAAGCGCGTAGTCCTCGCAATCGCCGCGCTTCGTCGGAATGGTCCAGTACTCGGTCTGGCCGTAGATCTCCATGTCGGTCGCAGGCGCGATCTCGCGGTTGACCTGCCGGTTGATCTTGTCGAGCTCCGACATGCGCTCGCTGCTGGCCTCCAGGCGCTGCTCCTGGATCACGCCGGATTTGCATTCGGACGGCATGCGCTCGCAGAACTGTACGAAGCCGTAGGGAGGCTGCGCGACGCCGTACACGCGCATGTAAGGCGCCTGCCGGTTCGATAGAGGATCGGCCTGCGCCGGGAAGGAAAGCCCGAGGAGCACGCCGGCGGCCAGAGCCGCACTACTCAGATGGACGCCACGAAGCCGCATAACCGCCTCTACTCTCACTGGGATTTCAACTGCAGACGGCAACTTCCGCCGGAGCTTTCGGTTCCAGCTTGGCCATGGTGTGCCGTTCTTGCGGGCAATTTCATGGAAGCCTCAGCCGAAGTGGCGGCGAAGTGCCGTCGGATTTTGGACATCGAGGAACTGAACGCCGAACCCCTGCGCGTGGTAGCGCACGATGCGCGCCCGCAGTTTACCGAGCATCACTTCAGTCCCGAGCGGCGGCCGCAGCGAAGTCGCGACCGAGGCACCCGAGATCGAGATGTCGAGCAGGCGGCAGGTGAGCGGCGTGTCGTCGCCGACGTGCAGGATGGCGAGGCTGTTGGGCGGCGTGATGCGCTCGTGGCGACGCTCGTCCGCGCCCTCGAGCTCGGACCGGTTGGCGAGCCACATCATCTGCGCGATGAGCTTCTCGCGCTTGTGCTTGGTCGCCAGAATGCGGAACGCGAACCCGCCCTCGATCGCGCGCGCGACCGTAC
>RXJK01000094.1:4402-9300 GCA_003963125.1 Hyphomicrobiales bacterium
AGCGTACAGCCGCGCCGCCGGCCGACAGGTTGATGAGGCGGCAGGGATATTCCTGCTTGTCCTCGCGCATGAAGCGGCCTTCGAGGTCGACCTCGAGGCGCTTGAAGCGGCGCTTGTCCGACATGATGCGCGTCAGCACGCTCGGACCGGTGCGGGTGGCGACGGCGTGTACGGGCATCATCACGGCCTTGCTACCGGTTCCATCAGCGGCTTGGACTGGGCGCGTTTTCCCGGCAGCGGTGCTGACGAGACAAATCCTCACGTACCAATATGGGACGTGGTGCTTAAGGAACGGCTAATGCGGAACGAGGCCCTGGGCCACGCGGCCGGGCCTGGCTTGGGCGTAGGCGGGAGTTCAGTCCGTCCGGCCGCCCTGCAGCACGCGGAACGTGCGGCGCTCGCTCCGCACGATCCGCACGGTGCCGAGGTCGCGCACGAAGGGCGGCGGCTCGGAACTGGCGGCCACCGCCGCGAAGGGGCGCCCATCCGGCCAGATCAGCTCGTGCGAGATGAGCTTGAGGCGGTTCAGGCGCTCGCGGCCGAGCCAGTAGGGCAGGCTCTTGGGAGCGGCCGCGCCGATCACGCGGTCGATGACGTTGCCCGAGTGCACGAGGGGCAGCAGCATCGTCTCGATCTCGATGGAATGCGTGACGTCGGAATTGGCGACGATCGCGGCCTTGAGTACGGCGCCGCGCTCGCACACGGTCTTGAGTTCGCGCCGCAGGGTCAGGCGGTCGACGTCGGAGAAGCCCGCGAGGTAGTCGCGCCCGCGCAGCTCCGCGCCGAAGAGATCGCACACGCGCGTCCCCGCCAGCCGGTACTGGAAGATATCGAATTCCCCGCGTTCGAGCATGAAGGTATGGGCGAGCGCCGGGCCCAGGGCAGACGGCTCGATCTCGAGGCGGCGCGGCGCCATGCGGCCGGCGCGCGTCTCGTTCCAATAGGTATAGAGGGTCTGGAGTGCCGTGTGCATGCGCGCTTGGACCTCGAGCCTTCCCTTGACCGGCCCGCGCGTCTCGATTTGACGCACGCGGGACCACCTGAGCACTCCCTTGAGCAGACGCTGTGCCAAGGCCCGGGCAATCAAGCACGCCCGGTCGGGGCCGGGGGCTGCAACCTGCCGTTAAGGTTTCAAAGCGTGGGGCTGGCGGACGTTCCGGACAGTGACGAAGCGCAGCGGCTATCGGTACGGCAGGCAGCCGCCTGTCTTTTGGTGCGCCGGGGCGGGCTTCGCGTTAGACTTGGTGATCTCTCCCAAAGGAGCGGCGGAGCCGTTGTCCAAATCCCAGCCGATTTTCAATGTGCCGGCGGTCGTCGTGCTGCTGGTGGCGGTGTGCGTTGCCGTCCATGCCGTGCGCCAGGTGCTGCCAGTCGAGGAAAACTTCCACCTGACGATGCTTTTGGCCTTCATCCCCGCGCGCCTGGGGCCGACGGTCTACGACCTGCCCGGCGGGATCGTGGCCCGCTATACGTCCTTCATCACGCATCTCTTCGTGCACGGCGACTGGATGCATCTGGGCGTCAACTCGGCCTGGCTGCTGGCCATGGGCACGCCCGTCGCCCGCCGCACGTCGATCCTGTCGTTTCTGGCCCTGTTCTTCCTCTGCGGCATCGCCGGCGCCGCCTTCTATACGGCCGTCAACGGCACCATCGTCGCCCTGCTGGTCGGCGCCTCGGGGGCCATTTCGGGCCTGATGGGCGCGGCCTTCCGCTTCCTCTACAGCGGCATGGACGAGGGGCCCCGCGGCTTTGCAGAGGCAACCCGTTACGGGCCGCTCACTTCGCTTGGTGAGACTTTCCGCGACCGGCGCATCATGACGTCCATCATCGCCTGGTCTCTTCTGAACGTGCTTCTGGCCTTCGGCGCCGCGGGCTTGACCGATGCCGGCGGTATCGCCTGGGAGGCGCACATGGGCGGCTTCTTCGCCGGCCTCCTGCTTTATGGCTGGTTCGACCGCCCTCCGGCCCGGCCTCCGCTAGACGGGCGGGAGCTTTATCCCGAGCCTGACGCACACGCGTAACGGGTATCTTGCGCAAGCCTTTGGGTTGGCGGACACTCCTTTCGTCTAGTGGAAGGGTATATTGCAAACCCGACTGCCCGGCGCATGGCATCCGTCACGCGAGGGAAGGGTCCGCTAAGAGGCTCGGTTCGTGCCGTCGTCCATTGCGCCGCAGATCGGCCAAGGAGGAAGCGTCATGAATGTTGCGACGATACTGAAGCAGAAGGGGCGGGCGGTGGCCACGGCGAGCCCCTCCACGACGTTGCTCGACATCGCCAACAAGCTGGCCGCCAAGCGCATCGGCGCGATGGTGATCGTGGGCGCGGGCGGCGAGGTTGCCGGCATCGTCTCCGAGCGGGACATCATCCGCATGCTCGGCAGCGACGGTCCGCAATGCCTGACGCGGCCCGTCTCCGAGAGCATGACGCGCGCGGTCGTCAGCTGCCAGGAGAGCGACACACTCGAAGAGATCATGTCCATGATGACGGCGCGGCGCTTCCGCCATCTGCCCGTGGTCGAGGACGGCGCGCTGGTCGGCATCATCTCGATCGGCGACGTGGTCAAGCACCACATCGCGGAGGTCGAGATGGAGGCCACCGCCATGCGCGAGTACATCACGCACAGCTGACGTTCGAACGCGATCCCGAGCCTTCGAAATAGAGAGGGCTGCTTCGCCCGTGCTGCCGGTTGATCCTGCGGCAGGTTCGGATCGGGCGAGGCAGCCCTCTATTCGTGAAACGGTTGCGTCAGTCCTATCCGGCGCGGATCTGCGCCAGCACGGCCTCTTTCGGCGAACGCGCGACCCGTGTCGGCGGATGCCGCGTTGCGATTTCTCGGGCGATGTGTTCGGCCTCGCGTTGCGTCGCCGCGTGGCCGGCGGCGATCATCCCCTCGGCCTGGTGGAAGTCGAACAGGCCGAAGGTCGGCATGCGCGGCAGGATCATCGCATCCGGGGGATCGCCGGCAAGGCGCGAGCGCGAAATCCGGTCCTGCACGATATTGAGCGCATCCATCATCACGCGGCTGATGCCGGGCGTGTTGTCCTTGCGGCCGAAGAGTTGGCGCTGCAGCAGTTTCTTCACGGTGCGGCTGTTGCGCGCGAACAGCCCTTCCGCAGGCGGTTCCTCGTCCATGTTCTCCTCGTCGAGGCCGATGGGCTCGACGTGCGGCACGACGGTGCCGCGTCCGCCGTAGTCGGCGCCGACGCTGACCGCGATCACGTAATTGGCGCCGAGCGCGCGGCAGACCGAAACGGGCACCGGGTTCACCAGCGCGCCGTCGAACAGCCAGCGCCCCTCGATCTTCACGGGACGGAAGATGCCGGGCAGCGCGTAGGAGGCGCGCATGGCTTCGACGAGCGGCCCGCGCGCGAGCCAGATCTCGTTGCCCGTGCCGATTTCGGTCGCGACCGCCACGAAGCGGCGGTCCATGCTTTCGATCGCGACTTCGCTCAGGCGCTCGTTGAGCACGTCGCAGAGGCGATTGCCGTTGATCAGGCCGGATCCGGAGAAATTGAAGTCGAGGAAGCTCAGAACCTTGCGCCGCGTGAGATCGCGCGCGAAGCCTTCCAGCGCATCGAGTTCGCCGGCCACATAGCAGCCGCCGACGACGGCGCCGATCGACGTGCCGGCGACGATGTCGGGAACGATGCCGGCTTCCGCCAGCGCACGCAGCACGCCGATGTGAGCCCAGCCGCGCGCCGATCCCCCGCCCAGTGCCAACCCGATCTTCACGCTCATTACAGTACCCCTCAAGGCATCCTTTGTGTTTCAACCCGTGAGGGCCATTAGAAGTTGCCCGTCGTTGCTGCGCGGGCTCTTTGGCCATTCGGGTAAGGCTACGGGGGAAGGGTTTAAGTGCGCGCTACGCAAGCCTTAACGAGCCGCTTCCAGGCGTGCCAAAGTCAGATCCCGGAGCACCCGAAGGGGTGCCACGCGAGATCATGGCGAAGAATGCCTTAACGCCGGGGCGCGGGGACAAGGTCCGGCAGGCGGGCGAGGGGCTCAGTCCTCGGCCGGCTGCAACGGGAGAGGCACGGATTGTCCGGCTCCGAGCGGAATGCGCCGGTAGAAGCAGGAGCGCGCGCCCGTGTGACAGGCGACGTGCGCGCCTTCCACGTGTGCCCGGAGCCACACGACATCCTGGTCGCAGTCGGTCCGCAGTTCCGTGAGGCGCAGGAGGTTGCCGCTCTCCTCGCCCTTCCTCCAGAGCTTGCCGCGCGACCGGCTGTAGAAGTGGGCGACGCCGGTTTCGACGCTGAGGGCCAGCGCTTCCGCGTTCATCCACGCGAACATGAGCACGGTCCCGTCCGTCGCATCGGTCACGATGGCCGGGATCAGCCCGTCCTTGTCGAACTTCGGCATGAAGGCCTGGCCGTGCTCGATGTCGGCAGTGCTGCCGCGCGGGGCAAAGGCGGACGTGGGATCGGAAGCCATTGCTTCACTCGAATGTTATCGGAGGAAAAGGCACGGTGAGCTTCTAGCGCGCCGGCTGGCTGCGTCATACCCGGGAATTGATATTGGGCGCGCCGCCCCCGATATTGTGAGGACGCAACACGAGCGCCGATGGGACCATGGCGGACCTGAGCACCCTATACAACGCGCGGATCCTGGAGTTGGCCTCCGAGATCGCCCCCGCGAAGAAGCTCGCCCATGCGCAGGGAAGGGCAACCGCGCATTCCAAGCTGTGCGGCTCGACCGTGTCGGTGGAGCTCGAGCTGGCTGACGGCAAGGTCGCCGACTACGGCCAGACCGTGAAGGCCTGCCTGCTGGGGCAGGCGAGCGCCTCCGTCATGGCCCGCAACATCGTTGGCTCGTCGGCCACCGAGTTGCGAGATCTCGCCGCCCGCATGCGCCAGATGCGCAAGCAGGGCGGCACCCCGCCCGACGGCCGCTGGGC
>RXJK01000256.1:0-2494 GCA_003963125.1 Hyphomicrobiales bacterium
AGCCGCATCGCGGCCAAGTAACGCCACCCTTGATTGACGGGCGGAGTACCGGACGCGATACAGAAATGGGGAATCACGGGCTGGAACAGCCGCCATGGGGCTCAAGGACCTTATCGACACTGATGCCGCCCGCCGTACGGAGTACGGCAGGCGCAAGAAGTACCACACCGAGAAAACGATCCACCCCAAGCTGCGTGAAGAGCACGAGGGCGAAGGATGGATACACGTCAAGGACCTTCAGTCCGGCGCGAAGATGCGCAAGGCGAAGAGCCACGACGAGCTACTTGAGAACCGTGTCTGGTGCATCCTTTACCAGCTCGGCTAATGTCGGCGTATTGCGCCATGAACTCGGCGATGATCGGCACCAAATGCATGCGCCCCAGGATGAGCGGCGCGGTAACGGCCAACTCGCCGCGGGGGCTCTGATATTCGCCGGCTGCGGTGCGCTCTGCTTCATCGAGCTGCTCGATCGCCCTGCGGCAGACTTCGATGTAAGGACCGCCGACATCGGTCAATGTGACTTTCCGAGTGGTCCGGTGCAGCAGCTTAGCACCGACATGGGCCTCAAGATCAGCGACCCGCCGGCTAACCGTGGTCACCGGCACCCGCAACTTCCGAGACGCTGCCGAGAAACTGCCCGTCTCCGCCACTGTCACGAGTGTTGCCATAGCTTCTAGCCGGTCCATTATCTCTCCATTTCACGGGAAGATGCTCGCCGATCTTGCCTGATTATCATCCGGACTGGCCTAGCCCCAAATAGGGTGCCATCAGGCATCTCGGGTCAACGGTGGCCCCCGCCGCCTGCGCCGGCATTCGGAGTGAAACACGATGAGCCGAAAACTTCGGGCGTTCCTCACGATGGCGATTGTCTACGCGGGCGCCCAAGCGCACTTTTCAACCCAAGTATTTGCTCAGCAACAGAAGGCCGGTGCCATGGACGCAACTGTCGAAACGGTAAAGCAATCAATCATCGGCGACTGGGTCAGCATCGCGCCGGAGATCAGACCGAGCGCCACCAAAGCCGCAGACGGGTCGCTCAAACCCTTCTACTTGAAACGTGCCTTCAAGGCCTTGCCGGGTGACCGCTTCGAGCTTGAGATCGTCAATTTCGCCGATCCGTATGGCGCCGCACCGATCGCGCGCCTTTCACTCAAAGGGCATATGGCATGGCGAGGAGCGCACCCCATTGCGGCCGGAGCGCAAAAGGTCGATTTTGTTGCCGACGAGGCCTACACCGTGACGCCGCTGGCGCAAGGCTTCGCCGATATCCTGAACAAGGTGGCGGTGACGGGGTTTGATCCCTGGCAGGTCAACGTCTCGCAGAGCATCTTCGGCAAGGCATTCGTGCCGTTCGGATTGAAGGAAGGGACGAACTTCGCCGAGTTCGATCTGATCTACGTCAATCATGGCCTACTGTTCTGGGGCGCGCGCAATGTCGACGGCCGCGGGTTTGACACGGAGCAGAACCGTCCCACCAACCTACAGATTCCGCTGGTGCGTCCGTAACGCCACCAATCTCGTCACGGGCGTGGAGATGGCCGACCGTTTCGCCGCGTTGCGCTAAACGAGATAACCGGCCACTCCATCCCACAGAAGTTTTGCGGCAGTGACAATGAGCAGACCGTAGCAGGCGCGATACATCTGCTGCTGATCGAGCTTTGCGTGCAGCCGCCACCCGGCCCAGATGCCTGATGGGACAGCGAGGAGGCATATGGCCATCAAGGTCCAGACTTGCGGAGTAGGTTTCGTCAGCATGAGCCACGGTACAGCCTTGATGGCATTGCCGACCGTGAAAAACATGCTCGTGGTGCCCGCATAAAGTTCTTTGCTTAGACCCAGCGGAAGCAAATACATCGCGAGCGGCGGCCCTCCAGAATGCGCGACCATAGTTGTGATGCCCGAAGCAAATCCCGCCGCGACAGCTTTCGGCTTGGACCGCGAAAGCACCGACACCTTGCCGCCGCCTGCAAACCATATTCCGACGAAGGCGAGGGTCGTCAACGCCATCACGATGGCGATGGCATGATGGTCTAGACGTTGGAAGGCCAGAAATCCAACTCCGATGCCGGCTACGAGGCCGGGCAATAGCAGCACAAGATCCTGCCTCGACCACGTTGACGGCTTCCAATAACGGAGTGCGGCGAGGTCCATCGCGATGAACAACGGTGCGAGTAGTCCGCCAGCTGTGACCGGGTCCATGACCAGCGACAGCAGAGGGATGCCAACAATTGCGAATCCTCCGCCGAATGCTCCGCGCATAAATGCGATAAGGAACACACCCGCGAATGCAACGAGGATCGTGAGCGGCGATAGTTCCATTTCAGGTGATACCCTCTAACCCGATAGCTGATCGGGGCAGGTTGTCACGACGAAGCGATTTAAGCATCAAGATCTACGGCACCCAGCGAGCCTCCTGCTGGCGTTGAGCCCCTGAGAGCACGCGATGGAGCTTCGCAGCGGACGCGACGGTGCGATGACATCAATGCTTCCCAAA
>RXJK01000256.1:2547-3159 GCA_003963125.1 Hyphomicrobiales bacterium
CATACGCTACGGCCGTGAGACCGGCCAGCGGCACCGCGAAGCCGGAGATCAGAGCAGGCAGGCTGAAAGACAGGTAACCTTCGGCGTAATACGCGGCCAAGAGGCCGGCGCGTTCGTCGTTGCCCGCGAGCGGCAACACAGTGCGCAAGGTGCCGGAAAAGGCTGCTCCAAAACCAAGACCGGAGGTGACCGTACCGACAAGCATCAATCCCAACATGTGGTCATGCACGCCGACGAGCGTGATCACAACACCTACGGCGAGTGCCGCGATCCCGCCACTCAGCATCCGTCGTGGCGCTGCGAACCGCAACGAGAGCGCACTGACCACGCCGCCGAATGTCAGGGCGCCGACAACAAGCCCGCCTACAATCGGCAGGGTCGTGCCGGTCGCCGTGTTCACAAGCGCCGGCATTAGCGAGAAGTAAAAGCCAGCCAGTGCCCAGGATGCGATGGTCACGGGGGTGAGGCTGACCAACACGCCGCGGACCCGTGGCGGCACGCCTACATGCGGCTTCAAAGAAGCAACCGCGCCGCCGCGTAGTTGCGCGGTTTCGGGCATGAACCAGAGAATGAGAGCCTCGACGGCCGACAGCGCAAGCAGCACGAGGTAGA
>RXJK01000256.1:3209-9325 GCA_003963125.1 Hyphomicrobiales bacterium
CAAGTATGGCTGCGCCGACACTTCCGACGGTCAATCCGCCGAAAGCGGTGACACTGTTGAGGAGTGGACCTCGGTTGCGGTCGTTATCCAGGATCGCAGCGCCGAGCGTCGCGGTCGCAAGTCCGGTCGCAAAGCCCTGCAGCGCACGAGCGGCAACCAGCGCCGCCCCGGAACCGGCCGTCATGAACATCACCATTGCCACGACGTTCAGGACCAGCGCCGCAAGAATGACGGGTCGCCGCCCGATATAGTCGGACAGCGAGCCCACGGTGAGCAGCGCCAACAGGAGACTCAACACGTAGGCGGCAAAGACAATCGTGATGGCGCCGGGCGTAAGCCCGAAAATCTCCTGATACTGGTGATAAAGCGGCGTCGGCGCGGCGCCGCTCGCCGAAAATGTCATTGCGGTGATGACGGCGGCCACGGTCGTGGTTGCATTCGACAATTCGGTGCGCGGCGGCACTTGATTGGTGACACAGAGGCTCATGGCCAGCTCCATCTGTCGGCGGGATTGTTGCAGGCGGCTCAGAGTTTTGAGCCGCCATCGACTGCGATGATGTCGCCGGTGATCCAGCGCGATGCGTCGGATGCGAGGAACGCAACGACCGAGGCGACGTCATCCGGCTGGCCGATACGCTTCAGCGACTGCATTCCCATCACCGTGGCGCGACCTGCCTCGGTCTTGGTGAAATTCGACATGTCGGTGTCGATCACGCCGGGTGCGATCGCGTTGACGCGGATGCCGCGCGGTCCAAGTGCTGAAGCGAAATACTTGACCAGCGTATTGATGGCGCCCTTGGTGCTTGCATAGGCTGCGAGCGTACCGACCGCGGCGCGCGCACCAAGCGACGAGACGAATACGACCGAGCCGCCTTCGCCCGTGATCGGCAGCAGCTGCTGCACGAGAAAGAACGGCGAGCGGACATTGACAGCGAACAGGCTGTCGAAATCCTTGACGGTGATGGTCTCGATCGAGGCCGCGTTTGAGATGCCTGCATTCGACACCAGAATGTCGAGCTTGCCGTGGACGAGGTTGCGCACCTCGGCGGCGAGTACGTGCGCGCCGTCCGGTGAGGCGAGGTCTGCGGCGACGGCGTCAGCTTCTCCCCCATTGGCGCGGATCTGATCGACAACGGCTCTCGCTTCACTCGCATTGCGGCCGTAGTGGACGATGACGCGAGCCCCGGCGGCGCCGAGTGCAAGCGCACTTGCGCGTCCCATGCCGCGGGAAGCGCCGGTAACGAGAGCGGTTTTGTTTGTGAGTGTGGTCATGGCGGTTGGTCCTGTTGTGGGGCGATGCGTCATGCATCGTCTTCTGATGTGACACTGGTCTTCGGTTGCCCGGAAAACCAAGACTTCCTATGCTTGAGCCATGCTTTGTAAGTATAGGAAGGACGCCATGGAGCTCCGCCACCTTCGTTATTTCGTAGCCGTCGCCGAGGAGGGCAGCCTGACCAATGCCGCCGAACGGCGGCTACATACGGCGCAGCCATCGCTGAGCCGTCAGATCCGCGACCTCGAAATCGAGGTGGGCGTCCCGCTGCTGGAACGCGGCGCGCGCGGCATCTCCCTGACCGCGGCCGGGCGAATCTTTCTCGATCACGCGCGGCTGGCGCTGCTGCAGGTCGAAGCCGCCGGTGAAGCCGCGCGTCGCGCCGCGCGGCCGGAGAAGCGTGGCTTCAACATCGGCTTTCTGGCTGGCCAGGAATTGGTCTGGCTGCCGGAGGCTCTGCGCATCCTGCGCGCCGAGCAGCCGGATATCGAGATCGCCCTTGCGAGCCAATCATCTCCGGAGCTCGCCGGTGCGCTGATGCGCGGTACGGTGGATGTCGCATTCCTTCGCCGCGAAAAGGAAGCCCCCGGGATCGCGTTCAAACATCTGATGCGAGAGCCTTTGGTCGCGGTGCTGTCGGCAGATCATCCGCTCGCCGCGCAAAAGACGGTGCGCATCCAGGATCTGGCAAAGGAAACCTACATTTCGCCGACGCGTGTGGCGCCGGCCCTGAAGAAGGTGATCGAGAACTACGCAGCCGCGTCGGGTGTTGCGTTGAAGGCGGACTATGATGCCGAGAACCTGTCGTCGGCCGTGTCGCTGGTGACGTCGACGGGCGGAGTGACCCTGCTACCGCTCTACGTGAAACTGATGCTGCCCCCGTCCGTGGTCATTCGTCCGCTGCGAGGCGACGCGCCCGCCATCGAGCTGGTGCTCGGCTACAGCCGGTCGAACATGTCGGCTCTGCTCAAGCGTTTCCTCGCGAGCACGGATCAACTCGTTGCCCGCGTCTCCAAAACCTGGGCCGAATTCCCGTCTATGACATAGCGACTCTCCCCTAATGGGTGGGCCAAAGGTGCCACTCAGTCATGACCGTCCTCTTCACCTGCACGTTCTTGCGTAACGTCAATATTTCGCGATGCATGGTCACCGGCCTTTGGACGGTGTCGCTTGGCGTGGAAAGCTGTGCCCGTTTGTAATGCGGGAATGGGGAGGTCCGAATGCATCGGCACTTTATGCCTCCACGATCTAGCGCGTTGGTTCGAGAAGAGGCTTCGATACAAATCGGACGCGCCCTTCGCATGAAGAATTTCGTTTGCGGCCAGCGGGACAACGGCAGTCATTAGAACGCATGTGTGGTGACGAGTATGTGTGGCTTGCGGCCAGCATCGGCCATCAATTCCCGGTTGCGCGACAACAGATAGAGCAGGCCGTCGAGTTCTGCACACGATATGACGCGGTCGTACCTCTCCTCATAGGCGGCCTTGATCAATCCGACCGCCTCGACCGTCATGGCGCGAATGGTGTGCACATGCGGGTCCTCGATCCGGAAAACGTGGCCGTTCGCGACCTTGTCGCTGAGTTCGGGCGAGAAGCGCAGAATGCCGAGCCCTTCGAGGATCTGCGGGATTCGATAGTCGGCAGGCGGTAGCGTCTCGGCGACGGCCACGTGGCCTAACTGATTAAGCGCGATCTCCATCGTCATGAGCAGAAGCGACGCCTTCTTGTGAAAGACGGGGTCTTCGCCGAAGGCAAGCGGGAACCGGCAGGCAAGGCCTTTCATGTGCAGCACGTTGAATCGGTAGCTGCCGTCGCGGCGTCGCGCCAGGGCAAGAAGGTTGCGAAAGAACCCAAGCGATTGCGGCGTGCCAACCTCGAGCATGATGTCGAGGCGTTCCTTACCGAAGGCTGTACGGATGAAGAAATGCGCGAGTTCCTTTTCGAGGTCGCGGGTGATGTCGATCTGGGGCAGCTTGTGATCGCTGCGAATGGCATCGAGCGTGGCGAGGATGGCCTTGATGCCGGAGCCGTCGCGTTTCCAGGTGACGAGTTCGCCATCGCCGGCATGGGCAATGAAGCCGCCGAACTGAGAGATGGTCAGCGCAAGCTCATAGAACAGACGCGGCAAATCGGTTTCAAGGATGTGGAGAGGGCTAACATAACAGCGCCATGCCGTATTCGGCGGCCCCGGTGTCAACCAGGGAAGCAGGGAGGGGATGCGTTCGCGGTCGATGCCGACGCTATCGGGATCAATGTGATCGCGATGGGCTGCGAGCTTCCATCCTGCGAGGAGTTGGCGTTTGGACGGCGTCATGCGCGCTCACCGTCGAGCGGCGCGGCGCTCCTCATGCATGGCGCACGGTGCGAAAGCGATTTCGTCCCAGAGCAGGCAGAAGATGCGTTTCAGGTGTTGGGCCAATGGCCTCGATTCAATGATGACGGTGCGACGGCGCAAGGAGCCCGAGTGGATGGCGACACGATCGCCGTAAATATAGATCGGCGCATTGCGGTTGAAGTAATTGCGTGGCAACCAGCGATAAGAGTCTGGCGAGTTGAGAAAGCGTGTATCGCCTTCGCAGATGAGGATGCGTTCGCTGACACCGGCCCGGCGCAGACGATCGATGTGATTGACGATCGGCAACAAGCCGTCGCTCTCCACCGAGAACGTCTCGTCCATGCCGATGATGCAGACCTCACGATCGGCAGAGCCTTGAACGTGCGTATAGATGCTGTCGTGCAGCGCCGTGGTGGCGCGCTTTCCGTCATGGACGGCAACGATGTCGTTCTTCAATCGAACACCGCTGCCGGGCGTGAACTCGATGCCATTCTGATCGAAGGTGTCGCGGATCTGCGTCAGCGTCTCCTTGCGTGACGAGGTGCTTTCATTCTCGATATTCTTGATGGAACTGGTTGCCATGCCGGAGGCACGCGCAAGATCGGCCTGGCTCCAGTTGAGCAGGGCACGCGCGGCACGGATTTGGCGATAGTCGATCATGTGATCAGACTACCATTCGGCGCGGGCTCGAAATGCTTTCATGTATGGTTAACGACTGGTCGGGCCACTTAATTTCCCAGGCGCTCAGTGAGGCGCAGGCGCCGCAGACGCGGAAGCACGGCAGCAAGAGCCGTTTTGAAGTTGGTCTTCTCCATGAGGTGATTGCGGGAGCGCAAATGCTCATTGGCGCCATCCTCGACGCTGGCGTGGACCAAAGCAAAGCGAAGTGCGGCACGCTGCAGGCGCCCGATTCGCACACAGGGGTTGCCAGATTGCAGAGGGTCTCCTTATCAAAACAACATGCTCAATTCGTTCTTTCAGATTGTCTGGTTGGTATTGCCGACCACAGGCCTCACATTCGGAGGCATTCTCTATGGATTGATGCTGCACCGTCACCCCAAGGGCATGATATTGGCATTCGTGCTTGGGCTGCTCTGCGGACTCATTTTCGGTGTCGGCATCGGGTACTTCTGCCGGCGGGTCGAACATGAGGTGCGGGTTGACAGCGTCGGTGTGCTGGGACGGCAAATCGCAATGGTGCTGCAAAGGATGGGGTACAGTCAGGAGCACGTCTTTAACAAGGTGGTGACGTACCGACCGACCCTGCGGGCAGGACTATTCGCGGACCGCATTCGAGTCGAAACCATGTCTGGCTGCGCCCGCATCGAGGGACCGCACAAGCACGTCGAGCATCTGATCAGCAAGCTCGGGTTCTAGAAGCCGCCTAGAAGGTCTGCGCGCCTACCGGTGAGATTTCAGATTGAGGACTATACGGCTGAGGTCTTGTTCGCTGCTTCAGGGTTGAGGATGCGCTTCGGCTTCGCGCCCGCCTGCCGATGGGTGAGAGCCTTGAGGCTGAGCTGAAGCCGGAGCGAACTGGTGTAGGCCATGGTCAGGTCGATCAGCACGTTTGGTAAACCGGCAGCGGGTCCTGCATCGAAGGCAACCCAAAGCGCCTCGCGCAAGGCACGCAGCCGTTCGGCTTCGGACAGAAATTCGTTGGTCACCGAAGCCGGAGCATCGGAGATTCCGGCCTTCTGTTCGGCGCGCGCCGCATCGGCTGACCGCAAGGACGCGTAAGTCGTCGCGTCATAGGGCTTGCGGGCTTGATCAGGGTTGCTGGACATTGCTGCTCGAAAAATCGGTTCTGCAAAAGATGCTATTGTGACCGTGAAGAGTGGGCGGAGCAATGGCGCACATATGACCATTGGTCGGTCGCTAGCAGACTAAATGGCTATTTTCAGCAGAGGATCGGCGACGCATGTCAATGACGGAAAGCAATCCTCGAGCGCAGAGCCGAGCGCGCGCTTGAGTTCTTGATCCTTGTGCGTGGCCGCATGTTGCCATGAAGGAAAACGGCAAGGACTACCCGTTGTCTCCTTGATGCGCGGCGCAGGACGCGTCTCGCGTCTTTCTGCGCAGGTATCATCGACTGACGCACCGAACGTTTGAGTGCACGCTTTTCTGCTGCATGAGCCAGGGCAAGTTGCGAAAGTTCGTTCGTCTCTTCACTTGCCAGTCTGCGCAATGTTGCGGCATTCGCGGCAGCATCGTTCCCGGCGAGAGAGGCTCTCTGTTGTGCGAAGCGATTGACGACAGCCGCGGTAGCTGAAGCGTGCCGTGCGCCGAGTGCAGCGTCGATCGCGAGCATCGCGCCGTGCCGAGCAGCTCGCTGGGCGGCTATAAGCAGATCGAACTCGGCGGAGTGAAGACTGCGGATTGCACGATGCGCTCTCGTGCGCAACGTGATCTGGTCTCCCCGTCGTTCGGCCTTTCGGTTTTCTGGGGCTTCCTGGCTCGGCCTGTCCAGGGAACCCGTTATCGGTCCCGTTCCAAATCTTTGCCGCG
>RXJK01000027.1 GCA_003963125.1 Hyphomicrobiales bacterium
AGATCCGGTCGCTGTGCCACAAGGCGACCATCCTGCGCGGCGGCAAGGTCGTCGGCAGTTGCGATCCGACGCTGGAGAGCGCCAAGAGCCTCGCCGAGATGATGATCGGCACCAATCTGTCCTCGCCCGAGCGGGAGGCCGTCGCACCCGGCCCGGTGCGCCTCGCCATCAAGGGCCTGAGCCTCGCGAGCGAGGAGCAATTCGGCGTGGACCTCGCCGATATCGACCTCGAGGTGCGCGGCGGTGAGATCGTCGGCATCGCGGGCGTCGCCGGCAACGGCCAGGTCGAGTTGATGGATGCGCTGATCGGCGAAAGCCTCGCGCCCGCGGATACCGCAATCGCCATCGACGGAAAGGCCGTCGGCCGTTCGGGCCCAACGAAGCGACGCGCGCTCGGCATGGCCTTCGTGCCGGAGGAGCGGCTGGGCCACGGCGCGGTGCCCGAGATGGCGCTGTGGGAGAATGCGGTGCTGACGGGGCGCAGCCGCATGCACCTCGTCGACAACGGCCTGATCAGCGCTTCCAAAGCGCGCACCTTTGCCGAGCGGGTCGTTGCCGAGTTCGGCGTGCGCACCGCGGGCGTCGGCCATGCGGCGCGCTCGCTCTCCGGCGGCAACCTGCAGAAGTTCGTGGTCGGCCGCGAGATCCTGCAGCAACCATCGGTGCTGATCGCCTCGCAACCGACCTGGGGCGTCGATGCCGGCGCCGCGGCCGCGATCCACAAGGCGCTCCTGGCGCTGGCCAAGGCGGGCGCCGCCATCCTCGTCATCTCCCAGGATCTCGATGAGCTCTTCGCCATCTCGAGCCGCATCGCCGTGATCGCCAACGGGCACCTCACCGCGGCGCGGCCGGTGGAGGAGCTGACCATCGAGACCATCGGGCTCAGCATGGGCGGCACACACACCGAGCATCGCGGCGCGGAGACGGCGCATGCTTAAGCTCGAACCCCGCCGCGAGCCCTCGCGCCTGATGTTCTATCTCACGCCCTTCCTGGCGATTGTGCTGACGCTGGCCGCGGGCCTGCTGCTGTTCCGCGTGCTGGGCAAGCCGCCGGTCGCGGCCATGCAACTCATCTTCGTCGAGCCGCTGCGGTCGCTCCGCGGCCTGTCCGAGCTGCTCGTGAAGGCAACGCCGCTGATCCTGATCGCCTGCGGCCTGGCGCTCGGCTTCCGCGCCAGCATCTGGAACATCGGTGCGGAAGGGCAATTCACCATCGGCGCGTTATCGGGCGGCGCCGTCGCGCTCGCGGTCTATCCCGCGACCGGCTGGTGGCTGCTGCCGCTGATGAGCCTCGCCGGCATTGCAGGTGGTGCGGCCTGGGCGGCGATCCCCGCGCTCCTGCGCACGCGCTTCAATGCGAGCGAAATCCTCGTCAGCCTGATGCTGGTCTACGTGGCCGTGCTGCTGCTGGGGTCGCTCGTGCACGGGCCCCTGCGCGATCCCGACGGCATGAACTTCCCCGAGAGCCGCATCTTCCAGACGGCGCTGCCGCTGATCATCCCGGGCACGCGGGCGCACATCGGCTTCGTCGTGGCGCTCGTCGTCGCGGGCGTCGCGTGGCTGCTGCTCGAGCGGCACATCATCGGCTTCCAGATCAAGGTGCTGGGGCAGGCCCCCCGCGCCGCCCGCTTCGGCGGCTTCTCCGACACGGCGCTCACCTGGCTCTGTTTCCTCGTCTCGGGCGGCGTCGCGGGGCTTGCGGGCCTGTTCGAGGCGGCGGGTCCGGTCGGCCAACTCGTACCGGCATTGCCGGCGGGCTACGGCTTCACGGCCATCATCGTCGCCTTCCTCGGGCGCTTGCATCCCGCAGGCATCGTGCTCGCCGGACTGCTGATGGCGCTCACCTACATCGGCGGCGAGACGGCGCAGATCAGCATGAGCCTGCCCAGCGCCACGACCAGCGTGTTCCAGGGCATGTTCCTGTTCTTCCTCCTCGCCACCGACGTGCTGGTGAAATACCGGCCACGTTGGATCCCCGCGCGCCCCGCTGGCGCGCCGGCCGCCCCTGCCGCCGCAAAGCCTTCGGCCCCGGTCGTCG
The DNA here is from genome assembly GCA_003963125.1 of Hyphomicrobiales bacterium. Taxonomy (GTDB): domain Bacteria; phylum Pseudomonadota; class Alphaproteobacteria; order Rhizobiales; family Hyphomicrobiaceae; genus AWTP1-13. The sequence goes on from RXJK01000027.1 coordinate 2,039, forward strand.
CCGCGCGGGTGGAGGCATGAGCATGGATCTCCTCGCCAACGTCCTGATCAGCGCCATGATCGCGGCGACACCGCTGGTGTTCGCGGGCCTCGGCGAACTCGTGGCCGAACGCTCCGGCGTTCTCAACCTCGGTGTCGAGGGCATGATGATCATCGGCGCCATCGCCGGCTTCGCCGCCATGCTGGCGACCGGCAGCGCCATCCTCGGCCTCTTCGCTGCGATGGCGGGTGGCGCGCTGATGGCGGCCCTCTTCGGCGTTCTCACGCTGACCATGCGCGCCAATCAGGTCGCTTCGGGCCTGGCCCTCACCATGTTCGGGCTGGGACTGTCGGCGCTGTGGGGGCAGGCCTACAGCGGGCGCTCGGCACCGCCGTTCCCGCGCCTCTACATTCCGGGCCTGACGGACCTGCCCTTCGTCGGCAAGCTGCTCTTCGGCCAGGACGGGCTCGTCTACCTGTCGCTCGCCTGCGTCGCTGGCGTCGCCTACGTGCTGACGCGCACACGCGTTGGGCTCATTCTGCGCGCCGTCGGCGAGAACCACGATGCGGCGCATGCCATCGGCTATCCCGTCATCGGCGTGCGCTATCTCGCCGTGATGTTCGGCGGCGCCATGGCCGGCCTCGGCGGCGCTTATCTCTCCCTCGTGCAGACGCCGCTCTGGGTCGAGCGCATGACCGCGGGACGCGGCTGGATCGCGCTCGCCCTCGTCGTGTTCGCCGCCTGGCGGCCCCTGCGCGTCCTGCTCGGCGCCTATCTCTTCGGCGGCATCACCATCCTGCAATTGCACAGCCAGGCGCTGGGCGTGAAGATCGACGCGCAGCTTCTGTCGATGGTGCCCTACATCGCCACGATCGTCGTCCTCGTCCTGATCTCGCGCGACAGTGCCCGGGCCCGGCTCGCGGCACCTGCCTGCCTCGGCAAGTCGTTCCACGCCTCCTCGTAGCCCTCGAAAACTGAAATCGCATGCCTCAAACCAAAGGAGCTGAGCATGAAGTTTAGAACGTTCAGTAAAATCACGGCGGCGGCCGTCGCCGCGCTCGCCGTGGCGGCCGGCAGCGCGCTGGCGCAGACGAAGCCGAAGGTCAGCTTCGTCTACGTCGGCCCCATCGGCGACATGGGCTGGAGCTACCAGCACCACCAGGGTCTCGAGGCGATCAAGAAGGAGTTCGGCGACAAGATCGAAACGAACTACGTCGAGAACGTTCCTGAAGGCCCCGACGCCGAGCGCGTCATCGACCAGCTCGCGGCAACCGGCTCCAGCATCATCTTCACGACCTCGTTCGGCTTCATGAACCCGACCATCAAGGTCGCGGCGCGCTACCCGAACGTGAAGTTCGAGCACGCCACGGGCTTCAAGCAGGCGCCGAACGTGGCGACCTACAACGCGCGCTTCTACGAGGGCCGCCACGTCATCGGCCTCATCGCCGGCAAGATGACCAAGACCAACACCATCGGCTACATCGCCTCGTTCCCGATCCCCGAGGTCGTGATGGGCATCAACTCGGCCTATCTCGCGGCGAAGTCGGTCAATCCGAACGTGAAGATCAAGGTGGTGTGGGTCAGCACGTGGTTCGATCCCGGCAAGGAAGCCGACGCGGCCAAGGCCCTCGTCGACCAGAGCGCGGACGTGCTGATGCAGCACACCGATAGCCCGGCCCCCGTGAAATACGCGGCCGAGAAGGGGATCTACGCTTTCGGGCAGGCCTCCGACATGACGCAGTTCGCGCCGGAGAAGCACCTCACCGCCATCATCGACAACTGGAACCCCTACTACATCTCGCGCGTGAAGGCGCTGATCGCCGGCACCTGGAAATCGGGCGACACCTGGGACGGCATCAAGGACGGCACCGTGGTGTTCGCACCCTGGTCGAAGTCCATCCCGGCCGACGTCGTCAAGCTCGCCGAGACGGCGCGCGACGAGATCGCCGCGGGCAAGCGGCATCCCTTCACGGGCCCGATCAACAAGCAGGACGGCTCACCCTGGTTGAAGGCCGGAGAGACGGCATCCGACAAGGATCTCTCGAGCATGAATTTCTACGTCCAGGGCGTCGAAGGCGCCCTGCCGAAATAAGCGAGGCAACGGGAAGGGGCCGCACGGCCTCTTCCCCACACTTCTTTGCAGCCGGTCGCCATGAACGCTTCCCACTCGGACGTCCGCATCCTCCAGGGTCAGACGCTGTCTTTCCGCGCCGATCCCTTCGTCGTGGGGCCCGACGCGGCGATCGATTACAATTCCGACGGTGCGGTGGCGATCCGGGCCGGCAAGATCCTCGAAGTGGGCCCGCGGCGCGCGGTGACGGGCCGGTTCCCGGGCGCCGAGGTCGAGGCCTATCCGGGCGACCTGATCATGGCGGGCTTCGTCGACTGCCACGTCCACTACCCCCAGATCGACATCATCGCCTCCTATGGCGAGCAGCTTCTCGAGTGGCTGGAGAAGTACACGTTTCCGGCGGAAGCGAAGTTCGCCGATCCCGCGCACGCCGCCGATGCCGCCAACCGCTATCTCGACGAATGCGCCCGCAACGGCATCACCACGGCCTCGGTCTATTGCACGGTGCATCCGGGCTCCGTGGACGCGCTGTTCACGGCCGCGCAGGCCCGCGGCTTCGCCATGGCGGCCGGCAAGGTGATGATGGACCGCAACGCGCCGGCCGATCTCTCGGACACCGCCCAGGCTGGCTACGACGAAAGCAAGGCGCTGATTGAGCGCTGGCATGGCAAGGATCGCCTGAACTACGTGGTGAGCCCGCGCTTTGCCGTGACGTCGACGCAAGCGCAGCTCGAGGCCGCGGGCGCCCTCTGGAAGGAGCATCCAGATACCTTGATGCAGACGCACGTCTCGGAGAACGTCTACGCGATCGAGCACGCCAAGTCGCTGCACCCCTACGCCAAGAGCTACCTCGACATCTACGACAAGAAGGGGCTGCTGGGCCCGGGCGCCAATTTCGGCCACGCCATCCACCTGCTGCCGGAGGAGATCGCCCGCCTGTGCGAGAGCAAGAGCGGCATCTCACACTGCCCGACGTCCAACCTGTTCATCGGCTCCGGCCTGTTCGACATGCGGGGCTTGCGCGACTGCGACCAGCCGGTGGCGGTCGGTCTCGCCACGGATGTCGGCGGCGGCTCCTCGTTCTCGATGTTCGAGACGATGAAGACCTCCTACGAGATCTCGCAGCTCCTCCACTACAACCTGCATCCCGCGAAGGCGTTCTATCTGGCGACAGTGGGCAGCGCGGCGGTCATGCGTCTCGACCATCGCCTGGGCAACCTGCGCGCAGGCTACGACGCCGACCTGATCGTCATGGATCTGGCCTCGACGCCGCTCATCGCCCAGCGCATGCGTGCGGCCGACAGCATCTTCGATGCGCTGTTCGTGCAGATGATCCTCGCCGACGACCGCGCCATCCGCGCCACCTACGTCGCCGGCCGCAAGGCGTACGCGCGCGGCTAACCGGCCGCGCCGCCCTTGGTTCGAGCCTCAGCAATGGATTGAATCAGTGGCCCCTGGATCCCGGCTCTCCGCTTCGCTCCGGCCGGGATGACAGTGGGGCGCGAGCACCGACACACCCGACTGTCATCCCTGAATTTGCCGAAGGCAAATATCAGGGACCCAGGGGCGGCTTCCGCCACCCTCGCCCTACTCCTTGAGCCCGAGCGCTGAGAACACGAGCCGGGTGATGGTCTCCTCGGCCGTGGCGAAGTCCCCGTCGTCGAGGGCGCGCTTGCCGAGCAGGATCTCGAGTTCGGCCGCCGAGTTGGCGTAGTATTGCGTCATCCCCCAGATCATGAACACGAGATGCGCGCTGTCGATGGGCTTGATCTTGCGCGCCGCCTGCCAGCCGTCGAGGAGCTTCACGAGCCGGCCGAGGGCAGCCGTTGCCTCCGACTTGATCTGCGTGCGCAGGACGGGAGCCCCGTTCAGGATCTCGTTGGCGAAGATGCGGGACTGGCGCGGCGACAGGCGCGAAAATTCGAGCTTCGCCCGGATGTAGGCCCTGAGGAACGTCTTGGGCTCGATGCCCGCCGTCGCCACGGGGATGACGCTGTTCCACAGCTCGAGGGTCCGCTCCAGCACGGCCTTGTAGAGCATCTCCTTGCTGGCGAAGTAGTAGTAGATGTGCGGCTTCGAGATGCCCGCGGCCCCCGCGATCATGGCCGTCGTCGCCCCGTGCAGCCCGTACTTCGCGAACACCTCTTCCGCTCCGGCCAGGATCTTGTCCCGGATCAGGCCGGCGTCGTCGGCGGGCACCATCTTGGGCGCGCGCTTGCGGCCGTCGGTGGTCTTGCGGGTCGATACGGAACCGCCATTGCTCATTGCCAGGGCCATCGGTGTTGGCGTCGCGCGCTGGGCGACTATTTTTTGTGCAGTAGACGTACCCCGCTTCGCAAAACACCAGCAAGTGCGATATGGCCCCACGACGATTGGTCTCAACATGAAGCTCGGCCTGTTTCCGAACGTCGCGCAGGCGCGCAGTGCCCGCAAAAGCTCCGGAAAGCTGCACGATTTTTGATCTGATCAAGGTCGATTTCGGGTCAGCAGCGGATGATTGTGACAAGAGCGCAACGCGCAGGGCCGGTCTGTGGCTGTGGAAGCTCTATGCGTTGACCGATCGTTAAAATCACTGGCATTGTTTGCGTGAGCTGCACAGCACCCTGCTGAGAAAGACTTGGGCAGCGCTCGGTGGCGCTGTCGATGCTGGGCCACAAGATTAGCGAACGGGGGATTTGATGACTTCCAGATTGAAATCCGCGGTAGCATTCCTGGCGGCCACGGTCGGCTTCGGCGCCGTCGCCTCGCAGGCGCAGGCTCAGATCTTCCAGGACAATTCGATCACCTACTCCTACGGCACGAAATTCCACGAGCCGTACAATCCCAAGGATATCACCAAGAGCTGGGTGAGCTACCTCCATGTCGACGGCGACAAGTGGGGCGGCAACTTCTTCCTGCTCGACGCCAAGTTCTCCGACAATAAGGATCCGACCCCCGGCGGCCTCGGCGCGCAGGAGCTCTACGGCATCTACATCCGCACCTTCAGCTACAACAAGCTGACGGGCTCCAAGGGCGGCTTCGGTCCGATCGCGGACTTCGGCTGGACGGTCGGCGGCCATGCCAATGCCAAGAACGACACCTTCGGCTCCGAAAAGCGGCTGCTGACGTCGGGCCTCTACCTGGATTGGGCCGTGCCGGCGGGCTCCCGCCTGCGCACCTCGTTCGAGGTCTGCCGCGAGTGGAACCGGTCGAACTTCAGCAGTTCGCAGGACGCCGATTTCCATCCGACCTTCTGCTTCAATTCGAGCTGGGGCGTGCCCTTCAAGGTGGCCCACGTTCCGATGGAGTTCGCGGGCTTCTACGGCATCGTCGCACCCAAGGGTGAGAACACCGTCACGGAGCACTACCTCGGCCTGAACCTGATGGCCGACGTGGGTGAAGCGCTCGGTGCCCGCAAGGGCCTCCTCGAGGTCGGCATCCGCTACGACTACTGGCTCAACAAGTTCGGCAACGACTCCGGCGGCGCGGCAGGCAGCGGTGCATTCGATCGCGTGCCGATGCTCCAGGTCCGCACCCACTTCTGAAGTTCCCGATCTCCAGTGCCTGAAGGTGGGTGGCGGCTCTGTCGCCGCCCACTCTTTGTTTTCGCGCGGGCCTCCCGCTGGCGCCGCCTGCAACCCGCGAGCTTCTCCGATGGCCCCGGTGCCCGCGTCCGGCTAGGCTCGTCCGCAACGAGAGGGAGAGCGACATGGGAACGCTGCTGGCCAAGGGCGCGGCCGTCATTGCAACGCTGGATCCCGCGCTCGGCGACATCAAGGATGCGAGTCTGTTCTGCCGCGACGGCTTGATCGAACAGGTCGGCCCCGAAAGCGCGCTGCCGAAAACGGCCGACGAGGTCCTGCACCTGCGCGATCACGTGGTCATCCCCGGCCTCGTCAACACGCATCACCACATCTTCCAGAACCTGACGCGCGCCGTGCCCGCCGGACAGGACGCCACGCTCTTCAACTGGCTGAAGGCGCTGATGCCGATTTGGGCGAACATGGGCCCCGAGCACATCTACGTGTCGGCGCTGCTGGGCCTGGCCGAGATGGCGCTGACCGGCTGCACGACGTCGTCCGACCACCTCTACATGTTCCCCAACGGCGCCCGCCTCGACGACGAGATCCAGGCGGCCCGTGAGGTCGGCATCCGTTTCCACGCCGCCCGCGGCGCGCTCAGCATCGGCGAAAGCAAAGGCGGCCTGCCGCCGGACAACATCGTCGAAGACGAGGCCTTCATCCTCCAGGACACGCGCCGCGTGCTCGAGCAGTACCACGACGCCGGCCGCTTCTCGATGCTGCGCGTGGTCGTGGCACCGTGCTCCCCGTTCACGGTCTCGCAGGGCCTGATGAAGGACTCCGCGGCGCTCGCCCGCGCCTACAAGGTGAGCATGCACACGCATACCGCCGAGAACGACGAAGATATCGCCTACGCGCAAGCCCGCTTCGGGATGCGCCCGGGCGATTACTCGGAGGCGGTCGGCTGGACAGGGCCGGACGTGTGGCACGCCCACTGCGTGAAGCTCGACGCGCACGAGATCGGCCTGTTCGGCCGCACGGGAACGGGAGTCGCGCACTGCCCCTCGTCGAACATGCGGCTCGCGAGCGGCATCGCCCCGGTCCGCCGCATGCTCGATGCCGGCGTGCCCGTCGGCCTCGGCGTCGACGGCTCGGCCTCCAACGACAGCGGCCATCTCCTCAACGAGGCCCGCCACGCCATGCTGGTGCAGCGCCTGATCGAGGGCCCGGCCGGCCTCAAGGCGCGGGAAGCGTTGCACATTGCGACGGCGGGCGGCGCTCGCGTGCTGGGCCGGGACGACATCGGCGTTCTTCGCCCCGGCATGGCCGCGGACTTCGCGGCGTTCAGGCTCGATACCATCGACATGTCCGGCGGCGCGCAGTGGGACCCCGTCGCCTCGCTCCTGTTCTGCGGCCCGCAGAAGGCCTCCGCGACGGTGATCAACGGCCGCTGCATCGTGCGCGACGGGCAGATCACGACCATCGATCTGCCCAAGGTGATCGAGCGTCACGGCCGTCTCGCCCGCGCCCTCGCCAATGGCGAAGCGGCATGACCGATGCATGGCTGACGACGCAACGGATTGTGTCAAAGGCCGTCGCGGGCTCTGCTAGATTGGTCCGGACGCGTCTCAATGGCGAGCGGGGGCGAACG
>RXJK01000238.1 GCA_003963125.1 Hyphomicrobiales bacterium
GGATCGTCACGCCGAGAAGGCCGGCGAGAACGCCCGCCAGTTTGTTGGCCGACAGCTTCTCGTCCTTGGTGAGCGCATGGGCGAGGAAAAGGCCCATCACCGGCGCCGTCGCGTTGAGGATTGCGGCCATGCCGCCCGTGGCGCGGGATTGCCCCCAGACGACGAGCAGGTGCGGAATGAACGTGTTGATGGCCGCGAAGGCGATGAAGAGCCGCCACTGGCGCCACTCGGCCGGCAGCCGGTAGCCGAGGGACAGGACCACGGTCAACAGGACGGCAGCCGCCGGAATGGTGCGCAGTGCCGTGATGCTGATCGTCGACAACTCCCCCTGCACCATGGCAACGAAGAAATAGCCGCTGCCCCACAGCATCGATTGGAGGAGAATCAGTCCCCACTCGGTGGCGCCAAGCCTCAGGGAAGCGTTCGGCGCCTCCTGCAATGGTGGTCTCCTCTCGTCGTTTGCACCGGGTTCGGCCCCGGTGTCGCAGCGCGCGCGAAGCCCGCACGCGGTTATGGTGCCGCAATTATGGGAGAGAGGGCAAATGTCGCAACAGTTTGCATCCGACAACAATGCAGGCATGTGCCCCGAGGCTATCTCGGCGCTGCTCGCGGCGAATGCGGGGGGCCATGTTCCGGCCTACGGCGACGACCCCTGGACCAGCAAAGCCGTCACGCTGCTCAAGGAGCTTTTCGAGACGGACGCAAAGGTGTTCTTCGCGGGCAACGGCACCGCGGCCAATGCCTTGGTGCTTGCTCACCTTCTGCAGCCCTTCGATGCGGTGGTCGGCCATGCGCTGTCGCACATCGAGGAGGACGAGGCCAATGCCGTCGGCTTCTACAGTTCCGGCGGCAAGATCATCACGGCCGATACGCCGAATGCGAAGCTCACCCCACACGCCATCGCCGAGATCGCCGGCCGGGGGCGCGGCGTGCATGCGGTGCGCCCGCGTGCCGTCTCGCTCACGCAATCGACGGAACTCGGAACCGTTTACAGTCCGCAGGAACTCGCGGCTCTCACCGATGCGGCGCGCCGCGCAGGGCTTCGCGTGCACATGGATGGGGCGCGGCTTGCCAATGCCGTCGCGCATACGGGCCGCTCGCCGGCCGATCTGACGTGGCGGGCGGGTGTCGACGTGCTCGTCTTCGGCGGGGTGAAGAACGGCCTCGGGTTCGGCGAGGCGATCCTGTTCTTCGATGCGGCGCTCGCGGACGCGTTCGAATGGCGGGTGAAGCAGTCGGGACATCTGACCTCGAAAGCGCGCTTCGTGACGGCGCCGTGGGTCGGCCTGCTGGAGAACGGCGTGTGGCTGCGCAACGCTCAGCACGCCAATGCCATGGCAAAGCGGCTCGAGGCGGGCCTCGCCCGGCTCGGGCTCGCGACGCTCTATCCCGTCGAGGCCAATGCCGTCTTCATCGAGATCACGGTCGACGCGCAGAAGCGTCTCTTCGCCAAGGGCTGGCGGTTCTATCCGTTTCTCGGTGCCACGGGCTGCCGCCTGATGTGCGCGTGGGATACGCAGCCCGAAACCGTCGACCGGTTTCTCGCGGACGTGGCCGACGCGGTCTACGCCTGATCAACGCGTGCGCAACGCCGGCAGGCGGGCGATGAGACGGCCGTCGACCACGACGAGCCCCAGCGCGATGACGAGCGCGCCCAGAACCTGGTGCACGGTCAGCGCCTCGTCGAGCAGGATGACGCCGAGTGCGGTCGCACTCACCGGCACGAGCAGCGTCACCAGCATCACGTTCTGCGGGCCGGCGGAAGCGGAAATGCGGAAGAACACGATGTAGGCGAGCGCCGTGGAAAAGAGCGCGAGGCTCACGACGGCGGCGACGATCGGCAGCGAGGGCGCGGGAAGCGTCCAGAAGCGATCCACCGCCAATGCGATCGGCAGCATCATCACGGTCGAGCAGGTGAGCTGGCTCGCGGCGCTGACGATTGGGGGAACCTGGCGCAGCCGCTTCATCCACTGCGCGGAGAAGCCATAGCACAGCGCCGCGCCCAGGAAGCAGCCCATGCCCAGCAGGGTGCCCATGTTGGCACCTGCGATTTCGGGTCCGACCAGGATGGCGACGCCGGTGATGCCGAACAGCACGCCGATAGCACGATTTGCCGTCAGCGGCTCGCCGCCGACGAAGCGGGCGACGAGCAGGCCGAAGAGTGGCGTCGTCGCGTTCATGACGGCAGCAAGGCTGCTCGCGGCCATCGTCTGCCCGAAGAAGATGAGGCTGAAGGGCAGCACGTTATTCAGGAACGCCTGCACGACGAACAGTAGCCAACCCGCGGTCGTCGCCGGCATGCGGTGGCCGAGCGCCAGGACCGCCGGTACGAGGACCATGGCACCGAGCGCGACGCGCAGCAGGACGAGCGTGAGCGGGGCAATACCGCCGCGCAGGGACACGGCGACGAGAAAGAAGGAGCATCCCCACAGGATCGAGAGGAACGTCAGGAGCAGCCAGTCGCGTGCGCGCATGCGTCGTCCCTGTGGCAAGACCGCGAGGCGGGCTCGCGCTGGCTGCTTAGGGGGCGCTATTGTCCGCGTCCACCCGTTTCTGGATGGTTCAGGCGCGGCGCGCGAGGACGGTATCGAGGGCCGGCATGAATTCGCGGTAGTGGTCTATGACGATGTCGGGCGCGAGGTCGCGGACGGGGATGGTCGTGTAGCCGAAGCTGACGGCGATGCAGGGAACGCCCGCCGCGCGGGCTGTCGCAATGTCGGTCTCGCTGTCGCCCACCATGATCGCGCGCCCGGGCGTGCCGCCGGCGTCGGCGATGGCCTGCGTCAGGTGTCCGGGGGCGGGCTTGAACACAGAATAGGTATCGCGCCCCGCGATCACGGCGAAATGCTGCGCGAGGTCGAGTTCCTGCATCAGCAGCTTCGACAGCCGCTCGACCTTGTTGGTGCAGACGGCCAGCCGCGCGCCGGCGCGCTTGAGGGTGTCGATCACCTCGGGGATGTGCTCGAAGGGGCGGCTCTCCACCGCGACGTTGTCGGCGTAGAAGCCGAGAAACATCTCATGCAGGCGCGTCAGTTCAGGTTCATCGACGCGGGCGCCGTGAGACTTCAGGCCGGCCTCGATCATGGCACGCGAGCCGTGCCCCACGAGCGGAAACATCTCCGCAACCGTCAGCGGAGCCAGGCCCTTGTGCGCAAGCACGAAATTGGTGGCGGCCGTCAGATCCGGCGCCGTGTCGACGAGGGTGCCGTCGAGATCGAAGACGACGGTGAGACCGTTGAGGTCGCGGCCGCCGGAGGAAGCGGGCATGGGACGAAACCTTTGCTGCGCGGGGCGCGGGCTGATCGAGATCGGTGTCTGTCATGCCGTTCCCGGGCGCGCAAGTCCTTGCCATGCCAAGGGCCGCGGCCTAGACAGGGCTTCGACAACAGCGGGCGGCCACGCGCCACATTCCGGCAAGGTTTTTCCATGGACACGGATCGTTGGAAGCAGCAGGCCGCCGAGCGTGCCATCGGGCTCGTGCAGGACGGCATGGTGCTCGGGCTCGGCACGGGCTCGACGGCGGCGCGCTTCGTCGATCTCGTGGGCGAGCGCGTGCGGGCCGGGCTCAAGGTGCTGTGCGTGCCGACGTCCGAAGCGACCCGGGCGCAGGCGGAGCGGCTCGGCATCCCGCTCGCGACGCTCGACGAGCAGCCCTTCATCAATCTCACCGTCGATGGCGCGGACGAGGTCGACGAGCAGCTTCGCCTGATCAAGGGCGGCGGCGGCGCGCTGCTCTACGAGAAGATCGTGGCGACCGCTTCCGACCGCATGGTGGTGATCGCGGATGCCTCGAAGCGCGTGGCGACGCTCGGCCGGTTTCCGCTTCCCGTCGAAGTCGTGCGCTTCGGCCTCACGGCGACGCGCGCCATGGTCGAGGGCCTGGCCGAGGATGTCGGCTGCGTCGGCGAGGTCGTGCTGCGGATGGCCGCGAACGGGCAGCCGTTCGTGACAGACGCCGGCAACTACATCCTCGATTGCAGCTTCGGGGCGATCGAAGACCCCGAAGCGCTGGACGAAGCCTTGAAGTACGTGCCGGGCGTGGTCGAGAATGGGCTGTTCCTCGGTATCGCGGACAGCGCGATCATCGCCGGGCCGGAGGGGCTCGTTGTGCTCGATCGCGACCTCGGGGAAGAGTAAGCCCGGCAACTCGTTGCGGCTACCCCCGGGTCTTTCAATTTCACAGATGGAGTGTGACTGCTGTGGTTCGACCGCGGTTAAGACAATCTATCCGTGTTCGTATTAATTCGATCGAAATGAAATTCCGCTACACGATGTCAGACAGGGTTGGGCTCACCCCAAAGAACACTGGCTGATAATTGTGGTGACCGTGCAATGCGCTTTTCCATACCGCGGCTTGTTTCTTTCGGTTTCATTACCCGCATCAGACACAGCATGACCCTCGGCAAGCGCCTGGGTCTCGTCGTTCTGCTTCTGGCCAGCCTGTCGCTGGGCCTCGTGGCCGTCATCATGGCGCAGAATGCAGCGGGGCAGCGGCAACTCGGTAAGGTCGAGGGGCACTGGGAATTCGCCCTGAAGGCGCGCGGGCTCGGGCAGGCCGTGCAGCAGGTGGCGCTCGTCTCACAAGACACCTTCTCGCTCGACGACAAGGACGAGGTGGCGCGCAAGATCGGCGGCCTCGAGAAGGCCGTGGCGCAGCTGGAACAGCAGCGCGATGCCTTCCTTTCAGCGGCCAAGCTTTACCTGGCCGAGGCCAACGTCACCAGGATCGGCCTCAGCCTGCGCGAGTTCATCGCCTATCAGCGCGACACCATCGAACTCGCGGTGAAAGTCTCCCCCAAGGCCGCCTTCATCCAGGCGACCGACGAGGCCACGGTGAAGGATCGCGAGCGCATCGTGCGCGACATGGACGCGGTGGCGAAGGACACGCTGGAGAGCCTGTCGGGCCTGCGCGCGCGGGAAGCCGAACAGCAATCACGCCTGCTGTGGGCCTCGATCGGCATCCCATCGGTGCTGATTCTCGCCTGTGTGCTGACGTCGATGTGGATCGTCGTACGCCACATCCGCCGGCCGATCGCCGACATCGTCGGCGCGATGCGCCGGACCGTCGACCAGCAGTTCGCGGAAGACGTGCCGCACAGGCAGCGCCACGACGAGATCGGCGAGATTGCGCGTGCGCTCGTCGTCTTGAAGGACAATGCCGAAGCCAAGATCGCGCGCGATGCCGAGATCGAGGCGGAGCGCTCGGAAGCGATCCTCGCGCAGCGCCGGGCGGAAGAGGCGGCAATCGCGCAGGAGCGCGCGCGCGTCTCGGAGACGATCGGTGCGAGCCTATCGCATATCGTTGCCAAGGATCTCACCGTGCGTCTCGGCGAGGATCTGCCGGAGGCCTACGCGCGGCTCAGGACCGATTTCAACACGGCATTCGACGAGCTGCTGCATGCCTTGCAGGCCTTCCGCTCCGGCACCGAGACCATCGATGACAGCAGCCAAAAGCTGAATCTCGCCGCGGAGCAACTCGCCGTGCGGACGGAGCAGCAGGCGGCGAATCTCGAGGAGACATCGGCCGCGCTGGCGCAGATCCTCAAGGCCTCGCATACGGCGGCGGAGAGTATGCAAGGGGTGACGCGGCTCGTCGGGGAGGCCTCGCTGGAAGCCGGGCGCACGCAGAGCGTGCTCGCTGATACGACGAATGCCATGCAGCGCATCGAAGCCTCGTCAGGGCGGATCGGCCAGATCATTACGGTGATCGACGAGATTGCCTTCCAGACGAACCTGCTCGCGCTCAACGCCAGCATCGAGGCGGCACGGGCAGGCGAAGCGGGACGCGGGTTCTCGGTCGTCGCTGCGGAAGTGCGCGGGCTCGCGCAGCGGTCGGCGGCGGCGGCGCAGGACATCAAGTCGCTCATCACCACGTCGACGAAGGAAGTCGGCCAAGGCGTCCGCCTCGTGGGGGAGACGGGGGAGGCGCTGTCGACGATCATGGCCAAGGTGGCCGAGATCCAGCAGATCGTCTCGCAGGTGTCGAGCGGTGCGGCGCATCAGGCCGAAGAGATCCGGCAGGTCAACACCGGCATCACCGAGCTCAACGTTCTGACCCAGCAGAACGCCTCGATGGTGGAGGATACGCGCAACATTGGCACGGTGCTGGGCGGGCAGGTGGGCGAGCTTTCTGCGCTGGTGGCCCAATTCCGGATGGGCGAAGACGCAACGCCAGCGACCTACGCCGACGCGGCGTGACCTATTCCGGCGGCCAGATGGTTTCTTCCGTCCAGCCGAGCGCGTGGAATTCCGGCGCCCGCAGGTAGTCCTCGCCGATGCAGAAGAACTCATCGAGCTGCGGCGGCTTCACGGACGTTGCCGACACCATCGCGTGCGCCTGCCCGCGGTGGTGGATCTGGTGCTGGAAGAGATGCATCAAGAGCCGGTCGCGCCGCTCGCGCTGGATCGTCTTGATGCGATTGACCTCGACGATGGTGTTGCACGTTGCATCCGTCAGCGCGTCGCAGTGGGCGATGAGACGGCGGTCGAGGGCCGCCTGCGCGGCTTTCAATTCAGCGCACGCTGGATAGGGGACGCGGTTCTCCCAGGCTTTGGGACCGAGCATGCCGCCTTCCAACGCATCGACGTAGAACAGGTCGATGATGCAGATGTGGTTGAGCGTCTTCTGCAGGCTCGGGAAGAAGCCGGAACGTTCCGCCTCGAACTCCGCCTGGCTCAGGCCTTCGCACGCCGTCAAGAGGCGGTGGTTGGCCCAGGCGTTGTTGTAGGCGAAGGCACGAAACGTCTGCACGAGGCTTGCGGGCATGGAGCATCCGAGAACTGATGGCTTCGGAGGCCCATGTGTAGCATATGGCCGGAAAGTTCGCGCTGTTCCGGGGAGCGAGGCGCGCGGTTGCGCGCGCGCCTCTGCTGATCCTCAGCGCCGGGGCGTTTCGACGGTGGTGCTGGAGCCGTTGTTCCAGCCGATCAGGGCCTGGGCGCGGGCGGGCGCGGTGACGGCAATGAGCGTGGCACCGACGAGGGCGGCTGCGATGATGGCTTTCATGGATATCTCCATTCTATCGATTTGAGACGAAGGCGCCCATGGCGAGCGCCCTGCCTCGAAATGGCGTCTCTCGGCGCGATCACCAGTGGGCCTCACCGCGACGTGAGCCGAATTGATCTCACGCCCGCGACCTCAGTCTCCGATCACGCTCTTGAGGAAGGCCACGTGCTTGGCGAAGGCCTTGCGCCCCTCGCTGGTCGCGGTCACTGTCGTCCGCGGGCGACGATCGACGAAGTGCTTCTCCACATCGATGAAGCCAGCCTTCTCGAGGGCGGCGATGTGCGCACCGAGGTTTCCGTCGGTGGCCCCAGTCAGCTTCTTCAACCGCCCGAAGTCGAGGCCCGGTTCGTTGGGTGCGAGCGCGGTCAACGCGGCCATGATCCGCAGCCGTACCGACTGGTGGATCACCTCGTTGGGCACGTCCATGGGTCAGGCTCGCCGCATGACGAAGCCGCACAGCATCATGCCGCCGCCTTCGACGAGTGCCATGTAGAGCGTGAGCGCCGGCCCGGACCAGAAATATCCGGCAATCGTCAGCGCCGTGATCGCAATGCCGAGCACCACGAACAGGCGTCCGAACCAGAGGCCTGCGACCGTGTAACAGAACATGAAGACCGTCGGCCAGAAGGCGGCGGTCTCCCGCCATCCCATCTGACCCAGGAGGCGCGACCAGATCAGGCCGAAGCCGATGATCAGTGCGAGCATCGCGAGAATGCGCCATTTGTAACGCCCCGTCACCGGACCGCGATCGACGCTGACCGCGAGCGAGGCGATGGTGCCGACGATGACGATCCCGGCCCAGAAGAGGTTCGCCGATGCCGGTCGCAGATAGGTGAGGACGTAGCCGAGCGCACACAACGCGCCCCACAGGATCAGCATGGTGCCGGCGTTGCGGTAGATGCGGCTTTGCTTGACGCGGGCGACGATCGTCTCGATGTCGTCGAGTGCGGCAGCGGCTTCGGCTTTCTCGATGCTCACCAGGATCACCCCGTCACAGGCGTCGATCGCGGGACGGGCTGTGTGATCAGCACCCGCACCGCGCGAGCGAGGAACGCGCCCGAGACCAGCCCCAGGAGCGTACAGACGGTTATTGCGAACACCGGGTCGGTCAGCCGCTGGGGTGCGATGCCGCCCGTCGCGCCGATAAGGAAACGCAAGGCGAACGTCGCCAAGATAAGCAGCAGGGGTACGATGCTGCCCGGGATCAGGTAGCCGCCGCCGTGCGGAAGACGTTCGATGCCGGAGGGCCATCGCGCCCACGCCAGCATCGCTGCGACGGTCGTCGCCGCGAGCCCCCAGGCGCCGAGCACGTCAGGGCGGAGACCGAAGGTCCCTATCGTGCTGGTGATGGACATCCCGATCATCACGACCGGCAGCATCAGCACCCGCGCGGCGGTCACCTGTCGGTCGCGCAATTGCATCAGGCCGAGGGCGACCACGAGCGCCAGAAGCGGCCAGACCCACAAAGGAGTCCTGACAAGAAATTCCATGGAGGGGCACCGGTAGGAAGATTGCAGAGTTCTCTGTATGGCAGAGTTAAGGGGTCCGCGCAATCGTGAACTCCCGCGAGGCAGGCGTGCTCCCCGATGCTGTATCCCTCGTGCTATCCCTCGGGCTCCTGCAGGCCCCGGCAGTCCGGCGCCAAGTCCCACCTCCTGGCAGGCGATACGGATAGGCAGATCATGAGCGACTTCGACTACGACCTTTTCGTCATCGGCGCGGGCTCGGGCGGCGTCAGGGCGGCGCGCATCTCGGCCGGCTACGGCGCCAAGGTCGCGATCGCGGAGGAATTCCGCTACGGCGGCACGTGCGTGATCCGCGGCTGCGTGCCGAAGAAGCTGCTGGTCTACGCAAGCCGCTTCCGCGACGAGTTCGAGGACGCGGCGGGCTTCGGCTGGAGCGTGTCGCAGCCCTCGTTCGACTGGGGCACGCTGATCGCCAACAAGGACGGCGAGATCGCTCGGCTCGAAGGTCTCTACAAGGCGGGGCTGCAGCGGGCGGGTGTCGAACTCATCTCGTCGCGCGCGACCGTAACGGGGCCCAACAGCGTGCGCATCGAGGCGACGGGCAAGACCGTGACGGCGCGCTTCATCCTCGTTGCCACGGGCGGGTGGCCGGTGGTTCCCGATATTCCCGGCGCCGAGCACGCCATCACCTCGAACCAGGCGCTGCATCTGGAGACGCTGCCGAAGTCGATCGTCATCATCGGCGGCGGCTACATCGCGCTCGAATTCGCCGGCATCTTCTCGGCGCTGGGCGCCGAGACGACGGTGCTCTACCGCGGCGACAAGATCCTGCGCGGCTTCGACGAC
>RXJK01000182.1:0-22686 GCA_003963125.1 Hyphomicrobiales bacterium
GCCTTCCGGATTATGCCGCGCCGATCGTCGCTCTTGCGGGCAGATGTGCAACGCCAGCGCGGCATGTCGGCATAATCAGAGCGCCTCGAGGAAGGAGAGCAGCTTGTCGCTCGGGCGATAGCGGCCGTGCTTCGCCTCGACCGGCCGCGTCTTGGCGATGGCCTTCTCCTTCATCTTCATGTCGGCATGGATGTACATTTGCGTCGTCTCGACGGATTCGTGGCCGAGCCACAGCGCGATCACCGTGCGGTCGACGCCGCCGTGCAGGAGCTGCATCGCCGCACTATGGCGAAGAACGTGCGGCGTGACGCGCTTTCCGCGCAAGGACGGCAGTGTCCTCGATGCCGTCTCGATGTGCCGGTGAACTATGCCCTCAACGGCGTCGCGACTGAGGGGGGTGCCGCGATTGCTGATGAACAGCGGATCTTCCGCCTTGCCTTTGCGCTCGGCGACCCAGTTGCGGAGCAGCTTGATGCTGTCCTTGCGGATCGGTGTCGCGCGCTCCTTGCGACCTTTGCCCATACAGCGGACGTGCGCACCGGCTCCGAGCGCGATGTCGGCGCACGTGAGCGTGATCAGCTCCGTGACGCGCAAGCCGGTCTGCAATGTGAGTAAGAGGATCGCCCGATCGCGACGACCGTGCCATGTCGAGAGATTGGGTGCCTCAATCACGGCTTCGATCTCGTCGCGGTCGAGATAGTCGATCGCCCGCTTCACGTGCCGTTTGGCCGGCATGGCGAGCACCCGCTGGCAATGAAGCAGCAGCTGCGGCTCATTGACGGCAACGTACTTGAAGAACGACCGGATCGCCGCAAGCCGCGTGTTGCGGCTCCGAGCTCCATTTCCTCGTGTCTTTTCGAGATCGGTGAGGAAGTGGGCGACAAGATCGGCGTCGATATCGGCGATCAGCAACGCTGTCGGCTCCTTCTTCCGCAGATCGGCGGCATACCGGAGTAGCAGGCGGAACGTGTCGCGATAGCTTGCGATCGTATTCGGGCTGGCTTTCATCTGAGCGCCGAGCCGCTCGGTGAAGAACCGCTGCAAGTAGGCTGACAGTAGATAAGTCTTCATCGTCCGTCCCCCGTCGATGCACCTGCTACAAGAGTGCGTTCGGCGCGTCTTGATGCGAGCTGCAGCAGCTCCGGCACGGCCTCGATGTACCAGTATGTGTGCTCCGGCCTTGCGTGGCCTAGATACGTGCTGAGCTTGATCATTTCGCGATCCGGATCGAGGCCCTTGCGGTACCAACCGATGATCGTGTGCACCGCGAAGGTGTGCCGCAGATCATGGATGCGGGGCCCGCAGCCGTGCTTGCAGAAGCGTTGCGGCGATCTGAGGCCGAGCGCCTGGCTGACCAGAGCGAAGTTGTAGCGTGCGCAGCAGTCGGTAGGACGCGCACCGGTTTCCATCAGGAAGAACGCACCGGACGTCGGCCCAAGTAGCCGCGTACGCTCGGCGCGATAGGCGCCAAGCCTCGCGACGGTGCTTCGCGCCAGGGGCACGTAGCGGGCCGTTCCATTCTTGCCGCGTCTGACCGTGATGACGCCCTCGTCGAGGTCGACATCATTGTCATCCAGCGCGAGTGCCTCGTTGATCCGAAGGCCCGTCACCGCGATCAGGCCGAACAGAGCCGAGCACGTCCAACCCCGCATACCGTAGCTCGACGGCAGCTTCGACGCACGAACCACAATCGCGGCCACTTCTGCTTCCGAGTAGATATAGGGTCGGCCACGCCGTATCTTGCCGGCGATCAAGCCCGCAGGCGGCACCTCCGTGCGTGGGTCCAGCCCCTGCATCCAGCCAGCGAAGCCGCGTACCATGCCAAGCCGGGTCGACCATGTGTTGTTGCTGGCTTTGCCGAAGTTGTCCTTCCAGCGTAGGAACAGATCGACAGTGACGTAGTCCGCACCTTCGCGATCGGCGAATGCGGCGAAGCCGCGCATAACGCGAGCCGTGAAGGACAGGTCGTAGCCGAGGCTGCGCCGCACTGCGATGTACTCTTCGAGTCGTTCGGTCATCGTGATCATGCGCGTGCCTCCTTCGCGGCCCGAAGAGCGCGCTTCTCGTTCGGCCACGGCGGCGCGATTGAACGCAGACCGTCAACGTCATGCCGCGCATAGATCGTCGTCGACATGCGCGAGCGGTGCCGCAGCACGTCGCCGATCTCGTCGAGCGACGCCCCTTTGCGCAGCATGTCGGTAGCGAGACTGTGCCGAAGCAGGTGCGAGCCGACGTACTTCTGTGGAGGTATGATCCCGGTTTCCGCGAACGCCTGCTTGAGTGCGGTATTGAGGATCTGGGCGTCCACGAACGGCTTGTTCGGCGGCGTGCTGGAGACGAACAGCGTCCGTGACCGCCCGCGCCTGCCGTTCTTGATGTAGTCGACGATGGCCTTGCCGACATCGTCGGGCAACGGCATCCGGTCATGCCGCTTGCCTTTGCCCCGGATCAGGATCGTGCCATTGCGCCAGTCGATATCGTCGAGCTGGATGGCAATGGCCTCGGGCGCCCTGAGGCCGAGACGCGCGAGCACCATGAGCATGGCGTAGTTGCGCCGGCCGACCGGTGTCGGGGCCCAGGCAGCATCGAGCAGTTTTTCAACCTCGTCGGGTTTCAGATAACGCGGCAGTGTGCTCTTCGCCGGTTGCCGGGCGCGCGGGATCGATGCCGCCAGATCACGCTTCGTCTTGCCGCTCCAGAACAGGAAGCGGAACAAGTTGCGCAGGTGCGACGGTCCCGTCTTGTCCCGAGGCGCCGTGCCGCCACGGAGCTTGCGAAGGAAGTCAACGACATCGTGCGGCGTGATGTCGTTGAAGTTGCCGAGCGTCTCGCCGAACCGGAACGCCATAAAGCGCTTGAGGAAGCTGACGCAATGATAGATCGTCGCGTCCGTCAGCCCGCGTTGGTCGCGGAGATAGCTCTCGTATTCGGCTTGCAGACGATCCAATCGCGTCGGCGTCTTCTCCTTCGGCTTTGGACGCTCGGCAACACCGGACTCGACGAGCGCGTCGATGAAGCGCTCCAGACAGAAGCGCTTCTGATTGTACTTGTTCGGATGCATCGCCTTGAGCGCGGCGGCATGTGTAGCCGACAACGTCCTGCCGACGAGATCACCCTTGCGCAGCCCTCCGCGCGCGACCGCCTCGCAGAACATGCGCGCTGCGCCCTCGTAAGTCCGCATCGTCGCTGGCGCGTAGCCTTGATCGACGAGCTTTTGCAAGAACTGCTCGCAGTATGGCTTCAGCCAGTCCGGAGCGCTCTCGATGGATGTGGGCTTTCTGGTAGACCAGGGCATGGTGCCTCCTTCCGTTGATTGGAAGGAGCAAAGGCCCACGCGCAAGAGAGGCCCGCGAGATCGGGCCCTGCATTATCTGTGCAGAACTCCGAGCGGCCCGTTCATCCAGCGCAGCAGGACAGCATCTTGACGTCCTTGTTGAACGTCTGCGCCGCGAGCTTCAGGCCTTCGACCGTCGTCAGATAGGGGAAGATTGTCTCGCCCAACTGCTCGACCGTCATGCAGAACTTGATCGCCATCGCCGCCGTCTGGATGCTGTCCGCGCCTTCGGGCGCGAGGATGTGGGCACCCAGAAGCTTCCGGCTCTTGCCGTCCGCGACGAGCTTGATGAGCCCGCGTGTGTCACGGGCGGCCAGGGCGCGCGGCACGTTATCGAGCGAGAGCACGGATGTCACCACGGCGTGGCCGGCCGATTTGGCGGCTGCCTCAGTCAGCCCGACGCTGGCGACCTGCGGATCGGTGAAAACCACTTCTGGCATGGCGCTGTTGTCGTAGACGTGGCCGTCGCTGTTGAGCGCGTTCTTGGCCGCGAGCTTGGCGCCGTAGGCGGCCATATAGACGAACTGGTCTCGCCCCGTCACGTCGCCTGCCGCATATGTGCCCTTGCGCGATGTGCGCATCCTGTCATCGACCGCAATCGCCCCGCCTCGGCTCTGTCGGATTCCTGCCTCGGCGAGCCCGAGCTGCTCGACGTTGGGGCTGCGGCCTGTTGCGACGAGTATCTTCTCCGCCATGAGAGCCTCGCTCCGACCTCCCATTCGGATCGACAACTCGATGCCTTCATTTGTCTTGCCGAGACGCTCGTAGGCGACACCGCCGAGAACGGTGATCCCCTCCTGCTCGAAGGTAGTCGCAAGCGCCTCACTAATTTCCAGCTCTGCCGCCGGCAGCAGGCGGCTGCGGCAAACGATCGTCACCTTGACGCCGGCACGGGCGAAGACCTGGGCCAACTCGACGCCGACGAACCCGCCCCCGACCACGATCAGGCTCTTAGGTAAGTCCTTGAGATCAAGCGCCGTGGTGCTGGTCAGATAGTCGATGCTGTCGATGCCGGGGATCGCCGGCACGCCGGGGCGCGTTCCTGTAGCGATGATCACCTTTGGCGCGCGAACGAGCGATCCGTTCACCGAAACACCATCTTCCGCTATGCGCGCCACGCCTTGCGTGTAGGCGATGCTGTTGTAGGCCGGCAGCAAGTCCGCATACTTCGCCTGCCGTAACCCAGCAACAAGCGCGTCTTTCTGGGCGACAAGCGCTCCCCAGTCCGTCACGCTGCCATTTGCGCGGATCCCGTCGAAGCGCACCGACGCGGTTGCCTGATGCACACTCTCCATGGCGCGGATCAACGCCTTCGACGGCACGCAGCCGACGTTGACGCAGGTACCCCCGATCGTACCGTGGCCGATGAGCGCGACGTTCGCGCCCTGCTCGGCCGCCGTGATGGCGGCGGAGAAGCCCGCCGAGCCGGCGCCAATGACGGCCAGATCGTAACCTTTGCCGTTACCGGCGCAGCAATTGCTCATGTCAGGTTCCCGAGGTGGTTTTAGTGCCGTCGGCAACGCAGCACGCCGCTGCATTTTGCCGGCGCCTGTAAAGCCCGTAGCCGATCAGCCCGAAGCATATGGCCAGGATTGGCAGCAGGACGATGTCGAGATGACCCGCCCAAGCAGAAAGGCCGGCAGCGCCGACCGTCAGGAGCAATCCCGGTGCCGCACAGCACACCATGGCCGCCATGACAGCGCCGATCGCGCCAGTCTTCACGATGGTTTCGTTCGTCATTGGGTCTTCGGCGTCTGGGCGGCCGCAAGCTTCGTGGGATATCCGGCATTGGTTGGCGCCGCGACGAGAGCGGCAAGCGTGGCCTTCTGATCATCGAAGGTGACAACCGCCGTCTTCTTTTCGAACGACACCACCACCTTGGTAACGCCCGGCACCGCGCTCAGCGACCTTTGAACGGTCGCCGGACAGGCGGCGCAGTACATGTTGGCCACATCGAGGGTGACCGTCTGTTCGGCAGCCATGGCGGCGACGGACCACAGCAGCGTGGCCGCCAGTCCTGCAAGGCTCATGAAGCGTTTCATGTTCGATCCTTTCCGGTTTGAGATCATTTGAGAAGCAAGGGCGCCACGTAGTCGAAGGCGAGCGCGACGATCACAAGCGCGCTCGCGAGCCAGAGGCTCGTCTTGACGAGACGATTGGGCAAAGGCCTGGCGCAGGAGCCGTCTGCACACGCCTGCTCGGGACGCACGTAGACGAGGTAGTAGCCGTAACCGAGCAGAGCGATCGTGCCGGCCGCAAAGTAGGGCTTGTAGGGTGCGAGCATGGTGAAGTTGGAAATCCATGCTCCCGAAATGCCGAGACTGAACAGCACGAGCGGCAGGATGCAGCAGGACGACGCGGCCAAGGCACCAAGGATGCCGCCGGCGGCGATCCAGCGCGAGCGAACCCGATCGCTGGCCGCCTCGCTTGATGCGGTACCGTTCGCCTGCGCCTCGGTGCTCACTGCCATCTTCTTTGATCCTTCTTGCATTCACCGAAGCAGTATGCGACCTGTAGTCACTACAGGTTCAAGAGAAAAGTTTTCACAGGAGTTCAAGTTCTTGCGAGCAGGCCAGTTCCCCATAGGCGCGCTGTCGGAGGCGACCAGCGTCAACATCGAGACGATCCGGTACTACGAGAAGATCGGCCTCATGCCTGCGCCGCCGCGCACCGAGGGGCGCCAACGGGTCTATGACGGGACCCATCTCAAGCGATTGACCTTCATCCGCCGGGGCCGGGAGCTTGGCTTCTCGCTCGACGAAATTCGCGAACTCCTCGGCCTCGCAAAGGGGCATGACCTGACATGCGCCGAAGTGAAGGTGATGACGGACGCTCACGTCGGCGACATCCGCCAGAAAATCAAAGACCTTAAGAAACTCGAACGGGTGCTGTCCGAGCTATCCGCGCAATGTTGCGGTAAGAACGTGCCGGACTGCCCGATCCTGGATGCGCTGTCGAAGAGCCCCTGATTATGCCGATTTCAGTCGTCAATAGATGCGCCCTTCTCGGTTGATTTCGCGCGCACGCGGCATAATCCGGATGTCGGCATAATGGATGCATTCATGCAGCTCGGTGGCATAGAAGGCTTCGCTGCGCGTCATGGTCTGCGTATCGAAGAAGGCCTCTTCGGGCGGCAGCACGATTTCATCGGTCGAGGGTCGGTAATACGCATGATCACCGCCAAAGCGGATGCGCGCACCGGTGGCGGTGACAAAGCGATCGGCCGTGGCCATGCGTTCGATTGGTGATCCGAGCGGCGCGGCTTGGGGCAGCGCGTAGCCATCGACCTGCGCGGCGTTGAAAACGTAGGAGGCGCGCGCGACGCGGCGCTTGCCATCGTCGTCGCTATCCGGATCAGCGGCGGTCTCGAATTCCTTGTAGAAGATGACGAGGCTCGCCTTCTCGCCCTTGCGCACCTGGGCATTGATCGACTGCCATTGCTTGAAGGTCGCCCACAGCGGTGCGGTATAGGCCCGGGCCTCGCTGGCGATCCACAAGCTGACGATGTTGATGCCGTTGTAGGCGTTGCCGGTGACGGCGTTGATCGGCAGCGACAGCGGCAGGCCAGTGCGGCGCCAGGGCAGTTGCAGATGTCCCGGATCGGCCTCGATCAGGGCAATCAGCGTGTTGGTGATGTCGGCATATAGATCGCGCGCGGTCATGCGAAGGCTCCTCATCTGATGAGGCAGCGGCAATCGCCGCCTCGATGCGGTTCGCCCGCACGCGGGCCAGCGCAGCAGTCAAAAGGCCGGCAGGCCCGCGAGCCGTAATGGGAGGGACCCCCGCAGGGGGAGGGCCCCGTTCGGTTTTGACGGCAAGTGCCACGCGTGCAGAACCGCCGCTGTTCGAGGTGGCGTGCCGCGTGCGAAGAGTTAGGAGCATGAGGATGCGCACTGTGAGCCAGCGTCACACCACCGACGGGTTAGCCGCAAGCTAGCCGGGTGCGCGGAACTGAGCCGTGGACAGCCACCACAACTTCGGTGCGCCGGCGTGGCCGGGCGTCCAGACCATCCAGCAGTAGCGCCGGTCTGCACGTCGCATAGACGGAATGCGCGCATCGTCGCCACCCGGCACACACACCAGCTCATCGAGCGCATAAATGGCGGACGGTGGCGTAGTGATGAACTTGCTATGCCGTGTGGGGTGACACAGGGAGGCAAGATCGAGCAGCATGGCAACCTTGCCGCCGCTCCGGCGACAGAGCGTGAGCGCCTGGCCGATAAACTTGTCGGCGAGGCCACCGCCGTAAGGCGGATTGGTCACGATGTGGCGCGCACGTGGCTGATGTTGAGCGAGGAAATCGATGCCGCCCGTGCCGTAGCCACGATCAATCAGATCAGTCGACACGACATCGTGCCCGGCTTCGATCAGCATGCGACTGATGCGGCCATCGCCACAGGCGGGCTCCCAAATCGGGCCATCGAAACGCTCCACCGATAGCAAGGCGCGCGTCGCTTCCGGTGGCGTGGCGTAGAAGTCGTAGGCCACCCGCGCGGCAGATTGACCGGGTCGACGGGTGCGGTCATGTGGAAATACTACGCTCATGCAGCGCCTCCACTCCGCAGATGGGGATATTGCCTACAGAGCTGCTCGGCGAAGGCCCGCGCTTCGGCTTCGGTCGCGAAATCCTCCAGACAATCGACGCCGTCGAACCCGTTGCTGAGTTCTGGATTGTAGTGGCCATAGACGGACCAGAACTCCGCGTCGGTGGGATCCGCACAGACTTCGATAAACGACACCTCGCCGTCATGCACGGTGACGCAGGAACTGATCTCCAGTCCGTCGAACAGGTGCAACGCACCGTGCCAGGCGGGCAGGTTTGTGCAGGATGGCTTGGTCATGCCCTACCTCCCCGAGGCGCATCCTCGAACCTGAGCGTCGTCGCACGGCCCATCCACGGCTCCGGTCGAATGGCGCGGACCCAGTCGGCAAACGACGGGATGCGACCCAAGTCCTCACGCACATGCTGTTCGCCGATCCAGCGGGTCGGGATGATGCGTCCCGTCGACAGACGGCGCGTGGTGCCGTACATCTGCTCCAGCATGAAGATGCCCTCGGCATGGTGGCGCAACGCCCGGTGCCGATAGTCGGCGATGATCAGCTTGGACTGATCGAACCAGCTGTGCAGGGAGAGATAGTCCTCTGGCACTCCACCCCACAGGCGGGCGGAAGACAGGGCGTGATGGTAAGGATGCGCCATCTCAGACCTCCGACACGGTTTGGTGGTAGTCGTTGATGCGCGCGTTGTGGTCGACGTAGATACGCCTTTCTGGGACATCAATTTTGATGGTCCCGAAGGCACCGTCGTTATCCTCAAAGCCCTCGTGGAACTCGCGCAGCAGCATCCACGCGAAATCGTCCAACACATCGTGCAGGGGACGCGGCTTGCGAGCGAGATCATCTGTCCCGAGCTGCAAGCGGACCGGCTTATCGATCCTGATCGGCTCCGATGCCGCCGTATAGGTGTTGATGGAAAGGATCTGACCGTTGTCCTCCTCGCCGTCGTAGTCGATTTCGACGAGCGCGATGCCGTGCCGTTTGAGGACAGCTAGCAACCGGCGCTTGGCCGTTTGCAGTTTAGGCGACAGGGATGTTGTCATAGCACCGCCTCCATGCCACGCGGGCTGCACGCGCTGAGCAGGGTGCGGATTTCCGGGGCATACTCGTCGCAGTCATCAATTTCAAGAATGCGCGCAAAGTCTTCGTCGAGAGGCCAGGTGGGGACCGCGGTCGCGGTCCCCGAGCTGGCGGAGAGGCCAGGCTGTCTCATTACACACCCTCCTTGGCGGCTTCGGCTTCGAAGCTGTCGGCGGGGCGATCGTCGGCCTTGGGCTCGGTGAGTACGATGCGACCGGTAGTGGGCAGCGCCTCGAGTTCGATGGTGAAGCCCTTGCCGGTTTCGTGCGGCCAGGCGGCACCGATGCGGGTCCAGATGGCCTTCTGATTGCGTCCGCGATCCTTGACCGCGTAGGCGTAGAGGGAAGGTTTGTTGCTCATGGTCTTCGTCCTTTCAGTTGTGGTTCGCAGCGAGTGCTGCCTCGTGCCCTGACGTTCGCGCCCGCCGGAGCCGGCAAACGGCAAGTCTGAAAATTGGGGGGACCGCGGCTTTGCCGCGGGGGAACCGATTTTCTGCTTGCGTTCCCGAAGGGCGCGCGTTTGCGCGTGGCGGCGGCGGGCGCAGGATGGGCACCAAGAGGCTTGGCATTCGGCGCTGCGAGGCCGCAACGGCGGCGCACCATGAGCAGGTACTTTCCGATCGCTATCGCGGGGGCGCGGCGGCGAGGAGCCTGTTTGAGGCTAGCCAGGCGACCGGGCTAACAAGCGGAAAGGATCATTGGATCGGAGTACCAGCATGCTGAAACGGATCCAGCAGCTCACGCAAAAGTTGACGCCCGTTGCGCCGGCGCCGTCGCATACACCCGCCGCGCAGGTCCTGCCGTGGGAGGATGTGCGCGTGCAGCAGATCCTTGGATCGTCCGGCACGTCGGAGCCGGGCGGCCTGGTGTTCGCGATGGACGCGACCTTCAGCCGGAGTGCGACCTGGGCCGAGGCGCTCAGTGTGCAGGGGAGCATGTTCCAGGCGTTTGGTCCGGGCTTGAAAGTGCAGCTCGTTTATTTTCGGGGCGTCGAGTTTTATGCGAGCCGCTGGACGCGCCATGCCGCGGGCCTTGCCAAAGAGATGCGCGGCGTCCGCTGCAAGACGGGCGCAACCCAGATCGCGCGCGTGCTCGCTCATTGTGAAACCGTGGCCACGCGCGAAGGTATGCGGGCGCTCGTCTATGTGGGCGACGCGATGGAGGAAGATGCGGATCTGCTGCTCGGGCACGCGGCAAAATTGGCGCAGCGAAGTATTCCTCTTTTCATGTTTCAGGAAGGCGGCGACGCCAGGGCCCAGACGGTCTTTCAAGAGCTGGCCCGCGTTACCAACGGCGCCTATGTCCGGTTCGATGAGGCCTCAGCCAGCCGGCTCAAGGATCTCCTCGCCGCAGCTGCCGTCTATGCCGGTGGTGGGCGCGGTGCGCTCGCAGCCCTGGCCAAGCAGCAACCGGCGGCCCGCTTGCTGCTCGAACAGATGAAGTGAGGATCAGATGCGCAGCTGGATGCAAAGCTCCTTCGAGCGGTTTGGCGGCACCCCGCCCGCTTCCGTCGATCCCGCGCTTGGGCACGCTCCGCCGCGCGGGCTGGAAGAAGATACCCAACGGTTGCTGGACGAAGCCCTGCCGCGCGGCCTGCCCTTCGGGCGCGAGCGGCAGAATCGCAGCGAGCGTGCGAGCTGGGCAAGTGTGGAGGAGGTCGAAGCGCTCGGCTATCGCAAGGGCGATCTGTTGATCGGTAAATTCAACGGCAAGCCGATCGGTTACAACGACGACAAACCGATGATCACCACCGCCTCGGCGCGCTCGGGTAAATCGTCCACCGTGATCATTCCGACGCTCTTGACCTATCCGGGTTCGGCGCTGGTGCTTGATCCCAAGGGCGAGCTCGCCAAAGCGACGGCCGAGCATCGGCGCCGTCGGCTCGGCCAGGATGTGTATGTGCTCGACCCCTTCGGTTGCAGCGGCTTGCCGAGCGCGCATTTCAATCCGTTGGCCGAGCTGGATCCGGCGTCGCTGCACCTGGTCGATGACATGGACAAGATCGCGCAGTCGATCATCGTGCAAGAGGGCAAGAATACGGAGGCCGATCACTGGACGGGCTCGGCGCAATATGCGACCCGCGGGGCGGGCCTCTACACTACGACGCTCGGTGCGAGCGAACAGCATTTGGCGAGTTTGCGCGAGCTATTGACGCTGACCTATGCGCCGTTGCTGTCGGCCACGCAGGAGGTATTGCGCCGCTCCGGCGGCCCCCAGCAGGGTGGGCTCAGTGAGGCTGAGATCGCGCAACAGATCTTGTTCAAGAGCATGGCCAATACCGGCGATCTCTACGGCGGCGCCCTGGCGGCGGTGGGGCAGTCTTTCCTGCGCAAATACGAGCGGGAGCGCTCCAGTGTCATCAGCACGGCGGAGACGCAAACGCGCTTTCTTGATAGTCCGCTGCTGCGGCGCGTGCTGACGCGCTCGGATTTTCGCCTCTCCGCGCTGCGGGAACGGCCCACTACCATCTTCCTGTGCATGGCGGCCGGCGAGATGCCGAGCCACTACCGTTGGCTGCGCTTGATCGTGCGCCTTACTTTGAATGCGCTCGAGCGGGCTGGTCCCTACCCGCGCGGACGCCTGCCAATCCTTTTCCTGATGGAAGAGTTTGCCAGCCTTGGCCATATGGAGTTGTTCGAGCAGGCCGCTGCCTACTTCCCGGGCTTTGGCGTGAAACTGCAGATCGTGCTGCAGGATCTGGCGCAACTGAAACGGCATTACCGCCACAGCTGGGAAACGATGCTGGGCAATGCGGGGCTGATCCAGTTCTTTGCCACGAGTGATCCCGTCACCAACGATTACATTTCCGCGCGGTTGGGCATGACGAGTTTTGCCCTGAAAGGGCGCAGCGTCGATGATGTCACGGGCGAGGCTGCCCACAAGGAGCGCTTGATCTACCCGCAGGAGATCGAGAAGGTGTTTGCCGCGCCGACAGGCCGCCAGGGGCTGGTGGTGGCGGGTCGCTCGCCGGTGGCGGCCTTGCGCCTTTCGCACGCCGATGTGGAGCGGCTCTATCAGACGTGAAGACGCTCCCCTTCTCTTTCCTCACCCCAATCCAATTTTCAAAACCTCCGTTATCGGTATTTAGCGGTATTATCGGTAGGTTATAGGTATATAGAGTGTGCGGGTTCCATTCCGCCGCAGGCGGGGGGGCCAAACCGCCGCAAATCTGCTCCCGAACCGCCGCATCTGCGCGCCCGAACCGCCGCAGCGGGTCCCATACCGCCGCACGGTTACGAAAGCGCGACGGGGTACTGAACCGCCGCAGACAGCCGGAGTCGCGGGCGCAGAAGCGCAGGGGGTTCTAAACCGCCGCATGGGGGTACCGAACCGCCGCAGGCGTGGCGGGGTGCCAAACCGCCGCAAGGATTGGAGCGGTGGTGCGGCGTGCCGAGTCGGTTGCGAATCGCTTCAAGAAGGAGCCGCGCTCGGCCTAGCCTTGAAGCATGCACGATTCACCGGGGGCCCGTCGTGTGGCCCCTCTTCCCCTTACCCGGCCCCTGACCGGACAGGACCCGGCGCTGATTGAGAGCGACAAGACGGGCGCTGATCCGCAGTTCCTGCACGCGGTGTTGTGCCAGCTGGGCTTGCCGCGCAGCCCGACGCCGAGCCGCACCTTTGAGCGCACCAGCGGACGCGCCTCGCTCTCGCTCCAGGCGGGACGCACCTTCAACGGTTTGAAATGGGTGGATCAGCCGCTGCCGTCGGGCACGCGGCCGCGCCTGGTGCTGATCAACCTATGTTCGGAAGCGGTGCGCACGCGCTCGAGCGAAGTGGACGTGGGCAGCAGCGTGCGTGAATTCCTGCGCCGGCTCAATATCGATCCGGGTGGCGAGAGCATGGCGCAGTTTCGCCGGCAGATGCTGGCGCTGAGCAGTTGTCACATGACGCTGGCGATGATGACGGCGCAAGGGCCTGCGCAAGTCGATGCCAAACCGATCGATGCATTCCAGGCGTGGCACACGGATGAAAGCGGCCAGCAGAGCCTGTGGCCCGGCTATATCCGCCTCACCGACAAGTTCTTCGAGAGCCTGCTCGATCATGCGGTGCCGCTGGAGACGGAAGCGATCGGCAAGCTGCAGAATTCGGCGTTTGCGCTGGATGTGTACAGCTGGCTGGCGCATCGTTTGTGTCGTGTCTCGGACGCCAATGGCATCGTGTTGAGCTGGGGCGCGCTGAAAGGCCAGTTCGGCCAGGAATATGCCGACAGCAAGAATTTCAAGCGCAAGTTTCAAGAGGCGCTGCAGAAGGCGACCGACGTCTACAAGGACGCGCGATTGGAAACGGTGCCGGGCGGTTTGCGTCTTCTGCCCTCCAAGCCGCCCGTGCCGCGCGCGCAAGCGCGTGTCACGCGCGCGTTGCGCACGCCGGCCTTGGCACCTCCCGCGCCTGCACCTGTCGAACCGGCGCCACCGGCAACCATCAATCCGCACGCGCTGGTCTCGGTCACCGCGCTGGAGCAGGTTGCAGCGATTGCACCGGGCTGGGATAAATATGCGCTGGCCGAGCAGTACAAGGGCTGGGTGGTGGGCCTGGGCGAGATGCCGCGCAAGCCCGATGCCGCGTTCCTGGCCTGGGTGCGCAAATACACCAAAGGGCGCCGGCCGTGAGGGTATGGCGTCAGCGGCGTTGGCGGACGTAATAAGAATTCACCCAGCCGATGCTGCGGTCCCGGCGCTCGACCTCGATCCAGACGAACACGCCTGCCGGCTGGCGATGCGGGACGATCTCGCCGGTGCCGCGCAGACCGCACTCCCCGGCTCGGATGTAGGCGAGCGCGGGCGACATGGGGGTCGGATCTTCCCGCAGCGGCAGGCGGTCACCGCGCAACCGTTCTGGATCGGCGCAGTACTCGACGACGTCGGGCCGTACCCTGCGCTCAGGCAGCGCAACGGGCGGGCTTGGCGCGGGTGCGCGAACGGGCACGGTGATAGCAGGCGCAGCGGCAGGTTTGAGTTCGCGTTCCACGACCGGTTTGGGACAGTGGGCAGGATCGCGACAGGGATGGAACGCGTCGGTGGGCAGTGCCTTGCGGGCAAGAACGTCGAGCGCGCCGAGCAGCAGGCTTTCCGGGACCTTGCCCAGCAGGCGTTGCACGTCGTCGGCAAAAGCGTGCGGGGTATCATCGGCCTGGCGGGGATAGGCGGTGACGCGCGCGGTCAAGGCCGCCGAGATGGCGTCGGTGTAAAGGGTCGGCTCCTCCCTCTCCTTCTGCGCTTCGAGATCGAGCCGGTGGTAGTCGGTCACGAGCGCACGGGCGCGCGTCAGCGCGTGCTTGACCGGCGTCTCGCGCTCCCAGCGTGCGCGCGTTTCCAGCCTGTGCAATTCCGGCGCCTTGGCGGTGAAGCGAACCGCTTCGCGCGCGAGGTCATGCAGCAGCGCCGGGAAATCGGCGCGCAACTGCAGCAGCTCCGCCTCGAGGCGGGCGAGTGCGGCGCGGCGCTTCTGCAACTCGTCGTCGAGCTGTTTGCGGCGCGAGAGCAGACGCGTGTCCGTGGCGTTCGATGGGGGTGCGATGGCGGGCGGCGACACGGAGACAGGTGTCCCCTGCCGGCAGCTGTGGATGACGGCGGCGATGCCAACAAAGTAGAGCAGCATGGCCAGGCTTCGCATCCAGTCGAGCGCGCGCATCGGACAGTCTCAGACAAGGAGGTGCAGCACATAGATGATGATGGCCAGTACGCCGAGGGCGCCGGGCGCCGTGCCGAGCCACCAGAGGAAAGCGCGAAACAGGAGGCGAATGAGCTTGGGGGTGATTTTCTGCTCGTAGTGGAACTGCTGAAGCTGGGCGCGGGTCTGTACATACTGCGCGTAAGCGGCCGCCTGTTGCGCCGGTGGCGCCTGGCGCCAGGTGGGGCTGCGAGCCGCCAGGCGCGAAGCTTGCGAGGCGCCGGGCAGTGCGTCGCGAACGCGGCGGCGGGCGCGGCGCAGGAGCACATCGAGCGACATGGCAGCCTCCGCTTACAGGTTTTGGTTGAACCACAGCTTGGCCACTGCCCGCTCGAACATGTCGTGGAAGACTTCGAATTGGCGCTCGCTCCAGAACGGTGTGGACGCCTGCACGTCGTGCACGCCGTAGCGAAACGTCAGGCCGGTATCGCAATCGAGCTGGCGTTCGCTGATGCTGCGCCGGTCGAAGAACTTGGCGCGATCGGGATAGCGCGCGTCATCCCAGATGGTAAGCCCGTCGGGGCGCACTTCGATCCAGGTCAGGCGCGCGCGGCGCAGGGCCGCGAAGAAATACAGCGCATCGAGAGCCAGCAGAAGCAACAGCATCCCCGCCCCGCGCCAGAAACCAGGTGCGAGCCACAGGGTAGCCGTAGCGCTCTTGGCGGTGAGGCCGGCGGCGATCCAGCCGTTGCGGGGATCGACGGTCTCGATCTGGAAGCGCAGACCGGTGCTGGTGGGCTGCACATCGAAGGTGCCCCAGGGATTGTGCATGGCGTGCGGCGGGGGCTGCGTGGTGGCGGGCATGGCGCGCTCCGATCAAGGAACTGCACCCTAGCGTGCGCCAGTGGCCACCTTCGAGCTGGCGTAGACACGCAGATACGTAGATGCGCAGAGCTGTAGATGCGGATTGCTGTAGCCACGGTTCTTGGTGACTGCGTGGAATAGGACATACGGTCCTACATGGATACAGACACACAAAGATCCGTATACGCCATAGATACGCAGTCCCGTACGTACATCTAAGCGCACCTGCGATGATGCAGTCTTGTGGATATGCGCGCTTACAAGGTTGCACGCATGCAGGGCCACGCGCGTGCGAAGAGGTGTACTCCTGCAGATGCGGTAGGCCGAAGGTGTGCAAATACGGGCATGTGGGGATCTGCAGCTGCGTAAGTGCAGATGTGCGCAGGTTCACGCCGCATCGGGGCGCGAGCGCCGGCCATCGGGGATGAGATCCTCGGCCTCGACCTGGAAGCCGGCATCGCGCAGGGCGAGCAGGATGACGTGGCGCGCGGTGCTGCGTTGATCGAGCGCACGGCGCTTCACGGCATCGACCAGGTAGCCCGGCAATTCGATGGTGAGTTTGTCAATGAGGGGGCGCGCGGGCCGGGGTGTGGCGGCGGCGCGTTTCGGACGAACAAGGGATTTGGCAGCGGCGGATGGGGTGGAGAGGGCTGACGGCGGTGGTGGTTTAGGGCCCTGGTCGGCGTCTACGGGAGGGGTAGGGGAGACCAGGGTGGGTACGCCCATTTTGTCCGCGACCTTGGCCAGTGCAGCGTCGTCGACATCGAGCGGGGCAGAGATGGATCGAAACGGGGGGCGGGTCATGCGGCGCTCTCATCGGCGGTGAGGGTGGCTTCGGGGGCGGCGAGCAAGGTATCGATTTCGCTGCGCAGGCGCTCCAGGTCGGTAATGGCCTTGGCGGTGGACGGCCGGCGCGCGTCGGCCAGATGCGGCGGGCCCAGCAAACCCACCTCTTCGTAAGCGACGCGGTGGGGGATGACGGTCTCAAACAGCGGCAGCTTGAGGCGCGCGATCTCGCGGAAGGCGTGCGCCTGCGCGTGCGTGACGAGAGCAGCCACGCGCGTGGCCAGCACGCGGTAGAGGGGCACGCGATCGAAGGCCGCGTACATGGTCTGGATGTGGCCGGCGATGCGCGCGGCTTCGAAGATGTCGGCTTCGGTCGTGGCACAGGGAATGATGGTGAGATTGGCGCGCGCGATCGCGATGGTGAGCGCGCGTTCGTAGCTGCCCGCGACATCGATCAAGGTTACATCGGGCGCATAGTGCCGGGCGGTTTCCTGCAGATGTTCGGTGAGGATCTGCGGATCGGGCGCCGAGACGGTGAGGGTGGGGGGCCGCGCGGTTTCGTCTTTGAGCCAGCGCGACGCGGTGAGGTTGCTGTCGAGATCGATCAGGTGGACACGCGCGCCGGCCTTCACGTAGCAGCCGGCGAGCGAGACGCAGGTGGTGGATTTGCCCACGCCGCCCTTGGAAGAAGCAAAACTGATGACCAGCATGAAAGCCTGAACGCAAATGCAGAATCGTAAACCTGTATGTACAGCCTACGCCGCCGCGTGCACGTGTCCAGAGGCAACCGCGACTCGGGGAATTTGCAAGGATGTGCGCGGGGCAAAGCCACCTGCTTGCATGTTACGCGGCGTTACACGAATGCGATTTGCAATCGGTGGCGTCGACCGCATCTATCAAGAGTAAAGGCTGGAAGCTGGCGCAGGTAGCTGGCGGAAGCGAAGGCTCAAGCAACAACGCCAATGGAGGTTCCATGCGCAAACTCACCGTCATCGCAGGTCTGGCTGCAGCCTTGTTGGCCGCGCCCGCCTGGGCCCAGGCGCTCATCAGCGGTGAAATCACCAAGGTGGATCCCGAGCAGGGCAAGCTCACGATCAAGCATGAGGCGATCAAGAAGTTCGACATGGACGGCATGACCATGGTGTTCAAGGCGGCCGATCCGGCGATGCTGAAGTCGGTCAAGGTCGGCGACAAAATCAAGTTCGATGTCGACAAAGTCAATGGGCAGATGACCTTGACCAAGCTCGAGAAAGCCAAGTAGGGCCGCACTCCGCCCTGGGCTCTGCTTAACGAGGCGTTACTTGGTAACAACGTGTAACCGTGGGGCGCCGGAGAAGGTTTCATCAATCTGTGTACGCTTGACTGATCGCTGCGTGCGACGCGGTTC
The DNA here is from genome assembly GCA_003963125.1 of Hyphomicrobiales bacterium. GTDB lineage: Bacteria > Pseudomonadota > Alphaproteobacteria > Rhizobiales > Hyphomicrobiaceae > AWTP1-13. The sequence continues at coordinate 17,618 of RXJK01000182.1, forward strand.
GGAGCGCATCCGGACCGCGCGTGCGTGCGGCGGAGGGTACACACGATGCAAGGGCGGCTTCTGGTCGGGCATGAGGCGCCGGGGACCAACAGCTTTTCGCTGCTGCGCTTGGCTGCGGCAGCCGCGGTCGTGGTCTCGCACAATTTCGGCATTCTCACGGGGGATCTGAAGGCCGATCCCGTGGATGCCTGGACCGGTTTTACGCTCGGCAAGCATGCCGTGCACGTGTTCTTCGTCCTGAGTGGCCTGCTCATCACCATGAGCCTGGTGCGGCGGGCGAACCTGGTTGACTACGCGCGGGCGCGCGCCCTGCGCATCGGTCCCGGTTTGTTGGTATGCGTACTGGTAACAACTTTCGTGCTGGGCCCGTTGGTCACGGTGCTGCCGCTGGCGGCCTACCTGTCGCATGCGGAAACCGCCGCCTACCTCGTCAAGAGCCTGGCCCTCGTCACGGGCAAGGCGCCATTGCCTGGCGTATTTGCCAGCGCGCCGATCGCAGGCGAGATCAACCTGTCGCTGTGGACCTTGAAGTACGAGGTGGTGTGCTACGTGCTGCTGGCGCTGGCAGCGGCCCTCGGCGCGCTGCGCTCGGGCTATCTGCGCCCGGTCTTGCTGGGGCTCTTGCTGGTCATCGCCGCCAGCTATCTGTGGCCGCAGGCAATCGTGGTCGACACGCCACTCGACAATGCGCGCCGCTTTCTGTTCTGCTTCAGCCTGGGTGCGCTGGCTTATCTGGAGCGCGAACGCCTGCGCTACGGCTGGACGATCTGCGTGGCAGCATTGCTGGCGACGTTGGCGCTTTCCGGCACGCGCTTTGGCGTGCCCGTCATGTTGGTCGCCACCGCCCTGGTGGTGATCACGCTGGGGACGCGGCGGTACGGTGCCGTCTCGCAGTTGACCGATCGTTACGATCTTTCCTACGGCGTCTATGTCTATGGCTGGCCGGTTGGGCAGACCGTGCTGTTGCTGGCGCCGGCGATCGGCTTGCTCCCGTTCCAGGCGACCACTCTGGGGCTCAGCCTGCTGCTGGGCCTGGCCTCGTGGGTCTTAGTCGAGCGCCCGGCGCTGCAGCTCAAAGCCTGGCCGGCGACCTGGCGTGCGGAGAGGCGCAGCGTGGCTTAGCGGCCCGTGCGCGAGAGGACGGTAAACAGCTCGGCGACCTTGTCGCGCTGCTCTTTCTTATCGCCGCTGGCGATGGCGCCTTCAATGCAATGCGCCACGTGCGCGCGCAGAACTTCCTCTTCGACCTTGCGCAGCGCAGCCTGCACCGCCGCGATCTGCGTTACGACCTCGATACAATAGCGATCCTCGTCGACCATGCGCGCCAGGCCGCGCACCTGGCCCTCGATGCGGTTGAGGCGTTTCAGTGTTGCCGGCTTGTGATCATGTTTCATGGCTTGACAGATACCCTTACGGGGTATAGGTGTCAAGCCTATACCCCCCATGGGTACCAGGAGACGTCAGATGCAGAACGAGAAGAAGAGTGGCTGCTGCGGTGGCAAGGCTGCCCACGCCCAACATCCGCCCGCCGCGCATGAGCACGGCGCGGCCGCGCACGCCGGCTGTCATGGGGCGACGCCCGCGCCGGGCCAAGCGCACAGCGGCCAGGTGATTGATCCGGTCTGTGGGATGCAGGTCGATCCGCACACGAGCGCGCACAAAGCCGAGCACGCGGGCCGGCCCTACTATTTTTGCTCCGCCGGCTGTCGCACCAAGTTCGTGGCCGAGCCCGCGCGTTATCTTGCAAAGTCTGCACGCGCAACGGAGCCGGTTCCCGAAGGCACGGTCTACACCTGCCCGATGCATCCAGAGATCCGCCAGGTGGGACCGGGCTCGTGCCCGATCTGCGGCATGGCGTTGGAGCCGGAGTTGGCGAGTGCGCAAGCCGGGCCTAATCCCGAGCTCGTCGACTTCACGCATCGCTTTTGGATCGGCTTGGCGCTGACGGTGCCGGTGGTCATTCTGGAAATGGGCCTGCATCTGGGCGGCGGGCACGGCTGGATCTCGCAGACGCTTTCCAACTGGCTGCAGCTGATCCTGGCGTCACCCGTAGTGCTGTGGGCGGGCTGGCCGTTCTTCGAGCGCGGCTGGCGTTCGCTCGTCACCCGCAACCTCAACATGTTCACGCTGATCGCGATGGGCACGGGCGTCGCCTACGTGTTCAGTTTGGTTGCGACCATGGCGCCGCAGCTGTTTCCCGATAATTTTCGGGGTCACGATGGTGCGGTCGCCGTCTACTTCGAAGCGGCGGCGGTGATCGTGGTGCTGGTGCTGTTGGGCCAGGTCCTGGAATTGCGGGCGCGCGAGCAAACCTCCGGCGCCATCAAGGCGCTGCTCAACCTCGCACCGAAAATGGCCAGGCGTGTGCGCGCCGATGGCACGGAAGAGGAGGTTAGCCTCGACCAGGTGGCGGTCGGCGACATTCTGCGCGTACGGCCTGGCGAGAAGGTAGCGGTGGACGGTGCGATCACGGAGGGCGCGTCATCGCTGGATGAATCGATGGTGACGGGGGAGTCCATGCCCGTCGACAAGGCTGTTGGCGCTGCCGTGCTGGCCGGCACGCTCAATCAGACCGGCGCGTTCCTGATGCGGGCGACCAAGGTCGGGCGCGAGACCATGCTGGCGCAGATCGTGCAGATGGTGGCGCAGGCGCAGCGCTCGCGCGCGCCCATTCAGCGCCTGGCCGATCAGGTGTCAGCCTGGTTCGTGCCGCTGGTCATTGCCGTGGCGGTCGTGGCCTTCGCCGCCTGGTCGATCTGGGGACCCGAGCCGCGCATGGCCTTCGGCCTGGTGGCGGCGGTCAGCGTGCTGATCATTGCCTGTCCTTGCGCGCTGGGGCTGGCCACACCCATGTCGATCATGGTGGGAGTGGGGCGCGGTGCGCAGGCGGGCCTGTTGATCAAGAATGCGGAAGCGCTGGAGCGGCTGGAACAGGTCGACGTGCTGGTGGTGGACAAGACCGGCACGTTGACGGAAGGCAAGCCGAAAGTGACGGCCGTTCTGCCAGCGCCGGGTGTGGACGAGGCGATGTTGCTCGGCCATGCGGCCAGCGTTGAGCGCGCCAGCGAACATCCGCTGGCACGCGCGGTGGTGCAGGCGGCGCACGCGCGCAATATCCTACTGCATGCGGCGACAGACTTCCTTGCGCCGACCGGCAAGGGCGCGCAAGCGCAGGTGGCAGGTGAACGCGTCATCATTGGCACCGCACGTTTCCTGCGCGAAGAAGGCGTCGATCCGGGCGCGCTGGAGGCGGATGCCGCGCGTTTGCAAAGCGAAGGGGCGACCGCGATCTTTGTCGCCATCGCCGGGCGGGTGGCTGGTGTCATCGGCATCGCCGATCCGATCAAGGCGTCCACGCCGCAAGCGCTGGCGGAACTCGCGGCGGCTGGCATTCGTGTGGTCATGCTCACGGGTGATAACCGCCGCACCGCGCAAGCTGTCGCCACCAGGCTCGGCATCCAGGATATCGAAGCCGATGTTTTGCCCGATCAGAAGAGCAAGGTGGTGGAGGCCTTGCGCGCCAAGGGCCACGTGGTGGCCATGGCGGGCGATGGCGTGAATGATGCGCCGGCCTTGGCCGCCGCCGATATCGGCATTGCCATGGGCACGGGGACCGACGTGGCGATCGAAAGCGCCGGCATCACGCTGCTCAATGGTGATCTGACCGGCCTGGTGCGGGCGCGTAAGCTCTCCGCCGCGGTGATGAACAATATCCGCCAGAACCTGTTCTTCGCTTTCTTCTACAACGCCGCTGGCGTGCCGGTGGCAGCGGGTGTGCTGTATCCGCTGCTGGGTCTGTTGCTCTCGCCGATGCTGGCGGCCGCCGCCATGGCGTTGTCATCGGTGAGTGTGGTCGGTAACGCCTTGCGCCTGCGGGCGGTCAAGATCTGAAGAAAAAGCCGGGAGGCGGGTGCGCGAGTGGTGGCGCCTTCCTCCCGGTTGAAGCGTACTTGAAGCTCACTTGACGACGACGACGCCCTTCATGCCGGTCTCATAGTGGCCGGGGATCAGGCAGGCGAACTCGAACGTGCCGGCCTTGCTGAAGCGCCAGAGAATTTCGGCGGATTTCTTGGGCTCGAGGCGTTTGCCGTTCGGCTCGTCATGCTCCATCTCGGGGTTCTTCTCCATCTCCTTTTTGTGCTTGGCGTTGTTCTCCAGTGAGTCGAGCAGGAACTCGTGCGGCAGATCGCCGGTGTTGGTGAGCACGAACTTGATCTGCTCGCCCTTGCGCACCTCGATGCGATTGGGGCTATAGGCCATCATGCCGGGGCCGTCCTTGATCTCGATCGTTATGGTGCGAAACGGCTTGGCGGGATCGCCTGGTTCGCCGGCGGCAAAAGTGTGCCCGGTGTGCGCGGCCACGGGTGCGAAGGCGAATGGCGCCGCTGCAAGGCCTGCCGCAAGAATGGCGGCGGCGATCAGAGAGGCGGCGACATGACGTGGCATGATGTGGGCTCCGTTGCGGCTTCACGACCAGGGGTGGAGAGCGCCCGCATGCTTGCATGCTGGATCAGGAAGGAGGTGTGTAGCAGGCGCTCCCCGAAGGCATGATAGGGCGCATGGTGAAGGGCGGTAGAGCCAAGTTGTAACCGGGTGTAACGCGGGCGGGGTTCGTGACCGGGTGTTGCCGAACCCGACGAGCGAGAGAGAAGGGGCGCGCCTATGTTGAAGACGGCGGTGCTTGCACGCGGTGCGCACCCCACAACAAAGGAGACCTGATCATGAAGAAGATTGTGTTGGGTTTGATGGTCGCGGCAGGACTTGCCGCCTCGGCTGGCGCGGCGCTGGCGCATCGCGGCGCGGAGCGGTCCACGGAATGCCCGTCCAAGCAGGATTGGGCGCGCTGCCTGTGGTTGGACCAGGAGCGCACGGGCTAAAGGCGGACAACCCGCGCAGACAGGAGAAAGCCCCGGACGATGGTTCGGGGCTTTCGCGTTGGCAACGCGTCACTCGACGGCGAACACTTTGGGCGTGCCGTCGGCAATCTCCAGGATGGTGAAAGGTTCGGCCTTCTTGCCGGTCATGCCGGGCGAGCCATCGGGCATGCCGGGCAGGGAGATACCCTTGAT
>RXJK01000182.1:22736-42621 GCA_003963125.1 Hyphomicrobiales bacterium
CGTTCGGTGAGGAGCTTGCGGATGGGAGCCGCCGGCACATGGCCTTCGATCACGTAACCGTCGATGACCATGATGTGGCAGCCTTCCAGTGCGCCGGGCACGCCGTATTGTTGGCGGATGGGCGTCATGTCGGGGACTTCCTTGACGGTGACCTTGAATCCTTCCGCGCGCAGATAGTCGGCATGGCCGTGGCAGCATTTGCACTGCGGATTGGCATAGAGGGTCGCGGTTGGTGGCTCGGCGCGCGCAGACGCGGCGAAAGTAAAAGCGAGCAGGAAGACAAAAGCGAGGTGACGCAGCATCGGTTGGTTCTCCTTGGTTATTGGACGCGGATGACACCCATCATGCCACTCTCCTGGTGTTCGAGGATATGGCAATGAAACATCCAGTCGCCGGGGTTGTCGGCAACGAAGGCGATAGCGACGCTTTCCCGCGGCGCGAGCAGTACAGTGTCCTGCCATTCCCGGCGGAGCGTTGGCGCATCGTTGCGGCGCAGCACCCGGAACGAATGGCCGTGTAGATGCATGGGGTGCCACCAGGCCGTCTCGTTGATGAGGTTCAAGACATAAGTGCTACCGCGCCGCAAGGTGAGCATGGGCGCCATCACATGGCCGAGCGTGGCGACGCCGTTGACGAACCAGATCTTGCCGCTTGCCATCATGTCGCGCATCGACATGCCGGCCATGCCGCGCTCGCGCATCATCATCTGTCCCATCATGCCGCCGTTGAAGCGGATCTCATGGCGCTCGGCGCTGGCGAGCTCAGGCTCACGGAGGGGATTGGGCGGCAGGGCGATGGGTGTATCCAGGAGACGGTCACGCAAACGCTGCTCCGCGTAGACGAGATCGAGCAGGCGATAGGTCTGGCGGGGGTAGAAGATATCGAGAACGCTGAAGCGCGCTTTTGGATCGCCGGTACAATCGAGAATGAGATCGATGCGCATGCCAGGTGCGAGCACGATACGCCCGTCGACCGGTGCGTGCGGTTCGACCGGTTGGCCATCGATGGCGATGATGTGCGGGGCGTGCCCGGCAAAAGTGAGGGCAAAGATGCGGGCGTTGGCGGCGTTGACGAGACGCAAGCGTAAGCGCTCGCCGCTCTGCACGGCAAAGACTTCTGGAACCTTGCCATTCAAAGTAACGGTGTTACCGAGGCGGCCACCGTGCGCCATATCGTGCAGGTTGCGAAAATCCTCGGTAATTTGCGCATCGGGCGTGAGCCGCCAGTCTTGCAGCAGCCAGACCAGATCGCGGTCGACGGCAAGGGGTTCTCTCTCCTCGACAATGAAGGCACCGGCCAAACCGCGACCGAGCTGTTCGGCACTATTGACGTGCGGGTGGTACCAATAGGTGCCGGCGTCGGGCACGGCAAAGCGATAGGCGAAGGTTTGTCCAGGCGCGATGGGCGGTTGTGTCAGATGCGGCACGCCATCCATGGCATTGGGCAGGCGGATGCCGTGAAAATGCACGGTGGTGTCTTCCTCGAGCCGGTTCTGGAAGGCGATATCCACCTGCTCGCCCTGACGCACGTGCAAGGTGGGCCCGGGCATGGCGCCGTTGAAGGCCCACACGCGGGTGGTGGTGTCGGGTTGTCCGATGAGGGGCAGGCGCGCGGGCTGGGCGGTGAGCGTGATCGGGCTGGCCTGCGCGATCCGCATGGGTAGCGCCGTTGCGGCCGCCAGCGCCGAGGTGCCGAGCAGGAGGGAACGGCGCGTGAGCGGGGAAATGAGCAGTTGCGACATGGGATGCGACCTCGATTGGTTCGGCAGGTCAGCCGACGTCAGCTAACCTGCCGGCTGTCGTCACTTACTTACCAGGCTTGGGCGGACAGGGATTGATACCGCAGGGCCCGAGGCTGTGGTTGGTGGTGTGATGCGCGTTGGCAAGACCAACGCCAACGGTGGTGAGGCCGACAGCCAGGAGGGCAGCGGCGATCAGACGTTTCATGAGAGTGCTCCATGAGTCGATCGTTCCCGCAGGCGTGCAAAAGCCTGCTTGTGACAGATGCGCTGCAGACGCAGGTGTGGCGTTGCAACGGCAGGTGGGAACTAGGAGCGGGGAGGTGGTGGTTCAGGTCGCCAGGCGACGGTGGCAAGTGGAACCACCCGTGCGGCTGGGTGGACAAACGGCAATGGCGCAGGAAGCGCCACTTGTGCAAGAACGAGGGCTGGCGCCACGTGACAGGCAACGATGCAGCTGCTCACCGCACACTTGTGCGTCACATCACAGCAGGCACAGCCATCCGCCGGCGCATCCGAGACTGCGTCCATCGACATGGTCGTCTGCGCCGCATGCGGCATGGCCGCGGTGGCCGGCCCAACGGCCACACCCAGGCTTATCAGCACGGCGAGGATCAGACGAAGCATGCGCATGACTACGGCTCTAGACCTGTAACGTGGATCGGGTCAACTCACACGCCTGTGTGCAACGCCTGTAACGGGTCAAGGCCACGCCAGGGAGTTGGAATGCCATGAGGTCTGGCAAACCAGGTTGGCGAAGCGCATCGGCGCGATATCTGGCTGTGATCGCGGTTATCCATCTCGTCTGGGAAGTTGTGCAGTTGCCTCTCTATACGCTGTGGACGGAAGGAACACGGGCTGCGCAGGTCTTTGCGGTGTTGCATTGCACGGCAGGCGACGTGCTGATCGCGGCCAGTACACTTGGCTGCGGTCTCCTCATCGCGGGTGGCAGGGACTGGCCAGCGATGCGGTTTTGGCCGGTGGCTGGGATCACCATGGTATTGGGCCTTACTTATACGGGCTTGAGCGAGTGGCTGAATGTGTATGTGCGACAATCCTGGACCTATTCCCCGCTCATGCCGACACTTGCCTTCGGGCAGATCCGGATCGGGCTATCGCCGCTGGCGCAATGGCTCATTGTTCCAGGCCTCGGCTTTGCCATGGTGCAGTATCGGCAACGGCATAATCTTAAGCATTGAGGCAGATCAAAACGCAAAATTGAAGTCTGCGTGAGAATGCTTGGCTTGACCGACGAGGCGAAGCATACCGATAGTGGGCATGGAGGCAGGCTCGACACGCGCATGCGCATCTTGCTGGCAGGTCTGGTGGCTTTGGGCCTAACGCTGGCGCCGATTGGTGCTGCGTGGGCGGCGTTCGCGCACGCCTCGAACGTCTCCGCAGCCATGACGGATGCGATGCCGGATTGTCCGGGGATGGCGGCCAAGCCGGCGCAAGATTGTGCCTGCTGCGATACCAAGGCCGCACCCTGTCAGAGCGATCTGTGCCTTGCCAAGTGCTGGAAACTGGTGGGCGAAGTGGCGGAGCAACCGCTGCTCGCCGTCCCGCCAGCACTGAAGTTTGCGCGTGCGATCGCCAGCAAGCCGCCCGATCGCAACATCGCGCCGATCGGCCCACCCCCTCGATCCTGACTTCTCGACCTGTGCCTCGTGGCGTCGAGCGGCACCACGGGTGGATCTGCCGTGCGTTCTGTCGCGCGGTTCTGATGCCTCGAGAAGAATGGAACGTGCACATGACCCGATTTTACATGCTGCTGACGGCATTGGCCGTTGGTGTGAGCGCCGCTGCGGCGGTTGCCGCCCCCAATGACTACGTCTTCGAGCCGGTGGCCGCGGATGTTCGCCACGGCAAAGACATCGCCTTTGCCGTCCGTATCCGCAACAAGGTGACCGGCAAGCCGGTAGAAGGAGCGGTGTTGTTCCGCACACGCCTTGATATGTCGCCGGACAGCATGGCCGAGATGACCACCAAGCACAGCGCCGTGCCGTCCTCGGAGCCGGGCGTTTACACGTTCAAGGCCGACTTCACGATGGCCGGTGGCTGGGCCTTCAAGGTGATGGCGAAGGTGCCCGGTGAAAGTGAGACCGTGCAAGCCACGGTCGTCTTCAACGCCAAATAGGTCACGCCATGCAGCTCAGTCTGAAACTGGGGGCCGTCCTGGCGGCGGCCCTCGCGAGTGGCATCGCCGGCTATGGCCTGGGCGCGGACACTTGGCCGCTCAAGCCAAAAGCCGAAGTAACGCGGCTTGCCACCGGTGAGCCTTCTACGGCTGCGCGCAAGATCTTGTACTGGAAGCATCCAGACGGATTGTCTGACTATGCGGCGGAGCCGAAGAAGACGGCAGACGGGCGTGGCTATGTGGCCGTCTATGCCGAGCAGGAACCGGATTTTGCGGAGAACAGGCCGCCGCCTGCGCCGACGTCTCAGAAGAAGGGCGAGCGCAAGCTGCTCTACTATCGCAATCCCATGGGGCTGGCCGATACCTCGCCGGTGCCGAAGAAGGACTGGATGGGGATGGATTACATCGCCGTTTACGAAGGCGATGAAGAGGAGGCGGGCACCGTCAAAATAAGCCTGGAGAAGGTGCAGCGCACGGGCGTGCGCACCGCGACCGTGGAACGGCGAGCTTTACTGCAAACGATCCGCGCACCGGGAACGGCCAAGACCGATGAGCGCACGTTGCGCATCGTAGCTCTACGTGCGGATGGCTTTGTCGAGAAGCTCTATGTGAACGAGACCGGCAAAGCGGTGCGCGTGGGCGAGCCGCTGTTCCGGGTTTATAGCCCGCTGATGGTGAGTGCGCAGGTTGATTACCGCACCGCCACCTCCGGTGGGTTTGGCGGGCGCAGTGAGTTAGGTGGGCTGCAGAAGCTAAAAAATCTCGACGTGCCCGAGGCAGTCATCGAAGCTTTGCGCAAGGGCGAGGCGCCGCAGATGACCTTCGATTGGCCCTCGCCGGCGACCGGCGTGGTGTTGCAGAAGCGCGTGATCGAGGGACAGATGGCGCGGGCGGGCGATGAGCTTTACCGCATCGCGGATCTGAGCACGATTTGGGTGATTGCCGACGTCGCCGAGCAGGATGTGGGGTTGGTGGCGGTTGGGGCTGCAGCGAAACTCTCGTTTCGAGCGTTGCCGGGCAAGGTGTTCGACGGTCGCGTCAGCTTTGTGCTGCACGAACTCGATGCGGCCACGCGCACGGCCAAGGCGCGCATCGAGGTCGCCAATCCCGAGCTCCTGATCAAGCATGAGATGTATGCCGATGTCGAAGTGGCAGCGGGTGCCGGCCAGGCCCCGGCGCTGCTGGCGCCGCTGTCGGCGCTGATCGACAGCGGCAACCGGCAGGTGGTGCTCGTGGCCAAAGGCGAAGGGCGATTCCAACCGCGAGCTGTCAAGGTCGGGCGCCGCTCCAGCGAACAGGTTGAGATCCTGGATGGCGTGCAGGAAGGCGACGAAGTCGTGACCTCGGCCAACTTCCTGATCGATGCCGAGAGCAATTTGAAAGCGGCGCTGCAGGCCTTCACGGCGCCACCAGAGGCAGAGCGCAAGCCATGATCGCCGCACTCATCCGCTGGTCGAGCCGCAATCTGTTCCTGATCCTGCTGGGTGCCGTGCTGGCCACAGGGGTGGGCATCTACGCGGTGCGGCATGTGCCGCTCGATGCCCTGCCCGATCTCTCCGACACGCAGGTCATCATCTATACCGAGTATGGGGGACAGGCGCCGCAGGTGATCGAGGATCAGGTCACCTATCCGCTATCGACAGCGATGCTGTCCGTGCCCCGCTCCAAGGTGGTGCGCGGTTTTTCCTTCTTCGGCGTTTCGTTCGTCTACGTGATCTTCGAGGAGGGCACCGACATCTATTGGGCGCGCTCGCGCGTGCTGGAATATCTCTCGGCCGCGCAGCGCATTCTGCCGGCAGGTGTGACGCCGACGCTGGGCCCCGATGCGACGGGGGTGGGCTGGGTCTATCAGTATGCGGTGATGGCGCAAAAGCGCACACTGGCTGAAACGCGCGCCACCCAGGACTGGCAGATCCGCTTTGCGGTGGCCAAAGCCGAAGGCGTGGCCGAAGTGGCGAGTGTCGGCGGCTTCGTGCGCCAGTATTCCGTCATCGTCGACCCGCGCCGCCTCAAAGCCTTCGATCTGACGCTCGCCAAACTGCGCGAGGCCATCCGCATGTCCAATCTGGATGTGGGCGGGCGCGTGGTGGAGCTGGCGGAAACCGAATTCATGGTGCGCGGTCGGGGCTACCTGCGCGGCATCGAGGATCTCGAGCAAATCGTGGTCAAGGCGGAAGGCGGCACGCCGGTACTGCTTAAGGAGGTGGCGCGGGTCGAACTGGCGCCGGATGAGCGGCGCGGGTTGACCGAGCTAAACGGTGAGGGTGAGGTCGCCTCAGGCATCGCGGTGCAACGCTATGGCCAGAATGCGCTGGCCGTGATCGACAATGTAAAGCGGCGCCTCAGCGACATCGCCTCCAGCCTGCCGTCCGGCACCGAGATCGTGCCCGTCTATGACCGCTCCGATCTGATCCATCGCGCCATTGCCACGCTCAAAACGACGCTGATCGAGGAAAGCATCATCGTGGCGCTGGTCTGCGGGGTTTTTCTTCTGCACGCGCGCAGCGCCTTGGTCGCGATCCTGACGCTGCCGCTCGGTGTGTTGATCGCCTACGCCTGCATGTATGCGCTGGGGTTGTCCTCCAACATCATGTCGCTGGGTGGGATCGCCATTGCCATCGGCGCCATGGTGGATGCGGCAATCGTGATGATCGAAAACGCGCACAAGCATCTGGAGCGGGCCCCAACGGAGAAGCCGCGCAGCGAGGTGCTGATCGAGGCCGCGATCGAGGTGGGACCCGCGCTGTTTTTCTCGCTGCTGATCATCACGGTCTCGTTCCTGCCGATTTTCACGCTGGAAGCGCAGGAAGGCCGCTTGTTCAAACCGCTGGCCTTCACCAAGACCTTTGCCATGGCAGCAGCGGCCATCCTGTCGGTGACGCTGGTGCCGGCCTTGATGCTGCTGTTCGTGCGGGGACGCATTATTCCCGAGCAGCGCAATCCGGTGAACCGCTTCCTGATCTGGGTGTACCGACCGGTCATCGAGCAGGTGTTGCGCGCCAAGGCGATCACGATCGCAGTGGCGTTAGCCGTGCTCGCAGCGACAGCCTATCCGGCGACGCGCATCGGTTCGGAGTTCATGCCCAATCTGAATGAGGGCACGTTGCTCTATATGCCCACGACCTTGCCGGGCATCTCGATCACCAAGGCGGGTGAGCTGATGCAGGTGATGAACAAGATCATCAAGAGCTTCCCGGAAGTCAAAACGGTGTTTGGCAAGGTGGGACGGGCGGCGACGGCAACCGATCCGGCGCCTACCGAAATGTTCGAGACCATCATTGCGCTGCATGAGCCTGCGACCTGGCGCGCGGGCATGACGATGGAAAAACTGGTGCGGGAGATGGACCGTGCCCTGCAGTTTCCGGGCGTCTCCAACGCCTGGACCATGCCGATCAAGGCGCGCATCGACATGCTGGCGACCGGCATTCGCACGCCGCTGGGGATCAAGGTGGTGGGCAAGGATCTGAAAACCATCGAGCAGCTGGCGCGCGAGATCGAGAGCGCCATCAAGACGGTCGGCGGCACGGCGAGTGCCTATGCCGAGCGCATCATCGCTGGCTATTACCTGGAGATCGAGCCCGACCGCCGGCAGCTGGCGCGCTATGGGCTTACGATCGGCGATGTGCAGCAGGTGGTGGCCTCTGCGCTGGGGGCCGAGACGGTGACGACCACGGTGGAGGGGCGCGAGCGCTACGCGGTCAGTCTGCGTTATCCGCGCGATATGCGTTCGGATCCGCAGGCGATTGCGCGCGAGACGCTGGTGGCTTTGCCCAATGGCGCTTCGGTGCCGCTGGGCCAGGTGGCCAACGTGCGTCTCACGCAGGGGCCGGCCTCCATTCGCACCGAAAACGCGCAGCTGGCTGCTTACATCTATATCGATGTGCGCGAGCGCGATCTGGGTGGTTACGTGGCGGAAGCGCGCAAGGTGGTGGCGGATAAGGTGACTTTTCCGGCCGGCTATACGGCGCTGTGGAGCGGGCAATACGAATACTACGAGCGCGCCAAGGAGCGCCTCGCGGTGGTGGTGCCACTCACCCTGCTGCTGATCGTGCTGCTGCTCTATCTGAACTTCCGGCGCATCGCCGAAACGTTGATTGTGATGCTCTCGCTCCCCTTCGCCCTGGTCGGCGGCCTATGGATGATGTGGTGGCTGGGCTTCAACATGTCGGTGGCGGTGGCGGTCGGGTTCATCGCGCTGGCCGGCGTCGCGGCTGAAACCGGTGTGGTGATGCTGATCTATCTCGATCACGCGCTGAAAGACCACCTGGCCCGCGCGCACGCGCAAGGACGCGCGTTCACGCGCGCGGATCTCAACGCCGCCATCATGGAAGGCGCGGTGGAGCGGGTGCGACCCAAGATGATGACGGTGTGTGCCATCGTGGCCGGCCTGCTGCCCATCCTGTGGAGCACCGGCACCGGCTCGGAAGTGATGCAGCGTATTGCCGTGCCGATGATCGGGGGCATGCTGTCTTCGACCGTGCTCACCTTGATCGTAATCCCCGCCATCTACGCGATCGTCAAAGGCTGGGGCTTAGATGCTGCGGCCTCCCGCATGCAGGTGTCGCTCGCAAGGGAGGAGGCATGAGGCAAGATGCACGATACGATGATGTGGGGCATGGGACTGGGGCATTTGCTGGTGTTGCTGCTGGTGGCCCTTGGGATCGCCGCGCTGATCAAATATCTGTTCTGGCGCTGATGCAGCGTACGCGGCTCAGCGGCGCGTCCGCGGTTGCGGCTTGGCACCAGCCAGGTCCTGCAGTTCGCCGATCATGCGACGCATGTCCAGGCGGCGTTGATCGAGCTTGGCGATCAGCACGCACAGATGCTCGCGAAAAGCCAGGCTGTTCTTGCCGTCCTGCCACAAGCGCAAGAGGATGCGCAGTTCGGCAAAGGAAATGCCGACATTCTGCGCGATGCGGATCAGGCGCAGACGGTGCACGTCGGCCATGTGATAGACGCGATAGCCGCTTTCGGAGCGCGCAGGTTCAGGCAGCAGGCCCGTGCGCTCGTAGTGCCGGATGCGTTTTGCGGGCACGCCGGAGATGCGGGCCGCTTCGCCAATATTCATGCTGCAGCCTCCCGCAGAGACTCAAAGATGCCAGAGGCGAGTGGGCTTGGCGATGTCCGGCGCGCACGATTCGAGGGGACGTTACAGACCGTTACACGTTTGCCGGCGCAGTGAGAGGAGGGGTGGCTAGGGTGCGCGTGAGTAGGGAGGCGTCGCGGGGGGCGCACACGGGCGCAAGCCTGAGGGTCAGCGACGGGACGAGATGAACAGCAGCCCACACATTCTGGTGGTGGATGATGATCGCGAGATCCGCGATCTGATCACGCGTTTTCTGAAGAAAAACGGCTACCGCGTTGAATCGGCTGCCAATGGTCGGGAGATGCAAGCCGCGTTGGTGGCGGCCAACATCGACCTGGTGGTGCTGGACCGGGTCATGCCGGGTGAAGATGGGCTCGAGCTGTGCCGCAATCTGCGCAAGGAAAGCCGGGTGCCCATCATCCTCTTGACGCTGCTGGGATCGGACACCGATCGGGTGGTTGGCCTCGAAATGGGGGCGGACGACTACGTCACCAAGCCGTTCAATCCGCAGGAGCTGCTGGCGCGCATCAAGGCGGTGCTGCGCCGGGCCAACGAGCTGCCGGTCAAGGCGAGCGCGCGCGCGGGCCGGCGCGTGCGGTTCGCCGGCTGGGTGCTCGATCGTGTGGCGCGCGATCTGACCTCGCCCGAGGGCGCGCTGACAGAATTGACGGACGGCGAGTTCGACCTCCTCGTGGCGTTTGTCGAGCATCCGCAGATTGCGCTGACGCGCGACCAGCTGCTGGATCTGACCCGCGGGCGCAGTGCGATTGCGTTTGATCGCAGCATCGACATGCAGATGACGCGCCTGCGGCGCAAGATCGAACGCGATCCCGATCAACCGGAGCTGATCAAGACGATCCGCAACAAAGGTTATATCTTTACGCCGGACGTCACCCCGGTTGAGGATTGAGCCCCGTGTTGCAAAGTCTGAAGTCGCGCGTGCTGCTGGTCTTGGTCGTGTGGCTGGCGCTCTCGCATCTGGGCGGCTTGTGGCTGTATGCGCGCAAGCATGAAGAGGCCGCCTCGCTCCTGCAAGATGCGCTGCTGGCCGAGCGCATCGCGCTGGTGACGCGCCTGGTCGAGCATGCGCGCCCCGAAGAGCGCGAGAGCCTGCTCAAAATACTTGACAGCCCACTCGTCAAGGTGATCCCCGGCGGACTTGATCGCGAGCTTCCGGCCTATGTGGAGGGCTCGCGGCCGCACCAGTTCGAGCATCTGGTCGGCTTGTTTCTGGATCGCCCGGATCACCACGGCATCAAGACCGAGCACCAGACGGCTTCGGCGCATGATCGTTCCAGCCTGCTCGCCATGCTGAGTGCCAAGCTCAATCCCGAGCCGCATCATCTTCCCGAAGGCACGCTGGGGGATATATTGACCATCGGCACGGTCACGACAGCGGTCGGCTTGAGTGGGGGTGGCACGATCGCCTTCACCAACCCGCTGTTGACGGTGAGCCCCTTTTCGCCGCTCAAGATCTGGGCGCCACTGGCGGCCATGCTGGTGTCGGTATTTGTTTCCGGCGCCTGGGTCATTTCGCGTGCCACGCGTCCTTTGATGCATTTGGCCAAGGCGGCGGATCGGCTCGGCACCGATCTGCGCGCGGCGCCGCTCATTGAAAGCGGCGCGCTGGAGGTGCGCACGGCCTCGCGGGCCTTCAATGTCATGCAGGACCGGATTCAGCGGCTGGTGGAGGACCGCACCGCGTTTGCGGCGGCGCTGGCGCATGACATAGGCACGCCGATCACGCGGCTGGTGCTGCGGCTGGAAGATTTGCCGGAGAGCGAGTTGAAAAGCAAGATGCGCGCCGACATCGTGCAAATGCAACGCATGGTGACGGCGACGCTCGGCTTTGCGCGCACGGATTTCCAGGCCGAGGCCAGCGAACGGGTCGATGTGGTGACGCTCGTGCAAAGCGTGGCGGACGATCTGCTCGATGCGGGGTGCGCGGTTGAGGTGCAGGCGCCGGCGCATCTGCCGGTCGTGACCAAGCCGATGGCGCTGCGCCGGGCGGTCGCCAACATTGCCGAGAATGCCACCAAGTATGCCGGCAATGCACTGATCACGTTGCGCATGGTGGGCGCGCATCCGCCGCTGTTGGAAATCCTGATCGACGACAACGGGCCCGGCATTCCAGCGCCGTTACACGAGGAAGCGTTCCGGCCGTTTCGCCGCCTGGTGGAGCGGGTCGAAGAGTTGCCGGGCACGGGACTTGGCCTATCGGTGGCGCGCAGCTTTGCGCGCAGTCTTGGCGGTGACGTGACGCTGCAAAACCGGATCGGCGGTGGCCTGCGGGTGAGCTTGCGCGTTCCGGTCTAGCTTTGGCTTGGTGCGTGGCGCCTGGGCCACGGCACCGCCGCGTTACCCCGCGTTACAAGGCCTGTGTCGTGTCCCGCGCGGGGCGCAGCTAACCTGCTCAGATCACCTTCGATTCGCCAACGCTTAGCACAGGAAAACCGATGCGGCGTATCCTCGTTATCGTCCTTGTGCTGGGCACCCATGGCCTGACGGGCTGGGGCTGGCACCGCGAAGCTCCGCCGTGGCCGCAGGCGGGGCCGATGCCGGATGCGCCGGTGCCCGTAAAACCCTATCGTTATGCGCCGGTGACGTCGGGGGCGATCTCCAACCGACCGGTGGCGCCGATGCCGTGGCCTGATGTGAACCGGCGCGTGTCGCCGCCGGCGGTCAAGACGCCGCCGCCCGGCCCCAGCACGCCGGGAGCGCCGCGGCCATGAGGAGAAGTACAAGGGCAGGCTGGTGGAGCGCGCTCATCCTTTTGACCGGCCTCGGCGGCTGCGCCAAGTTTTCGCCGGACTCCGGCATGGGCTTCGTCGATGCGAACGCCGGCGCCGAGTTACGCAAGGATGTGGTGAAAATCCGCACGGAAGAGGAAGCGGCAGCAACAGCGGCGCGTGTCGCCGGCCTGTTGCGCAAACCACTGAGCGACGAGACGGCGGTGCAGATCGCGCTGCTCAACAATCGCACCCTGCAGGCGGCCTATAGCGAACTTGGTGTCAGCGAAGCGCAGATGGTGGAAGCGAGCCTGCCGCCCGCGCCGACCTTTTCGCTTTCGCGCCTGGTCGCCACCGGCGAGCTCGAGATCGAGCGGCAGATCCTGCAGAACGTGCTGGGATTGCTGACTCTGCCGCGGCGGCGGGAGATTGCCGAAGCCAAATTCCAGCAAGCCAAGGTGCGCGCGGTCGAGGCCACGCTGAAGACGGCTGCCGACGCGCGCCGGGCCTATTACCGGGCGGTGGCCGCCAACCGCATCGTGGCCTTCCTCGAGCAATCGCGTACGGCGGCGGACGCCTTGTCGGAGTTGGCACGCAAGCTCGGCGAAACGGGGGCGCTGTCCAAGCTCGATCAGGCGCGCGAACATGCTTTCACCGCTGATGTGAATGGGCAGCTGGCCCTGGCGCGCCTGCGCCAGCGTGCCGAGCGCGAGCGTCTGATCCGCGCGCTGGGATTATGGGCGCAGCAGACGGCGGTGCGGTTGCCGGGCGATTTGCGCGCGCTGCCGGCCGCGCCCAAAGTGTTCAAGGATATCGAAACCATTGCCGTGCGGCGGCGCGTCGATCTGGAGATGGCGCGCCAGGACCTGGACATCCTGGCACGGAAATATGGGCTCACCCGCGCTACGCGCTTCATCGATGTGCTGGAGGTGCGCGGCATTTCGCGCACCGAGCGCACCACCGTTGAGCGCACCGCCTACACCCTCAATCAGGGGCCGCCGCCGAGCCTGTCATCGAGCACGGAAAAAGAGCGCGAACGGGCGCAATGGACGGGTGTGGAGCTTGAATTCCAGATCCCGATTTACGATTTCGGTGAGGCGCGCACGCGGCAAGCCGAAGAGACCTACATGGGCGCCGTGCATCGCCTGATCGCGCGCGCGGTGGATGTGCGCTCGGAAGCGCGCGAAGCTTATGCCGGCTACCGCGGCGCCTACGATGTCGCCAAGCACTATCAGAATGAAATCGTGCCGCTGCGTCAGATCATCAACGATGAGATGCTGCTCAACTACAACGGCATGCTGCGCGATCTGTTCACGCTGTTGACGGAATCCAAGGCCCGCATTCAGGCCAACGTGCAGGCGATCGAGGCGCGGCGCGATTTCTGGCTGGCGCAGGTGGATCTGCATGTGGCCGTGGTAGGCGGCGGCGCCATGGTGGGCAGCAGCGCGTCGGTCTCAAGTGGCGCCAGCCCGGAACCGGGCGGGCACTGAGAAAGATAGAGGTCAGTCATCATGTCGATCAATCGTCGTAGTTTTATGGCGGCCTCGGGCTTGGCGTTGGCAGGTGTCAGCCAGGTGTCGGGGCGGGCAGCCTTCGCCAACGTGCCGGAGGCGCCGACGCAAAAATCGCCGCTGATGCAGCCGCCGCTGAAACCCACGTCAGGCGTCGACTACAACCCGGTGGTGACGCTGAACGGCTGGACGCTGCCGTGGCGCATGAAGGATGGGTGGAAGGAATTTCATCTTGTCGCCGAGCCGGTGATACGCGAGATCGCGCCCGGCATGAAAGCGCATCTGTGGGGCTACAACGGCCAGTCGCCGGGACCCACCATCGAGGCGGTGGAAGGCGACAAGGTGCGCATTTTCGTCAGCAATCGCTTGCCGGAGCACACCACCATTCACTGGCACGGGCAGATCCTGCCCTGCGGCATGGATGGCGTAGGTGGCCTCACGCAGCCACAGATCAAGCCCGGCAAGACCATGGTGTATGAGTTCGTGCTGCAGAAGTCGGGCACGTTCATGTACCACCCGCATGCCGATGAAATGGTGCAGATGGCGATGGGCATGATGGGGTTCTTCGTCGTGCATCCCAAAGATCCAGCCTTCATGCGCGTCGATCGCGACTTCGTTTTCCTGCTCAACGCCTTCGACATCGACGCTGGCAGCTATGTGCCGAAGGTCAACACGATGCTGGAGTTCAATCTGTGGACCTGGAACAGCCGGGCGTTTCCGGGCATCGACCATCTGGTGGTGGCGAAAGACGATCGCGTGCGCATTCGCTTCGGCAACCTGACCATGACCAATCATCCGATCCACATGCACGGCTATGATTTCGAGGTCAGTTGCACGGACGGTGGCTGGACGCGGCCCGAGAGCCGCTGGCCGGAAGTGACGGTGGACTGCGCCGTCGGCCAGATGCGGGCCTTCGACTTCAAGGCAACGAATCCCGGCGACTGGGCAATCCACTGCCACAAGTCGCACCACACCATGAACGCCATGGGCCACGATGTGAAAACCTACATCGGTGTCGACAAGACGGAGGTAAAGCAGAAGATCCGCAAGGTGGTGCAGGGCTACATGCCGATGGGCTCGACCGGCATGGCCGAGATGGGTGAGATGGAGATGCCATTGCCGGAAAACACTTTGCCGATGATGACAGGGTTCGGCCAGTTCGGGCCGATCGAGATGGGCGGCATGTTTTCGGTGGTGAAGGTGCGCGAAGGCCTGGCGCGCGACGACTACAAGGATCCCGGCTGGTACACCTTTCCGCAAGGCACGGTGGCCTTTGAGTATGACGGTGACAAGCCGGCGGCCCCGCAGCCGCCTGCACCGGCCGCGCCCATGCATGGTGGGCATAAGAAATCGGATGTGGTGCCCAATCCGGCGGTGAAACCGGTGACGCTGCGTGCGGTCAAGCCGCGGGGAGGCCATGGGCACCATTAGTGAGAGATAGGGCGCGCGCTGAGGGGGCGTTGGCGTTGTGAAGGCGTCGGCACGATGCCACCCCGCACCTCGTGCCGCGTCGCCACCGGAGCCGGGACCGCTGAAGCGGCCCTGGCTCCGGTTGGTTTGCGAGCCAGAAGGACGACGCATGGCGTGGGAATATTACGAGCTGGATTTGACGAACGTGCCGAAACGGCAGTCGGAGCTTGATCTGCTCAATCGCGCGGGCCAGCAGGGTTGGGAATTGATCGCGTTGTTGCCGCCGCATCGCGCACTGATGCGGCGCCCCCTGGAAAAAGCCGGCGACTACGAGGAAACCCAGGTGCCTGCCAAATACCGGGACCCTGTCACCGGTGCCACCTGGAGCGGGCGCGGCCGGATGGCAAACTGGCTGGCGCAGAAAGTGCAGGCCGGCGAGGCCGCCGAGACATATCTCGTCAAAGGTTAGTCGCGAAACCTCGCGCGACATTTCAGGTGGCAGCACGGCCACCTAGGTTCCCTCCGCACAAATGGTGGAGGATGGCATGGCGGTGTTCGGTGTGCTGGGCTGTGTGACATCGCTGCTGTTGATGGCGGCGGTCGCCTGGATGAACTACCGCTTCTTCCTGCGCCTTGCCCCAGACGAGGGCCAGATCCCGGCGCTGGGCAGCATTGCGGTCGAGATCCTGCTCGCCTGTTTCAGTCCGTTGATCGGATGGGGCTGGGCGCAGCAGCGCCGGCTGTTTGCGATGGTGGTGACGGCTGCCGTGACGTTGTTCGCAGGCACCTCGTTTGTGTCCGCCCTGAGTTACGTGATGGAAGCGCGGGCGCGCAGCGCCTTGCAGCGCGATGCCTTCACGACCGAATGGACGTTGGCGAAGGCGCAGTTGGCGCGGCTGCAAAAGCGGCAGGCCGCGCAGCCGGAAGGACCGCCACTGGGGCTCGCGTCGGCAAACTTTGACCAGGTGCGCCGACATCCGCGCTGGGTGAGTACGCGGGAATGTCAGAACACGGCAGGGTTTGAGGTGCGGCAATGGTGTGAGACGGCGCGCACGCTCCAGGCCGAACTGGCCCGTGCCGCGGCTCTGGTGCAGCTGGATGCGGACATCGCGGCGGCGGCGCAGCACCTCGCAGAGTTGGAGCGTCGCGCGAGCGCCGGAGCGCTCGATGCGCTGGTGGCCACGCTGGCTGGCATGCTGGGTCAGCCGAGCGGGCATGTGCATCTGGCCTTGAGCTTGTTGGGCGTGCTGGCCATCCAGGTTGGCGGCTGCTTTGGTCTCGCCATCGGCAGCGTGCCCGTGCTGGCACATCTGGAGCGGCGGCGTTTGCTGCGGGCGGCGCCGGAGTCCGGCGCGCACCTGGTGTGGTCCGACAAGGACGAACCGCTGGTCCTGGTGGAAAAGGAGGAGATCGCTAAAGAAGTGCCCACGCCACGCGGCGGCGGCCAGCGCCGCCGCCGCAGCTAGCCATTCAGTCCTCGCTCTCGCGCCAACGCGGGGTTTCGATGATGGCGCGCGTGAGATCGACCGGTTGCAGCGTGTAGAGGAGAAGCAGCCCTGCCACGATCACCCTGCCGCGGCCCATCTTGTGGCGGCGGACGAGGTCATCGAGGCCATCGATTTCCTCCTCGGAGAATTTTGGATTGCGCGAGCAGATGCGGTGCGGAAAGCGGAGTTTGACCGGCAGGTGGATTAAGTCCGGGATGTCCAGCCGGGACTCGGCGGTGGCGAGCGTAAGGCCCCAGGCGGCGGTATCGTTCAGGCGCCGGAAGTGCGCGATGGCGAGCGCCTTCCAGAGGCAATCGGCGATTTCGGGGATGCGGATCGGCACCGGGAAAATGCGCTTGGTGCGAACGAGCGAGGGGCCAAGGCGGATTTGTGAAGGCATGGGAACAGCTCTCTCCTGGGGCTGCAGGGCAGCCGGTGGGTTGCAGATCCGTTGGCCAACGGTTCGCAAGAGAGACGGCAGGTCGCCGCGTACGCTCAAGGCCGTACGCGCCGTACGCGTGACCAGGTGGCGTACGCAAGGGTGCGCGCGTGGTAGGTTTGGCTGCTGTGAGATACCGAAACAGCTTGGGTTCGCTGAACCAAGGCGTCATTGCGAGGAGCAGGTAATGACCACGAATTTTCGCAAATATCAGCGCATCGCGCGCTTCTACGATCTGCTGGATGTGCCGTTCGAGCAACGGCGCTATCGCGCGATCCGGCCGCTCCTGTTCCACGACATGGCGGCCAGGTGCTCGATGCGGGTGTTGGCACCGGCCGCAACTTTGCGTTCTACCCGCCGGCCGCGATCGTGTCGGGGATCGATATCAGCCCGGCCATGCTGGCGCGCGCGCACGATCGCTGCCCGACGCTGGCGGCGGCAGGCAGGCTCTATGCGATGGACGTCACCGCCTTGAAATTTGCGGACGGCACATTCGATGCTGCCGCCTCAAGCTTCCTGTTCTGTGTGCTGCCGAGCCCGCTGCAGGTGCCGGCGCTGCGCGAGCTTGGGCGTGTGGTCAAACCGGGTGGCGTCATCCGTCTGCTCGAATATGTGCGCCCGCAAGGCACGCTGCGGCGCCTCCTCTCCTACGTCTGGCAGCCGTGGATTGCCTGGGCGTATGGTGCGAGCTTTGATCGGCACACCGAGCGACATGTGCCTGCCTCCGGGCTTGAGCTCGTAGACAGTCGCTACGTGGTCGATGATCTCTTGAAAGTGCTCACGCTACGCGTGCCCGTGCGCGCGATGGACGCGCGGGGTGGTCGTTAGGCGTCGCGCAATTTGCCAAATACCGTCTGCATCGCACCTTGCGCCTAGCGATCGACGAAATCGAAAACGCCGATCGAACCGCTGCGACATCCAACCGCAAAGGAAACGGCATCCGGTTGTTGTGATGGCAGCAGGATGAGCGCGGTTGGGCGTTCGTCAAGACCAAAGGAGCATATCACGTTGCCCGTTGCTGCGCGCGCTAGACGTACGGTCGAATCATCAGCCCAGCTTAGAATGGCAGGCCTACCGCTGACGTTTGAAAGCCAAGTCGCGCCACCGATAGAACGGGCATGTTTAAATTGGGCCATCGATGCAGCGTCGTTCTCGATTCGGCTGCACAATTGGAGATCGCCTCGGTCAGACCAGGCAAGAATACAAGGCTCCATCGCAGCTACATACGCTGCGCCTTTGGCGGCTCCGTCAAGACTTGCGGATAGGAAGGGGCGACCGGTCGAGATCGGGCAAAGCATGACGCGGCCATCCAAGGACCAGCTCAGAATGGCAGGACCACATGGCGTGTCAGCAACCCAGCTGGCGCCGAGCACGGGGGCGTGGTGTCGGATGAAGGGCGCAATGGCTTGTGTGGTTAAGGCATCCCATAGCCCTACGAGCCCATTGGACGACCAACCCAGTACGGCTGGCGCTTGAAGTCCCGAGCTGACCAACATGGCACCATCGCCGCTATGACGATTTAATCGGCCGTCCGCGTCGAAGATAGGAAATTCGATATGGCCGGGAAATTGATAGACCCGACATTCGTCCGTCTCCGGAGTCCAGAGCGCGATGTTGCGTTCTGGCCAAGCAGTGTCCTGCTCCGCCCGGTTCGACCAATAGAGTACGCTGCGAAGCTCGGTACTCCAGGCGGCGCCCCAGACCATGGCGGGGCGGAATTTTAGTTCTTCACCGCTTGCGGCATCCCAGAGCGTAACGCCATGCCGGTACTGCCAGCACAGCACGCAGGGCCGCCCGAGCAGTTCGGGAACCCACAAGGCTTGCATGAATGAGGAGGTGTAGCCGGGCGTGTTGAAGTCGACTACGTCGCAATGGGGGAGCACTGTCAGTCGGACATGGCGCGCATAGGCGGACGAAGAGAGTATCGCACTCTGGCCATTTACGTCTGCAATCCATGCGGCATGTTCGACCACGCGTTCGTGCTCGATGGCGGCAATATTTGCGCCTGTCTGTGCATCCCACAGGCAAACCCGGCCGTCGTACGACCAGGCCAACAGTGCAGGGCGGCCAAACGCATCGGGAACGGACTGCAGACCATTAATCCAACGTTGGTGCGCGAAAGGCATGACTTGTCTAGAAGGAGAGGGTTCGCCACAAGCAGGCATCTTCTTGGGTCCAGGTGAGCACACTCGGATGGCCTAAAACGTTTGGAAAGTACGCAGCCCGATAGATGGGCCATTCGTGCCGGATCGGTAGAATTGGCTGTTCGCAACCGGTTAGCGGGTCCCAGAAGCGAACCGCACATTCAACGGAGTTGGATCCCCATGTGACTATGGAGGGACCGAGTGGTGTTTTAGAAATCCAGACCGCAGCACCCTGGCAGGTACCCTGATGAAATGCGATCTCGAGGGTAGCATGAGGGCCAGGTTTGGGGCGCCACAGGCGAAGTGTACCATCCACTGAGCTGATTAGGACAGCCGGAGCACCGAGCGCATCCGGGATCCAAGCAACGGCGGAAATCGCCGCAGAAGTGCTTAGCTGTGCGAAGGGTTGGTTGCGATCATCAAAGGGACGCCACAGATGGATGGTGTTGCGATGCGCGCGTTCGACTGACCTGCTGAGGATGGCTGGATCGGCATAGCAGTCGGGAATCCATTCGGCATGCTGAACTTCTCCAGCGTGCCAGAACGGCGCAATGCGCTGCGGATTGGGCTCACCGCCATCTAAGAGATTGACGTAGTTGTCTCTGGCTACGAGGAGTTTTGCGCCCGGCGTTGTGTCAGGAATCCACGAGGCTGCGCGAATAAATCCGTTACACCAGTCCAGGATTTGTTCGCCAATCGCTGAACTCCAGACGTAGACATTGTCATGGGTCCAGGCGAGCAAGGCAGGGCATGCGACGCCGGGCTGGGGCAAGGCATTCCAAATAACTTGAGTAAATTGGCGGCAGCGCTTCAGGGCCCCGGTTGCGGCGTCCCAGGTACGCAGGGTCTGATCGGTACCCCAGCTCAGAATTGCAGGTTGGCCATCCCCCCCGTCGGCGATCCACCGCACTCCCCTCAAGTTTTGTTCGAACGGTGGTGGGTTTTCGGGTGGAGGGTGTCGCATCGGTGTGAGCGGCCGTAGCTGATCGCTGGTCACGTCCCACACGCGGATGGAGCCGTCCTTCGACCAGGAAATAACGGCCGTGCCATAGCGGCGGTCGCAGACATAGGCAGCACCTAGCAATTTCGGGTGCTCCCATCGTCGAAAAGCCTGTGCGTCCAGGCGGCGAGGGTCGCGGAGCTCTACATACCCCTCGCTGGTGGTGATTAAGATGGCCGGCTCGCCAACGAAAGTATGAACCAG
>RXJK01000182.1:42671-54599 GCA_003963125.1 Hyphomicrobiales bacterium
CGGCAGACCAGGTGATCGGGTCGCGCCGGAAGGATCTGGAATCTTGGAATGAACGCCGGCTTTGGCGCAAAGGCGGCCGCACTGGCACGCAGCCGACGAACATGGTCGGCGTCGCCCGTCATGACGTGGGCCAGGATTTGCACCGCAAGTTGCTGGCGGTCTCGGGCAAGGGCGGGCGCGGTGAGGCGAAGCGAGAGAACGAGTTCGAGGGCCGCATCACCCAGAAAATCGAGCGACAGCTTGTACAGCGTCGCGAGCAAGAAATCGGTATTGCCGGTGTCGTCGTCGGAGACATCCAAGGTGTAGTCCAGGCAAGCTTGGAGAAAGCGGTATGACGTAAGCATGTCAATGCATGCCTGTTGCGCCTCGCGAAGTGGCAAGATGCCGCGAACATGGCTTGGCAGATGCTTCAGGAAATAGTGCCCGCAGTCCTCGGTCTCGTCCTCGTCGACGGATCCTTCCGGCGCTGGCCAAAGGATCGTGCGATTGCCGGCCATCTGCCTGAAATGCCGTGTCTCATCCAGATGGAAACGATCATCGGCATTGAGAAAACCGGTCGCCCGCAGCAGATCGCGATGTCGCTGTGCCAGCGCTTGCTCGGAGCGATGGCCAAGCAGGGTGGTAATCATTTGGCGGTGAAGAAAGTGCAGGTGATGTTGGGAGCGCCCGGCCACTGGCTGGGTCAGGGATTTTTCGGAGAACATGCGCAGGGGGCGCCTGGCCCCGGTCATCACGGCGCCGAGCCGCGTGTTGGCGCGGTCGACGCGTTCCCACAGGAGGTGAAAGAGTTCTTCGTTGATCGGCTCATCGAGGGGAGAAATGGCAAGATCTAGATAGCGTTCACGTGTCGCTTCATCGAGGAGTGACCAGGCAAAGCGTAGCGCACCGAGGACGTTGTAGTGTCGTCTGGGAATGATGCCGCCGCTGGGCATGTTGGGATTGAGAGCGAGGACAATTTCGGGTTGATCGTCGATGGCTTCGGCCGCCTTCAACCAGAATTTTTCAGGATAGGTTTTGGGTTGGTCGCGCCACGCGCAAGCGATCGCCGCTAGTGCCAAGGGATGCACGCCTACCCTGGCGAGGACGGCGTCTATGCCTTTACGAACTTCGGGTCGCTGGTCGATGTGGGTCTGGCGGAAGTCGCCAATCAGTGTTGCTGCGGCGTCTGCTGAGAGAAAGGGTTGTCCCTGTACCGCCCACGCGGCGACGGTTTGGAGGGCAAGATCGGTATCGAGAGCAGCTGCGTGCGGCTGTCCAAGGTGGATGAGCGCACTACCGGCCAGGAAGTCAAGTGGCGTAGGTTCCACGGAAGTCACAAGGAGCCGGGGGCAGTCCGGTGTAGGCCCGCTCGAAGAGGCTTGAAAAAGCGGTATCGCAATCTGTTCGCAGGCGCGAAAGTTCCAGACATCGTCGATGACGACGATAATCTTTCCCAATCCCACGCGCAGCACGGTGGCGAGGTCGGCCAGCAACGGCAAAGTACGAAAATGTATGACATGTGTGGCGAGTGCCGAGGCGAAGTCCTTCCAATCCGCCTCGGCATGGACCGCGCTGAAAAAGGTCTCCCGCGCGAAGCTGTCGTCGGAGGTGGCGCGGCTCTGCGTGGGCCGGTCCCATTTTGCGCAGAGCTCGTTGAGCCGGGTGCGAAAGAGGGCGTACTGCTGGCGCGGCAGCGTGCGGGTCTTGCAGTGATTGGCAAGCTGGGTCAGGAGCTCGCAGGACAGGCCAACATAGTTTTCAGGTGAGGGTTCCGCTGGCACCGACAAAGCCGATGCCAGCCATTCACGTGCATCAATGAAAAGCCTGGCGTCACCGTTGGCGTCGAGCCGCCGCAGTATCTGGCGGATGAGGATCGATTTGCCGATGCCTGGCATGCCGACGAGGCCGACCGCGGCAAAGATTTGAAGCTTGTCGAGCACGTCTTGGACTACTGCTGGGCGCTCGATGAGGCGCCACTCGGGGTCCGCAAATTCCGGCGCAATCGACTTGCTGAATTCTGCTGTAGGGAAGGCAGAGTCAGAATTGGCAATCGCTGCTAGCGCTTGCTCCAGCCATAGGCATTGCGCATCGGGCGAGGCTTCGGGTGGCGGGCCCGCGGCAACAGCACACAGCTTGCAAAGAAGTGCGGCTATGCATTCCCAATGCTTGGGTGTGAGCCGCTTGGTGGGGTTTGTGCCAGCCCATTTGTGACCGTTGCGCGCGGAGAACCCGAAGGCAAGGTAGTAGGTCCCCCTTTGCTCCAGATCCGCCTTCGTATTCAGAGCTGTCTGAAGCCGCCGGCGCCACAGGTCATCAGATTGGGCCCGCTGGATGAGCGCATCGATGATGCGACTGACCTTCTTGGCGAGATCGATTTCCTTCTCAAAAAGGGCGGGCATGCGACCTCCGGCGCCAGGGCGAAGCGAGGCTAGCATGGGGGCAACTGGTGTCGCCAGCGCCGGATGAAAGTATTTTAATGATTGCAACTTCGATAACAATGCCATTATATAGAATATAATATTGTAGTGGATTTAAAATGAAAAAAGAAAAAGCCATCGATATGACAAAAATACCAAAAACACCGCATGTGCGGATTTGCATGGGTCTTGCTAAAAATTGTGTTTGTGCGCAGCAGAAACATGGTGTTCCGAACGATGGGTCGGCCATGATTCAGCGGGAGCAGGACACGAGAAGCTGCGAGGGGGAGCTCAGAGAGTTTTACTTTGACGGTAAAATTCATCGCGACCCTGCGGAGGGACCGGCGCGTACGCTCTATTGCAATCGCGCACAAAGCAAGCTGTGCTTGATCACATACCTCTGGAAGGGCCGTCTGCATCGGGATCCCGAAGTGGGGCCAGCGTGCATTGCGCACGATGCGCAAACCGGTGTGGTGGTGCACGAGCAATACTACTGGAAGGGGAAGGAGCACCGCTTAAATGGCCCTGCATTGATTGAGCGTGACGCAACCTCGGGCTCGGTGACCGCGGAATTCTATATGCAGCATGGCAAGCTGCATCGCGAGGTTGCGCCCGCCGAGATTTATTATGACATAGGTAGACTAATGGTGACTGCTGTGGGGTACTATAACCGCGGCCGAGCGCACCGTGTGAACGGGCCTGCGTATATGAAGTGGGACCGCAACGGAGAACTCACCGGTGAGGCGTACTACAGGAACGGGGTCCTGCATCGTGATGATGGGCCTGCGAAGATAGCTTACGATCAAAGGGGTGATATCGCATTTCTGGAACTATGGCGGAACGGCGCCCTCATTGACTACTACGCGCCGGAGCCGACATATTGGCCCGTGGTGCGGCCAGGCGTGATGAAGAATGAGCGCTAATGAAAGGTCGGCGCGGCGGATTCCCTATCGAGAAACACGAACTGCGGCTTGTGCGTTGCGGGACCTTATCCACGGTATTCGTGCGATGTGACGCAATGATGAGGACCAAACGGCGTAGTAGTCATGCATCGCCAAACAGACGCGGAAACAATGTCTCGAGCGCGTTTTCAGGGAAGCGCAGCGACAGTGGTCCTTTGGGCGTACTGGAACCGAGCAAACCCTGCGCGACGACATCGCCTAGAAGACGCCGCGTCGTGCGCTCCGGCAAGCCGGTGATGCGCTGGGCTGCACCTCGTTCAAATTCGCCGCGAACGAGCGCCTCATCAAGCAGACGCGCGGCTTCCGGTTTTAGCTGCTCATGACGATCGACCAGGACATGCAGACGGCGTTCGAGCGCATCAAGTTCGAACAGGCCGGTCATGAAGGTGATCTGATCGAGACACACCTGCAAAAACCATTGACTAAATTCAATGAGCGCACGTTGGGAGAGATTGCCGCGTCCATCGAGATCGCCTTGCCGCGGTGTGTCGGCATGATCCATCATGCGCTTATATTCCTGGCGGCCCGCCAGGCCGTCGGCCAGCCCGCGCGACAGGCCGCGTGAGATCGACCATAGCCCGTGCGCACCGATGCCGGCTTTCGCGGCCATGGCGTGGCTCATAAGGCGACTGACACGGCCGTTGCCGTCGGAGAAGGGATGGATGTAGTTGAGGCGGTGGTGGGCGGCCGGAATGGCGATGATGCGGGCCGCGACGCCGAGTGGCTCCAGGCGGTAGCGCTCTTCGAAGCGCTGCATGAAGTCAGCGACCCGGATGCTGGCAGGTGGGATGTGGCGGCCGACCTGGTTGTCATGTTCTGGTCGCGAGCGCCAGGCGCCCGGCTGCATCAGGAACGCGCGATCCTGGGTGCGGATGCGCAAGTGCGCTTCTGGAGCGTCGCGATAGAATTCGCGATGCAGCCAGCAGATAAATTCCCGTGACGCAGGTTCGGGCAGCGTGCCGGCGGCGGCCATGCGGTCGATCTCGGCCTGCACGCGAACATGGGCAGCGGCCTCCAGCTGCAGGTTGCGGCGCCCTTCCTCTTGATCGAGGTCGCCGTCGAGGGCGCGTTGGATGTCGCGCGGGCGCGTGTTGTGACCCTCAATCAGGTTGCTGTAGTAGGTGTTGGTGATGCGGACGAGGTCGGCCAGGTTGGCCGCTGTGCGCGGATGGAGCCGGGCGCCAAGCCCGGCGGAGGCGCCGGCGATCGCCGTACTGAGATCGGCCAGCGCGACAGGCGGCTGCTCAAGCAGGGTTGGTTCAATACGGGCAACGGTTTCGGGGGTGGCGCGCGCCATTCTGGCCGATCATAGAGTACATT
Organism: Hyphomicrobiales bacterium; assembly: GCA_003963125.1. Lineage (GTDB taxonomy): Bacteria > Pseudomonadota > Alphaproteobacteria > Rhizobiales > Hyphomicrobiaceae > AWTP1-13. The sequence goes on from RXJK01000182.1 coordinate 47,350, forward strand.
AAGATACTCATCTTAATGAAAAAATGCGGTGAAGCCAAGAAGATTTGGCCGTTTGTTTGGCCGATCTTGGCGGAAGCACGGGGTGGATCGCCATGCGACGTGCCAGCGAGCTAATTGCCGGTTTGGCCGATCTTGGCGGCGCCAGGCTGGCGGCTTCATGTGGAGCACGCTTTCCTCGGCTAGGTGGAACGCAACGCGTCGACAACCACGTCATCGGGCCGCGGTGAGATCTCCCGGACCACTTTCTTTTGCCGTCCCTGCCCGGCAAGCAGCCGCGAGGACACGAGATCAAAGAAACCCTTCACCCTGCGATGGGCCAATGCCGGCAGCAACGGTCATTTGGGATATAACTTGTCGTCGCTCACCCGACGGGCGCTTACGCTCGTCCACAACAACATCGCCACGCCAAAGCAGATGGCCATGTCGGCAATATTGAAAGTGGGCCAATGCCATCCCTGCAGATGCAGGTCGAGGAAGTCAGTGACGAGGCCGTCGCGCGCCCGGTCGATCACATTGCCAACGGCACCGCCGATGATGAGGCTGAATGCGGCTCGCTCCAGCAGCAGTCTGCTCCACATCGCGGCGATGACCATCCCCGCGATGATGACACCCTGCACCGCGATTAGGATGGCAACCCCAGATGCAGATCCTATCGGAAAGAGCCCGAAGCTGATGCCTGGATTGAATCCAAGGCGCAAGTTCAGGAATGGCGTAAGCGCAACTTCCACACCATGCGACAGCGCAGCTTCTGCGAGCCTCTTGGAGAGTACATCGGCGCCTACCACGGCGATTCCAAGAACGCCCACGAGACTCAATCGCTTGAATAGCATGGATGGGTTACTCGGTCGCTGGATAGCTGGCATAGATTTCGGTGGAGCCATCCTTCTTGACCAGCAGGACGGTATACGCTTCGACCTTGTTGCCCGATTCCATGCCCGGTGAGCCGATCGGCATGCCAGGCACCGCGAGCCCTATGGCATCCGGTCGCTCGTCAAGCAGACGATGGATCTCCCGCACGGGGACATGACCTTCGATAACGTAGTCGCCGAGTTTGGCCGTATGACAGGCAACAAGGGTCGCTGGGATGCCGGTAACCAACTTGATGCGGATGAGTTCACCCATGGCGACGTCCTTGACGGTAAGCGTGAAACCCGCCGCACGCATACGTTTTATCCAGGCGAAGCAGCACGAGCAGCCCGAAGTCGTGAACACGTCCAACCTGCTGCTCGCGATCGCAGCCTGAGGCAAGGACATGAGGACGGCGAGCGCAACGATCACTTGTCGCGTAACAGCGATGCGGCGCGTGGATCTGACGAATTTCATGAATTCGCCTCCAAGCTTGTCGTGGCGCGGTGTGCGGGTTCGCCAAAGCGAAGGAGACGTAGTGCATTGAGGGTGACTAGGACGGTTGCGCCGGTATCCGCCATGATGGCAGGCCATAATCCAGTCACGCCGATCAACGTGGTGATGAGGAGGACTGCTTTGAGGCCGAGGGCGATGGCCACGTTCTGGCGGATATTGGCGAGCGTGCGCCGCGACAACGCGATCATGTCGGCAACGCCCTCGACGCGCTCATGCAAGAGCCCGGCATCTGCCGTTTCCAATGCCACGTCGGTCCCACCACCCATGGCGATACCCACGTCTGCGGCAGCCAGTGCAGGAGCATCGTTGATGCCGTCGCCGACCATGGCTACTGGGCCTCCTGCCTTCAGTCTGGCGATTTCGGCCAGCTTCTGATCGGGCAGGAGCTCCGCGCGGACATCGACGCCGAGCGCTTTGGCGACGGCCGCGCCCGTGCGCCGGTTGTCGCCCGTCAACATCACTGCGTGAACACCGAGCCGGCTCAGGCGGTTGATGGCGAGCTGTGCATCGGTCCGCGGCTCGTCCCGTACGGCGATGAAGCCAACGGGTCGCCCGTCCTCGACGACCACGACAACCGTCTTGCCGAGCTCCTCGAGTGCTTCGATGGTGGGATGGTTCTCAGGCACGTGGCCAAGTTCCGCGACGTGGCGTGGCGAGGCGACCAGCACCGGCCGGCTCTCGACTTGTCCCGCCACTGCCTTGCCAGCGATGGCCTGGATGTCTGATGCTTCGCCAACCTTGATCCCGCTACGCACCGCCCGCTCGATGATTGCGCGTGCGATTGGATGATTTGAGCCGCTTTCGACAGCGGCGGCAATGGCGAGAAGGTGCTCTTCGGTCCCGGTGATCGCCATGATGTCGGTCACGATCGGCTTGCCGGCCGTGAGTGTGCCCGTCTTGTCGAAGGCAACGGTGCGCACATGCCCCATCGTTTCCAACGCAGCGCCGCCTTTGATGAGCAGACCGCGGCGTGTGCCGGCAGCCAACGCAGAGGCGATGGCTGCCGGAGTTGAGAGCACCAACGCACAGGGGCAGGCGATGAGCAGGACGGCTAGGCCGCGATAGATCCATGTTCCCCACTCGCCGCCAAACAAGAGTGGTGGCAAAACCATCACCAGTGCGGCGCCGAGAACCGCGAGGGGTGTATAGATTTCGCTGAACCGATCGATGAAACGCGCCGTCGGCGCCTTGGTCGCTTGCGCTTCTTCAACGAGGTGGATGATCCGGCTGATCGTGTTGTCCTCTACGCGGCGCGAGATACGAATCCAGATCGTTCCGGACGTATTGACGCTGCCGGCGAACACCTGCGCGCCGACACCCTTGTTGACCGGAATCGATTCACCCGTCACGGCCGATTCATCGATGCCCGACGCGCCTTGTGTAATTTCGCCATCAACCGGAATGCGATCGCCAGGCCTCGCAAGTACCACCTGGCCCACGTCCAGACTTTCGACCGGAACCTCGCGCCGGTCCTCGCCCTCGATCAAAGTTGCGGTACGGGGGAGCAGGCTGACGAGCGATCGAATTCCCGCGCGCGCGCGGCGCGCGGCAAGGCCTTCCAACAGCTCGCCGACCAAAAACAGGATGTTGACGATGGCCGCTTCCGAGCTTGCGCCGATCAGGACAGCGCCTGCTGTCGCGAGTGAGACCAGCGTTTCGATGCTGAAGGGCGTACCGGCGCGGGCTGCAGCAATCGCCCGACGACCGAAATAGCCCAGTCCGACCAGTGCTGTGGGCAGAAAGCCCCACTGCTCAGACAACAGCCCCGCCCACGACAGCAAACCGGCTGCGGCCGTTAGTGCAATCAGAACAACAAGCAGCCGGCCCTTCGGACTTTGCCACCACGCTACTTCAGCGGATGCTTCTCCGCGTTTGCCCACGCGCCTGCGTCGCTGATCGGCATTTGGCAGCAACTCGATATGATAGCCCAGGGCTTTGACGGTCCTCGCGACCGCATCCGGTTGCGCCTTGGCCGGATCGAGCTTGCAGGAGAGGATCTGCGTGCTGAAATTGACGCCAATCTCGGTGACACCCGGTATGCGCTCGAGAGCGGTTGCAATCTTATCCGCGCAAGTTGGGCAGTCCATGCCCGTGACCCGGAATTGTGTTTGGTTCGGCGCAGTTCGCGTGAGATCGCGCAACGGCTCGACGCCGTACCCAAGCTTGCGGATCGCCGCCTTGACGTCCGCCGCGTCGGTGCCTGTGTGCACGCTGTCCGCCCGGAACGTCAGGATCTGATTGGCAAAGTTCACGCGCACATCCGAAATGCCTTCGAGGCGCGCGAGGGCGGTTTCCACCTTGGCAGCACAGCTCGGGCAATCCATGCCGGAGACTTTTAAGTCAAATCGACCGCCTGATGCCCCGTGTGCTTTTGCTGCGATTTCGTTCATGGCCTTGCTCACAATGGGATGACGTGTCAGAAATATAGAATCTCTAGCGACTAGAGATTCAAGCGGGAAATTTCGCAATGCAATCATTGTCCATTGGCGAATTGGCTCGCGTAGCGCAGGTCAAGGTGCCGACCATCCGCTATTACGAGACGATCGGGCTGTTGCGGTCTCCGGATCGCACGCAGGGTCGCCAGCGCCGCTACGACAGAGGAGACGTGAGGCGGTTGTCGTTCATACGTCACGCGCGCGCGTTGGGGTTCGAGGTCGAGGCAGTCCGAGCATTGTTGGCGCTTCAGGACGAGCCGGCGCGTTCGTGCAAAGCCGTTGACAAGATCGCGCGCCAAAGGCTGGAGGAAGTCGAAGTACGCATCGCGTCCCTGCGTGCACTTCGACGCGAGCTATGCCGGATGATCGAAGAGTGTGCTCAGGGCACCGTAAGCGATTGCCGCATTATCGAGGCGCTTGCCTCTAAGACTTAGAAAAATGGATCGCCTTTTAGCAGACCCGATTGTTGCAGCACGTTTCCGCTCGAGGATGACTTTAAGTTTTTTCACCCGGAACGGGTGTTGAGGCGAGAAGTTTTGATCGATCCCGCAGGATGACTCATGACGCAAGTGGCAGTGGTTCAGCGCATGGGACGGGATGAACCTGATTGCGACCTGCGCTTTTAGCGGCATAGAGACAGGCATCGGCGGCGGCGACAAATGTTTCCGCCGAAGCGGTGGCGAAATCCCCAAGGGTCGCGGCACCGATGCTGACAGTGACAACGCCGTGTTGCCCGCCGGCATGGGGTAGCGCGGCGGCGTCGAGGAGGCGGCGGACGTTCTCCGCCAGTTGCAGCGCCGCTGCGAGCGGCGTTTCGGGAAGGAGCACGGCAAACTCTTCGCCCCCATAGCGTGCGACGAGGTCGGACGGGCGGCGGCAAGCATCGTGCAGGAGTTGCGCGATGCGACGCAGGCAGGCATCGCCGGCGACGTGGCCATAGCGATCGTTGTACTGTTTGAAGTGGTCGACGTCGATCATCAGAAGCGAGAGGGGCGGTCCCGAGCGGCAGCTCCGCGCGACTTCGATCTGCAGGGATGCGTCGAAGTGGCGACGATTGCAGAGCCCCGTCAAGCCATCGTGGGTGGCCAAGCGCAGTAACTCGGTCGCGGCCCGGCTGCGCGCGGTGACGTCGGAGTAGGTGCGCACCCAGCCGCCTTCCGGGATGGGGACGGTCCTGATCTCAAGGACGGTCCCGTCCGGGCGCGTGCGTTCATAGGAGGTGGCGATTCCTCCGCTTAAGCAGGGATTGAGCTTGCCCTGCACGTCTGTGGACAGAGCTTCGAACTCGCCGGTGGAAGCTTGGTACGCCAGCACTTCGTTGGCGCTTGGCCCTTTGCTCATGAAATCGCGCGGCAGGCCGAGCAGCTGCGTGGCGCGCTTGTTGCAGATCGGCAGCCGGCCATTCTGGTCGACCGCAATGATGCCCTGGTCCATATTCTCAAGGGTGAGATGCAGAAGCCGGTCGAGTTTGCGCATGGGATTGGCGAAAAACCCGGACCCGGCAAAGGCAATCAGGGAGCTTGTGAGAAGTACGGTAAAGGCGAGCAATACGGCGGCTTGCCGCGTGCCGCGGTGGTAGGCGGCGAGGACGGTCGCCTGATCGAGTCCGACGGCGAGGCGAAGAGGTGAGCCTGCCAGAGGCACCACACCCCAGAAGGTCGGCCGCCCCAGATTATCGGCAGCTTCGAACATACCCGAAGGGCGGGACGCAAGCGCGCCGGCCCGCGCGCTCGTGGTTGGGTCATTGTGCGAGGAAGCGCTGGCGACGATCTCGCCGGCGCCATCCAGCAGCAAGACGGTGGCGTTGGCACGTTCGCTTACCGTTTGCGAAAGCTTGCCAAACCAGGTGAGGTCAAGGGTGACGGCAATCAGGAGACGCTGGCCCGCGGCATTGATGATCGGAAGTGTAGCGACGGCGGTGGGTATCTTGCGCAACTTGCTGACGAAGACATTGCTGACAAGGAAATGCTCGACGGCGATAGCCTGGCGATATTCATCGCGCTGGGTCAGATCCATGCCAACACCGTCTGCGATATTGGAGCAGGCGACGCGCCCGTTGGATGGGACGACCCAGAGACCACTCACCCAGCGGCGTGAGAGCGCAGCGGCCGTCAGCGCCTCGTTGCAGTCTGCACCTGCCGCAAGGTTGACCTCAGGCACGCGGGCGAGAAGCTCGAGCAGTGACTTTGCTTCTGCCAGGATGTCTTCGTAACCATCAGAGCCGAGCCTGGCATACTCGTATGCACGATGCAGGGCTTCATCCACGCGACGCTGACGAAGTTCATGGATCTGATAGAGAATGAAAGCGGTCAGCGGGCCAGCAGCGGCGAGCACAAGGATGGCTAGGCGTGCGCGCCAGCCAAACCAACGATGAAAGACCGTGTTGCGCGTCATCCTGCGTACCTCTCGCAGGCACAGTTTACGGACGATCCGCTCACATAGTGTTGCAGCAGTAAACGGGAATAGCGCTTATGGTTGACTTTGTGTGAAGGGTGGCAAGCGTAAAGGAATGGATAATTGGTCTGCCCGGAGGCGTGCTGCGCCGTGGTTCGGTCAGGTCAAGGGATTGGTGGGGGCGGCAAGAACCTGCCAGTCATCGTGGGCGTTGTACCAGTCATCCCGCTCAAGCCGGTAGTTGGCGCTGCGCGCCACCTGTTCGTAAGTGTGAATGCGCAGGAGCTGGGGTTGCTTGTTGCGATTGAGGATGCGCGCCTTTTCCTCGGCGTTGAGCTGCGACCAGCGCCCGATGACGATGGTGAAGGTGAAATGCGGATCGCTTTCTCCGCCGAACCCTCGCCAGATGCTTTGCAGATCGTCGGGTTCCACGAGCCGGAAGCCGCGGTCACCCGGTTGGTAGTTGGCGAGTGGAGGCAGTGCTTTGGCTGCGCGCACGAGCTCTCGGGCATAATGCTCTCGTGCGACCTGAATCCAGATTTTCCAGTCTTCGATCTGGGTTTGGGCGCCGGCTAGGCGTTTGGCTGTGTTGCCCTGCTGCGTGAAGAGAGGCTCGTGTGAGCTTTCGATCTCAACCAGATGCGCGAAGGCACCGCCCTGATGCGCCTGCAGCACACAAAAATCTGCATTGTATTGTGTGCCCACTGCCGGCTTGAACAGGACGGCGAGGTCGGCATTGTCCGGGCCGCCCAACAGCCCGGTCAGAAATCCTGGCCGCTCTTCGAGAAACTTTTGCAGCGGCTCTTCGCCGGGCGTGGTCGCGAGCAGCTCGCAGAATTCATACAATTGTTCCGCGGTGGGTGTGGGAACGCGTATGCGCCGGCCCAGCGCCAAAGCGCGATCCGCGCCCACGCTGAGGATGTCGTGCAATACTTTGGCCGCAGCCGGGGTCAGGGTCATGATCGTCCTCGACGGGGAGCATGGGGAAACGGCGGAACTCGTAGCGGCAGATGGCTGTCGCGCTGGCATTCGGAGCTGGGCGTTACGCGCGGGGACAGG
>RXJK01000182.1:54649-58880 GCA_003963125.1 Hyphomicrobiales bacterium
CGGCCTGTGTGGCGCTGATATGGAAGGGTGGCGTTGTACAAACCAACGCAAAAGCCGGGCAAAATCGCGATTCCTGGTACAACATAAGACCTGCAATAACAGGCAGTTACGCTGACAATTTCAAACTACGAATCTGGGGGTCGTGGGTTCGAATCCTTCCCGGTGCGCCATTCAATCAATGGGTTAGACTTCCCCGCCACCTCCTCGCCTCACCAAATGCGTGACCTTCTCACGAGGCCGCGCGCCCGCAGCCGAGCGGTAGTCTACGCCCGCTTGTGCCATGTGCCATCGAAGCACGCACTCCCCAAGCGGCTCGCACCGACGCGTGCACCGGCTCCCGCGGGTCGACGATCGGTCACTGCGCTTCCGCTCCCTCCGGACGCGTGAAGGCGGGCAGAGGCGCATTACCTTCGTAGCGCCGGATCGACACGAGGCACGTGTGGGCCGCACAGCCGCCAGAAAACGACGAGGCTGGCACGTCCAGCGTCAGCACATTCGGATTGCCGGCGATCTCGAGCGGGCCGTCGGCCGACTCGATCGGCTGATACCACGCCCCCGTCGGCAGAATGGCGACCCCCGGGCGCACATCGTCCGTCGTGCGCACACCCGCCAGGCAGCGGCCGCGGGCATTGGAAAGGAGAGCGGTGTCGCCATCCTTGAGGTTGAGACGCTTTGCGTCATCCGGGTTCATCAGCAAAGCTTCGCGTCCGGCCTGCTTCAGGGCCTGCGCCACGCGGCCGTTGTCGAGCTGGCTGTGGAGACGGCCTTCGGCCTGGGCCGTCAGAAGATGGAACGGATGCGCTTTCGCGGCTGGCGCCCCGAGCCACTCCGGCGGCTCGAGCCACTTCGGATGCGGCGGACAGTCTGCGTAGGCACAGGCTTCGAGCGTCTTCGAGTAGAGGAGGATCTTGCCCGTTTCGGATTTCAACGGATGCGCGGCGGGATCGCCGCGGAATTGCGCGAGCGGCGGCGTCAGCGGCTTCTGCGGCACGGCCGCTTGGCCCACGGCCCAGAAGTCCTCGAACGCCGGCATCTCGCCGCCCTTGGCCGCCGCGTTGCTGCGCGTCTCCTCGTAGATGTGCCGGATCCAGCCCATCTCGTCCCGATGTTCGGTGAAGGCTTCCTCAACGCCGAGGCGCGACGCGAGCCCCCGCATGATCTCGAAATCCGACCGCGCCTCCGCGTACGGCGGCACGACCTGCTTCATGGCGAAGATCCAGTCGGCGCGGCGGCCGCCGGAGAGATCGTTGCGTTCGAGTGTGGTCGTCGCCGGCAGCACGATGTCCGCGCGCTTGGCCGTCGCCGACCAGTTGATGTCCTGCACCACGATGGTCTCTGGCTTCGCCCACGCGCGATCGAGGCGCCCGAGATCCTGGTGGTGATGAAACGGATTGCCGCCGGCCCAGTACACCATGCGGATGTCGGGATAGGCGTACGTGCCTCCCTCGTACGTGAAGGGCCCGCCGGGATTGAGCAGCATGTCGGCGATGCGCGCCACGGGGATGAACGCGGCGTTCGGCTTCCTGCCGTGGGGGAACGAACCGACCGCGCCCAAAGGATCGGAGATACCGACGCCGCCGACGGACCCGAGGCCGTACGAAACGCCGCCACCCGCAACGCCGATCTGTCCGGCGATGCACGAGAGCGCGAGCCCGGCCCACCAGGGCTGCTCGCCATGAACAGCCCGCTGCAGCGCGAAGCTGAGCGAGATGAACGTGCGCTTCGTCGTCATCTCGCGCGCGAGCGCAGCAATCGCACCGGCATCGAGGCCGGTGATACCGGCAGCCCAGGCGGCATTTTTTGCAACGCCATCGGCGTTGCCGCTTAGGTAGCCCAGCAACTCCGGCGCACCCGACGTGCATCGCGTGAGAAAATCATGGTCGTGCCGGCCTGCGGCGACGATCTCGCCCGCCAGCCCCAGGAGGAGCGCGGTATCCGTGTTCGGCCGGATGGCCCACCACTCCGCCCCGAGGTTGACCGGGATATCGTCGCGGCGCGGCGACACGAGCACGATGCGACCGCCCCGCGCCTTGAGGCGTTCGAGATAAAGCGCGTGGCTGTGCCCGCGCATGCCGCCGGTCTCCGATTGCGCCGTACGCGGACTGAGCGCGCCGCACACCAGCAGCAGCTCGGTATTCTCCGCCATCATCTCCATCATGTTGGATTGCCCGTATCCGTCGGGCCCCAGGACGTGGCGGGCAATGACGGCGCCGGCACCGACGCTGTAAGTATCGACGTGCGCCGTGTAGCCCCCGACGCAGTTCATGAGGCGCTTCAGCACGCTTTGCGCATGATGCAGACGGCCGGCGCTGGTCCAGCCGTAGGAACCCGCAAAGATCGCATCGTTGCCATGTGCCTTGCGTATTCGGTCGATTTCGCCGGCGACGAGATCGAGCGCCTCGTCCCAGGAAACGGGGATCATCCGGTCGCGGCCGCGGCCCGTGCGGTCGCGTGACCTGAGCCAGCCTTCGCGCACGTGCGGGCGGGCGATCCGCACTGCCGGGTCCATCAGGTCCGGAATGGATTGCAAGAGGTTCGATGGCGCCGGATCGCCCGGGTGCGGCTCGATACCGACAATGCGCCCGCCTTCGACGAGCGCCGTGAAGGCACCCCAATGGCAACAGTGCGGAATGCGCTCGATCATCGATCGTCCCGGGATGCTGGTCTGAGGTCGTGCGTGTGGTGGGATTGGCCTGCATCACATAGAAGAAACCAGCCCTTTGCAAGCCATGCTATTTGCTCCAAGATGCGCGCCCATGAGCACGGCCCTCGTGGCCCGATGCAGCAGGAGCTTCGCATGGCACATGAAAAGCTGGTCGGTTCGTTCGTGGCGCTCATCACGCCCTTCAATCGCGACGGCAAGATCGATTTTCCGGCGTTCCGCGCACTCCTCGACTTCCAGGAGCGCCATGGCTCCTGCGCCGTGCTGATCATGGGCTCGACCGGCGAGGTCTCGATGCTGTCGCCGGAGGAGAAGAAGGCGATCATCGTCGAGACCGCGAAGATGAAATCCTCGCGCATGAAGCTGTTCTACGGGTGCACGGGCAACAACACCGAGGCGACCATCGAGAACGTGCGCTTCGCCAAGGCCAACGGCGCGGACGGCGCCATCCTCGCGGCCCCCGCCTACATCTGCGCCAGCGAAGGCGACATCGAACGCTTCTTCCTCGAAGTCGCCGATGCCACCGACCTGCCGCTCGGCGTCTACAACAATCCCCCGCGCATCAAGACGGATCTGCACTGGGACAACCTGATCCGCGTCTTCAAGCATCCGAACTACGTGGTGCACAAGGAGTCCACCACGCGCGTGGGCCAGGTGGCGCAGATGATCGCCGCCAATACGCACGCCTCGATCATGTGCTGCGACAGTCCCAACCTCGGGCTCGTCGTGCCGACCATGAGCCTCGGCGGCCACGGTACTGCGAACATGACGGGCAACATCGCGCCGGCCGAGCTCGCCACCATTTCGAAGCCGTGGCAGGGCTGGGCCGAGGCGGCAGGTTTCCGTGAGACCTACATGCGGCTTCTGCCGCTTCTGCACTACACCTATTCCGCCATCAACCCCGTGGCCGTGAAATCCCTGATGAAGGCCGTTGGCCTGCCCGCGGGCAGCCTGCGCAAGCCGCTGACCAATCTCGAGGGCGAAGCCCTGCGCAAAGGCCTGCGCATCGTGCAGGAACTGGGGCTCGACCGGCAGTACGGGTGGAAGCTCAAGCCGCTCACCTCGATCGCCGCCGAGTAAGGTTCCCGATGGATCTGGGCCTTCGTGGGAAGACCGCGCTCGTCGTCGCGGGAAGTCGCGGCATGGGCCGGGCGTGCGCCGAAGCGCTGGCGCGGGAAGGCTGCCAAGTCGTCATCGTGGCGCGCAAAGTGCCCATCATCGAGGCTGCGGCCGCCGACATCGCGGCCGCCACCGGCGCCAAGGTGACGCCGGTCCCCGGCGACATCACCACGCCGGAAGGCCGGGCCGCCGCATTGCAGGCCTGCCCCGCGCCCGACATTCTCATCAACAATGGCGACGGCGAGCCGCCCGGGGATTATCGCGACTGGGACCGCGCGCGCTGGATCGGCGCGCTCGACCGCATGATGCTCGCGCCCATCGAAATGATGCGGCTGACGGTCGACGGCATGATGGCCCGCGGCTTCGGACGCGTCGTCAACATCGTCTCCCGCAGCGTGAAGCTGCCCCAGCTCGATCTGGGCCTTTCCAACGGCGCGCGCTCGGGCCTCG
>RXJK01000182.1:58930-63585 GCA_003963125.1 Hyphomicrobiales bacterium
GCGCCCAGAAAAATCCGGCCGGCCGCTTCGGCGCGACCCGTGAGATTGGCGCGTGTGTTGCATTTCTTTGCTCGGCGGACGCCGGGTTCGTCACGGGCCAGAGCCTGCTCGTCGATGGAGGCGAGTACCCGGGAACCTATTAGCGGCCTGCTGGAGTGAGCCGATGCGCGCCTCGATATGCCTGGTTTTGCTGCTGAGCCTTCTCGGGCTCGCACCGGACTTCGCGCAGGCGGGCACGTTCCCCGATCGGCCGATCACGATCGTCGTCCCGTTCCCGCCGGGCGGCTCCGTCGACGGCGCGGCACGCATTCTAGGCCAGGAGCTGCAGGAGCTGACGGGAAAGTCCGTCGTCGTCGAGAACCGGGCGCAAGGGGCCGGCGGAACTGCGGGCTCCGCGACCGTCGCGCGCGCGGCGCCCGACGGCTACACGCTGCTCTTCAACGCCTCGATCCATGTCGTGCAGCCGCTGATCAATCCGAACGTCCACTACGACGTCGTCAACGACTTCACGCACATCGCCCTGATCGCCGGCGGACCTCTGATCGTGACCACGCACCCTTCCGTGCCCGCGCGCAACCTGAAGGAGTTCTTCGAGACGCTGAAGGCGAACCCGAACCAATATACGCTGGCCACCAGCGGCCTCGGATCGGCCGGGCACCTGACCGTGGAATTCCTGCGCCAACAGGCCGGCGTCGAGACGCCGATCCTGGCCTATCGCGGCGGCGGCCCGGTCCTCAATGACATGGTCGGCGGGCACGTCCACCTTCTCGCCGATCCGATGCTGTCCACGCTGCCCAACGTGCAGGCCGGCCGCTTGAAGCCGCTCGCCGTCACCAGCCGCAACCGGTCTTCCCTCGCACCCGACGTGCCGACCATCGAGGAGAACGGTTTGCCGCCCTTCGAGATGTTGTCCTGGTACGGACTATGGGCACCGAAGGACCTGGCGCCCGACGCCGCCGCGTTCTTGGCGAAGGAGGTGGCCGCCGTCGTCACCTCGGAGCGATTCAAGCAGCGGCTCGGCCCCCTCGGCTTCGAACCCATGTACAAAGATGGCGCCGGGCTGAAAGACTTCGTCGTCTCGGAGATGAGCCGCTACGCCCCGATCGTAAAAGCCGCCAAATTCAAGGCGCAGTAGGAGCACCATAGCAAGGCCGGCCGCTCCGCAGATCGACGGCCCGCCTGCCGCACGGCCAGGCGCTCAGCACACGGCGGAATGCGATAGGCCAGCGTGAGTTCGCCCGGTGTGAGCGAGGCCTCCAGGCTGATCTCAACCCTTTGCGGCTTTGGCCCAGCAGCCCTTCATAAGCTTCGCAGAAATTCTTGGTTCGGCTGCCGGCAGGGGCCCTGTAGCGTGATGACGTCGGGGCTTGTGGCCCTGTCCGCGGTCGTTTCGGCAAGGTGCTTGCGCCGCGTCATCAAACGCTAAGATGCCACGATGTGCATTCGTGGCCTCCCATCCATGGAGGACCGCACGTGACCTGGATTGCCTCGACACGACCCCGCGCCATCGCCGCGGCTGCCTCGACGTCCTGTTGTTGCTGAGACGGTTGCCGCGCGAACGCGGCGCGATCTGAAACCGACATCATCTGCACAACTGGAACGCCGGCCGCGGGCTGGCGAAGGAGAAGTCATGTCTGAAGGATACACCATCGATGGATTGGGCGACGAAGTCGCGGGCATCGTGGTCCGCCACCCCGGCGAACGGGGCTTCAAGTTCCACTCGGCTGCCAAAGGTTTCGACGCACTCAATGGCCACGTGTTCGTCTCTCCGCAGGCTGCTCAGCGCATTGCTCGAGAGTTCGCGACCCTGCACGGGTCCCGGCGCGCCGAAGCGGTCAGGAGGCTGCAATGATCGCGCTGTCCGCCATATCGCAGGGCCTGTCGGAGGTCTGGGCCTATGTCGCCTCCGGCCTCGCCGCATGGGGCGAAGAACAAGCGCGGCTGCGCGACGTTCCCGAGGGCGAGCGCACGCTCGATGAGCAGGAACTCGCCTTGCGCGTGCTCATGACCCACTGGTTCTGACAGCACGGGCCCATCGCACATCAATAAGAGCCTCGCGCCGATCCGGCGCGGGGCATCTTTCACGCTCTCACTCAGGAGAAGGAATGCCATGATCGCTCGTTTCACCCGCCGCGCCGCTGGCGCGGTACTCCTGCTGAGTCTCGGCCTCAGCCCGGCCTTTGGGCAGGCGCAGGTCTCCCTCCTGAACGTCTCCTACGACCCCACGCGCGAGCTCTACCTCGACTTCAACGCCGCCTTCGCCAAGCAGTGGAAGGAGAAGACCGGCGACGTCGTCACCATCAAGCAGTCGCACGGCGGCTCGGGCAAGCAGGCCCGGACGGTGATCGACGGCATCGACGCGGATGTCGTGACGCTGGCGCTCGGCGGCGACGTCGATGCCATCGCCAAGGTCGGCATCCTGGCGCCGGACTGGCAGAAGAAGCTGGCCAACAACTCCGCCCCTTATACGTCGACCATCGTGTTCCTGGTGCGCAAGGGCAACCCGAAAGGCATCAAGGACTGGAACGACCTCGCAAAGCCGGGCGTTGAGGTGATCACGCCGAACCCGAAGACGTCGGGCGGGGCGCGTTGGAATTATCTGGCCGCCTGGGGCTACGCGCTGAAGCAGCCAGGCGGTAGCGATGCCGCCGCCAAGGACCTCGTCGGCAAGATCTACAAGAACACGAAGGTGCTCGACTCCGGCGCCCGCGGGGCCACGACCACGTTCGTGGAGCGCGGGATCGGCGACGTGCTGATTGCCTGGGAGAACGAAGCCTTCCTCGCCATCAAGGAACTGGGGCCTGAGAAGCTTGAACTCGTCACGCCGTCGATCTCGATCCTCGCCGAACCCTCCGTCGCCGTCGTCGACAAGGTCGTCGACAAGCGCGGCACGCGGAAGGTCGCCACGGCCTACCTCGAGTATTGGTATACGCCCGAGGGCCAGGAGATCGCCGCGCGCAACTTCTACCGCCCGCGGGACGAGAAAGTGCTGGCGAAGTATCCCGACCGCTTCGCCAAGGTCAGCCTGTTTACCATCGACGACGTGTTCGGCGGCTGGACCAAGGCGCACGAGACGCACTTCAAGGACGGCGGGCTGTTCGACCAGATCTACGGCAAGTGACGCCCGAGCTCGCCGCGCTTAGCAATCCCAGGAATAAGCATTGCAGGTTTCCATCGTTAGGGCCGGCCCACGCCGGCCCTAAGAATGACGGAGTACGAGGAGGGGAGCATGGCTCTCAGACATTGGATAGGCCTCACGGGCTTCGCCATCGCCTACGCGTTCATCGTGGCACTGGTGTGCGGCCTTGCGCCGATTGACGTCCGCGGGGGCGGGCAATCGCCGCTCGTGCTGGCGAGGCACTGATGCGTTTGGCGGGCAGGCGCCAGGTGCTGCCGGGATTTGGCCTGTCGCTCGGGTTCGCGCTGACGTACCTGTCGCTCATCGTTCTCATCCCGCTGGCGGCGATCTTCATCAAAACGGCGAGCCTGAGCTGGCCGGCCCTCCTCCAGGCGATCGGCACGCCGCGTGTCGTTGCCTCCTACAAGCTGACGTTCGGTGCGTCACTGCTGGCGGCTGCGATCAACGTCGTATTCGGCTTCTTCCTGGCGTGGGCGCTCGTGCGTTACGAGTTTCCCGGCCGCCGTCTCGTCGATGCGCTGATCGACCTCCCCTTCGCGCTGCCGACGGCGGTGGCAGGTATCGCGCTGACCGCACTCTACGCCCGGAACGGCTGGCTCGGTTCGGTGCTCGAACCGTGGGGAATCGCCGTGGCCTTCACGCCGCTCGGCGTGCTGGTGGCGCTCGTCTTCATCGGCCTGCCGTTCGTGGTGCGGACCCTGCAGCCGATCCTGGAGGATCTCGATACGGAGGTCGAGGAGGCCGCGGCCTGCCTCGGCGCAGGGCGATGGCAGACGATGTGGCGCGTCGTCGTTCCCTATCTCTACCCCTCGCTGCTCACGGGGTTCGCGCTGGCCTTCGCGCGCGCAGTCGGGGAATACGGGTCCGTGATCTTCATTGCGGGCAATATCCCCCTCGTGTCCGAGATCACGCCGCTGATCATCATCACCAAGCTCGAGCAGTATGACTACGCGGGCGCTACCGCCGTGGCGGCCGTCATGCTGGTCGCGTCCTTCGTTCTCCTGCTTGTCGTGAACGCGCTCCAGGTCTGGACCGAACGCCGCAGCTCGAGGCTTGCGGCATGACGGTGGCCATCGCTCAAGAGCCGGCCGTCCCGCGCAGCGCCCGTTTTGAGCGCAATAGCGCAACGCGTGATCCGGCGTGGGTGCGATACGCCGTGCTGGCCATCGCGCTGCTCTTTTTCGCGACCTTCCTGCTGATGCCCCTCATCGTGGTGTTCGTAGAAGCCTTCCGCAAGGGCTGGCAGGCGTACATCGCTGCCCTGACCGATCCCGACGCGTTGTCGGCCATCCGCCTGACGCTGACGGCGGCGGCGATTGCCGTGCCGCTCAACCTCGTGTTCGGCATTGCCGCGGCCTGGGCCATCACCAAGTTCGAGTTCCGGGGTAAGCAGGTTCTGATCACGCTGATCGATCTTCCCTTCTCGGTCTCGCCGGTCGTCGCGGGCTTGATCTACGTCCTGGTGTTCGGGACCCAGGGTTGGCTCGGCCCTTGGCTTGCGGATCACGACATGAAA
>RXJK01000264.1:0-6130 GCA_003963125.1 Hyphomicrobiales bacterium
ATCGTCGACCGGATGAATGCAGAGCTGCGCAAGATCCTCAACGACGCCGAGGTCAAGAAGCGCTTTGCGGCCATCGGTGCCGACACCATGCCGATGAGCCCCGCCGAGTTCACCGCCTACCTCGCGAAAGAGGAGGCGACCTGGCTGCCGCTCATCCGTCAGCTCAACATCAAGCAGTAGGCGCCCTCGCGCCCGGGATATGCAACGGGCTGCGCGATACGCCGCGCAGCCCGCCCCATGAGCGCGAGAGAAACGCTCAGGTCGTCGCCGTGTCGAGATAGCCCGACGTCACGGTGCTCGCGGCCGTATTGGCGGTGGACGGCTGGAACAGGGCCCGCAGCGAACTCTGATCGGACTTGAGGCTCGTCAGCGCCTGCTGCGCCGCCGTCATGTCGCCCTTCTCGATCGCGGAGAATACGGAGGACAGATCGTCGAGGGTCGACTTCATGGCATTCGAGGCGTCGCTCGACGAGCTGCCGCCGAGACCTCCCGGCATGCCGCCGAAGCCGAAGCCCTGAGGTGGCGGAGGCGGCATGTTGCTCTGCATGTCGTCGCTGAGCGTATCGAGCGACGATTGCGCGGTCTTCATGTCGCCGGACTTGACGGCCGAGAACAGCGCGTCGAGATCCTTGTCGATTGTGCCGTCAGCGTCGGCTGACAGGCCGCCTTGCTTCTCGATGGTGTCGAGGGCGGCTTGCGCCTTCGTCGTATCGCCCGACTTCACCGCATCGAAGAGGCTATTGAGCGACGTCGCGAGTTCGGACGAGCCGGTGTCTCCCCCCGGCGGTCCCATGGCGGGTGGCTGCGGCATGTTCGATTGCAGCGTCGTGAGTGCGGACTGCGCGCTCGTCAGGTCACCCTTCTCGATGGCGGCGAACAGTGCATCGACCTGGCTCTTCAGGGTCGCGCCAGTATCGTCGCTGTCGGTATCGGTATCGCTGGATTGGCTGGTCCCCTGCACGTGCATCGCCGAGAGGGCACGCCGGGCCTTGCCGATGGCGTCCGTCCCCTGCGTTGACGTGTCCGAGGCGGACGGCATGTCACTCTTGAGCGTTTTCAGCGCCTGCTGGGCGCTGGTGATGTCGCCGGCCTGCACGGCGTCTGCGACGGCATCCATTTCCTTGTGGCGCCGCTGCTGGACGGATCCCGCATAGCCGCCACCACTGTATGCGCTGATACTGGATATCGACATGGATCGACCCTTTCGTGATGCGTAGAAAGCCCGTTACCTCGCTAACCATGACGGGCGGAATAGGGTTACGATCGTCTGGATTCCTTGCTTAGAACTGAAAAACGCCTCGTTTGTAATGGTCGGTTACACTCGTGATTGCGGAACCGGCTCACTGCATCCACTGCTGAGAGTCCTAGAGGCAGCCGCATCCAGTAGACGTGTAACACAGTGTTACAGTCCCTCGGTTGCAGCGCTTCCGCGACGCACCTATTGGGAGACTGGAAGGACATCGCGCGCCGTGGAACGAGCACCACATATTCTGATTGCGGACGACGACCAGCAGATCCGCACGGGGCTCGCCCGTTTTCTCTCGGGCCAGGGCATGCGCGTGACTCAGGCCGCGAACGGCGGTGAGGTGTTCCGCACGTTCGACGTGGCAAACATCGATCTCCTCATCCTGGATGTCATGATGCCCGGCGAGGACGGCTTCGCGATCTGCCGCAAGCTGCGCAGCCGCAGCAACGTACCCATCGTACTCCTGACGGCAGTGGCAGGTGATTCGGACCGCATCGTCGGGCTGGAGCTGGGTGCCGACGACTACGTCTGCAAGCCATTCCTGCCGCGCGAGTTGCTGGCCCGCCTGAAAGGCATTCTGCGCCGCGCCAACAGCATGCCGGCCCAGCACGCTGCGCGCGAGGAAGTCTACACCTTCAACGGCTGGCGGCTCGACGTGGCGAACCGGCTGCTGACGACGCCGGCAGGCGCGTCCGTCGATCTGACCACCGGCGAGTTCGAGCTGCTGCAGGCCTTCGTCGAACGGCCGCAGGTCGTGCTGTCCCGCGACCAGCTTCTTGATCTCGCGCGAGGCCGGGCGCTGGCACCCTTCGACCGCTCCATCGACGTCCAGGTCATGCGCCTGCGGCGCAAGGTCGAGGTCGATCCCCAGCTGCCCCAGGTCATCAAGACGGTGCGCAATCGCGGCTATATCTTCACGCCCAACGTCGTGTCGATCACAAGCCCCGGGCGGGCGTGAGCATGTTGCGCGCCAACTTCTGGGCGAGGCGGCGTCTCGAGACCCGCATCGGAACGGCGATCGTGCTCGCTATCGCGGCGCTGTTGGCGCTGGCGCTGTTCCAGCTCACCGTGGTGCATCGGCCCGAATACATCGTCTTCCAGAGCGAGTGGCTCACGAAGGCTATCGTGCAGGTCCTGGCCGTGGCGGAGCAGGTGCCGGCTGCCGACCGCAACGCGGAGCTCGCCAAGCTCCCGGCGTCCCAGTACCTCGACATCATGTGGTCGCAGCAGGAGAACCCCGGCCCACGCCATCCGCGGCCGCCCCTGCCGCAACTCGACGGGATGTTTGGGGGTGATCTGCGGACGGCACTGCGTGACCGCGCCAAATCCGTGTCCATCCGCTTCGGCGGACCCAACTCGCACGGGCCGCGGTCTGAGAAGAGGCGTCCACCCTTCCGCGACGGAAGCGGAGAGGCAGCGGCCGAAGGCCTCGAGCGCCGCCCGCCGCCACCACCGTCGCGCCTGCCTTTCGATTTGCCGTACCGGTTGACGGTCGTCCCGCCGCAGGAGCAGTCCGAGAGCAGGCCGCAGACGCAGGACGTCGTCCCGGCCATCTTCGACATCCACGTCGAGCTGAACGATGGAACGTGGCTGCACGTCCTTCCCAAGCATCACGCGCGCAGCTGGCGGATGGACGTTCCGATCCTCTTGCTGGCTGGTGCGCTCGTCGTCGTCGCCTTGTCCGTATGGACCGCGCGGCGCACGCTGGCGCCACTCAGCGCGCTCACGGCGGCTGCGAAGCGTTTGGGGTTCGACCGGACCCAGAGCCCCATCTCGACGACAGGTCTCAACGAGTTCACCCCCATCGCCGAAGCCCTCAACGAGATGCATGCGCGCCTGAGCAAGTATGTCGAGGAGCGGACGCAGATGCTGGCCGCCATCTCCCACGACATGCGCACCTCGCTCACCCGCCTCAGCCTGTCGATCGAGGACGTGGCGGAGCCCGCTCTCAAGGCTCAGCTGAGCCGCGAGATCGCGGAGATGACCAGCATGATCTCGGCGACGCTGGTCTTCGCGCAGAACGACTCGCAGGTCGAACCGAGCACGGACGTCGACGTCGCCGCTTTGCTCATCAGCCTGACGGACGAGGCGAGTGATGCGGGTCACCCCGTCGCCTTCCACGGCCCCGATCATCTCACGCTGCATTGCCAGCGGCTCGTCCTCAAGCGCGCCTTCACCAACCTCATCGAGAACGCCGTGAAGTACGGCGGCGACGCCATGGTGACCCTGCAGCAGGACGAGGCGGGCGCCAGCATCGAGATCGCCGACAAGGGACCCGGAATCCCCGTCGAGGAGCGCGAGAAGGCGTTCCAGCCGTTCTACCGGCTCGAAGGTTCGCGCAACCGCTCGACCGGCGGCGTGGGCCTCGGGCTCACCATCGCCCGCGATGCCGTCCACGCGCACGGCGGCAGCATCACGCTGGGCGAGGTGGCAGGTGGCGGCCTGCTTGTGCGCGTCGTTCTTCCCTCCGGCTGATCCGAGCCTGCCTCAGGCGATGTAGGCATTGTACTGTTCTGCGCTCATGGCAGCGATCTGCGACGTCGTGAAGGCAGAGAGCTGCGCCGTCGAGAGGGCATTGATGTCGGTCGTCGTCAGGCCGGTGATCTGCGCCGCGGAGAGCGAGGAGATCTGGGTGGACGTCATTGCGCTCACCTGGGTCGCGGCCAGATAGAAGACCTGCGTCGCCGTCAGCCCCGCGACTTGGGTTGTCGTGAGCTGCGCGATCTCGTTTGTCGTCAGGCCGCCGATCTGGGTCTGCGTGAGCGCGCGGATCTGGGTCGACGACAGGCTCGAGATCTGCGTGCTGCTGAGCGCGCTGATCTCGTCCGACGACAGCGTCCGGATCAGGGTCGTCGAAAGCTGCGCGATCTGCGTTTCGCTCAGTTGCGCCACGTCTTCCGGGTCGAGAGCCGCGAACTGCGTGGCCGTCATCACGGCGATCTGGGAGATCGTCAGGCCCTCGACCTGGATCGGATTGAGCGCATTCACCTGCGTCGCGCTCAGCACCTTGATCTGCGTCGTCGTCAGCGCCGCGACCTGTTCGGACGAGAACGCCTCCATCTGATCGACGGTGAGCGCCCGGATCTGCGTGTCGCTGAGTTCGTCGAGCTGGTCGGCGGACAGCGCCGCGACCACCTCGGCGGTGAGGCTCGAGATGCCGGAGCTGCTGATCGCGGCCACCTGCCGGGTCGACATGGCGGCGATCTGGGTGCCCGTGAGATAACCCAGCGCATCCGGATCGAGCGCGGCCACCTGCGTGGTCGCGAGCCCGGCCACCTGATCGCTGCTCAAGACCCCGATCTGGTCGCCCGTGATGGCGTTGATCTGGGTCTGGCTCATCGCTTTCAGCTGCGTCACGCTCAGGGCCGCCACGTCCGTCGTCGTGAGCGACGCGACTTGCGTCGCTGCCAGCGCCGCAACGGCCGTCGTCGTCAGTACCTGGACCTGCGAGGTCGTGAGCCCCGTGATGCTGTCCGTGGCGATGGCCGCAATCTGTGTCGCCGCGAGTCGCTGGATCTGCGTCGTCGTCAGCGCGGCGATCTGGCTGTCGGTCAGGGCCGCGACCTGCGTCACCGCAAGGGCGGAAACCTGTTGCGTGGTCAGCGCGGCCACCTGGTCGACGGTCAGGTTCTCGATCGTCGTGGCGGCGAGAGCGCTGAGCTGCGTCGTCGTGAAGCCCTTGATCTGCGTCGTCGTGAGCGAGGCAACCACGGTCGAGGACAGCGCGCGCATCTGCGTTGCGGTGAGGCCTGAGAGCTGCGTGGCCGAGAGGCTCGAGAGTGCCGTCGCCGTAAGCGCCGAGACGCTCACCGCGCTGAAGGCGGCGATCTGGCTCGAGGTCAGCGCCGCGATCTGCGTCTGGTCGAGGCTCGCGCTCGCCGTGCTCGTGATCGCCGCGATCTGCGTCACGCTGAGGCTTGCCACCTGCGTGGACGAGAGGCCGTCGGCCTGGGTGTCGGCGAGATAGGCCATTTGCAGCGACGTCAGCCCGCTGATCTGCGTGGTGGTTAGCTGCCCGACCTGGCTGCTGAGGAGCGCGCTGAACGCGTCCGTCGAGAGGCCGCTCACCTGCGTCGAGCTGAGCGCCCCGATCTGCGTGGAGTTCCAGGTCTCGATGTCGGTGGAGGTGAGCCCACTGATCTGCACGCTCGTGAGCCCGCTGATCTGCGTGGAGGAGAACACGGACACCTGGGTGCTCGTCAGCGCCGCGATCTGCGTCCGCGAAAGGATCGAGAGCTGCGTCGACGACAGCGCCATGATGCGGTCGGTCGCCAGCGCCGCGAGCTCGTCGCTCGTCAGTCCGGCGATCTGCGTCGTGCTGAGCGCCTTCACCTGGGTCGTCGTGAGGGCCGCGACGGCCGTCGTCGTCAGCGCGGCGACTTGCGTGGCGGCGAGCCCGGCGATCTGGGTAGTGGTCAGCGCGGAAAGCTGCGTGGCTTGCAGCTCGGCGATGACCGTCGTGCGCAGGCTGCTGATTTGCGTGGAGGTGAGGCCCGCGATCTGCGTGGTGGTGAACGAGGCGAGGCTGTCGGCCGAAAGCTGGGCGAGCTGGGTCGTCGACATGCCCGAGATCTGCGTCACGGTCAGGGCCATCACCTGCGCCGTCGAGAGTTTGGCGATGGCCGTGGTGCTGATGGCGCCGAATTGGGCGGAGTTGAGCACCGAAAGCTGCGTGGTGCTGAGCGCCTGGATGTCGTCCGCCGAAAGCGCGGTGAGCTGCGCGGTCGAGAGCGATTTCAACTGCGTCGTCGTCAGCGCGGAGAAGGCCGTGGTGGTGAAGGCGGCGATCTGGAGGGCGCTCAGCGCCGCGATCTGGCTCGTCGAGAACGCGGCCACCTCGGAGGACGTGAGGCTCGCAACGGCGGTCGTGGTCAGCCCTTGCAT
>RXJK01000264.1:6180-9306 GCA_003963125.1 Hyphomicrobiales bacterium
GAGCGACACGACTTGCGTCTGGCTGAGTGCCTGGATCACGTCGCCGGAGAACTGGGCGATCTGAGCAGACGTGAAGCCGCTGATCTGGGTGGTGGTCAGCGCCGCGATCTGCTGCGCGCTCAGTGCGCCGATCTCGGTCGTCGACAGCACGGAGACCTGCGAGGACGTGAGCGCCGCGATCTGCGACGTGCTCAAGCCCGCGACGCCGTCCGCCGACAGCGCCGCGATCTGCGTGGTCGTGAGGGCATGGATCTGCGTCGGCGTCACCGAAAGGACCTGGGTGGACGACAGCGCGGCAACTTGGCTCGCCGTCAGCCCGGCAAGCTGCGTGGTCGTCAGCAGCGGGATCTGCGTCGTGGTGAGCGTCGCGACCGCCGACGTCAGCAGCGCAGCCACCTGCGTGGAATCGAGGCCCTTCAATTGCGTCGTGGAGAAGATGGAGAGATCCGACAGGCGGTTGGCCTGCGCCGTGCTGAGCCCCGCCATCTGCGTCTGCGACAGGGCTTGCAGTTGCGTGGTGTTGAGGCTGCCGATCGCCGAGGTCGAGATCGCGCCGATCTGCGTGGACGAGAGAGCCGAGAGGGTCGCGGCCGAAAGCGCATCCACCTGGTCGGGAGTGAGGGCCGCCATTTGCGTGGCGTTCAGCGCCTTGAGCTGGGTCGTGCTCAGGGAGCCGACGGCGGTCGTCGAAAGAGCGGAAAGCTGCGTCGGTGTCAGCGCCGCCACCTGCGTCGAGGTGAGCGCGGCGAGTTGCGTTGCCGTAAGTGCACCCGCAGTGTCCTTGGCGAGGGCCGCGATCTGCGTGGCATTGAGGGCGGCGACCTGGGTTCCCGTAAGCAGCGCCAGCATGCCATTTGTGAGTTGGGCGATCTGCGCAGTCGTCATGCCCGCGAGCTGGGAGGTGGAAAGGCCCTGCACCTCGCTGTCGGAGAGGGCGGCAATGGCGGACGTCGCCAGCGAGGCGACCTGGGTCGAGGAGAGAACGGCCATCTGCGTCGACGTCAGGGCCGAGATGTCGTCGGCGGTCAGTGCTGCCGTCTGGACCGTCGTCAGGGCGCGCAGCTGCGTCGTGGTGAGCGCGGCGACCTGCGACGTCGTCAGCGCCGCGATTTGGGAGGATGTCAGCCCGCCGATCTGCGTGTTCGTCAGCGCGGTCATTTGCGTCGTCGTCAGGGCCTCGATGGCGGAGGTCGAAAGCCCGCTGATCTGGGTCGAGCTGAGGCGCGCGATCTGCGTGTCGCTCAGGGCGGCGACGTCGTCCGCCGTGAGGACGGCGAGCTGGGTGCTCGTCATGGCCGCAAGCTGCGTGGTGCTCAGCGCCTGCCACTGCGTGGCGCTCAGGGCCGCGACGGCCGTGGTGCTCAATGCGGCGATCTGGGTCGTGTTGAGGGCCGAAAGCTGCGTGCTCGTCAGGCCGGAGACGTAGTCGGCCGAAAGGCCGGACACCTGGGCCGACGTCAGCGCCTTGATCTGGACGACCGTCATGGCAGCGACGTTCGCCGTCGTGAGCGCGGCGGCCTGGCTCGACGACAGGCCTCCGAGCTGCGTGCTGGTGAGGAGCGCGACTTGCGTCCACGTCATGGCGGCGATGGCCGTCGTGGTGAGCCCCTTCAGTTGCGTCGAAGTCAGGGCCTGGATCTGCGTGTTGGTGAGCGCGGCCACATCGACGTCCGAGAGTTGCCCCATCTGCACCGCCGTCAGACCTGAAAGCTGCGTGGTCGAGAGGGCGGAGATGAGCGTCGTGCTGAGCGCCGCGATGTCGCTCGTGGAAAGCGCCGCGAGCTGGCTCGAGCTGAAGGCGAGAACCTGCGTCGTCGTCAGCGCTGCGATGTCGTCCGACGTGATGCCGCCGGTCTGGGTGACCGTGAGGGCTCGCAATTGCGTGGCCGATAGCGCGGAAAACTGCGCGGCGGACAGGGCGGAGATCTGTACCGAGCTGAGGCCGGCGAGCTGGGTAGTGGTGAAGGCCGCGACTTCCGTCGTCGTCAGCGCTGCGATGGCGCTCGTCGTGAGCCCGCGCACCTGCGTCGAGGTGAGCGAGGCGATCTGCGTATCGGCGAGCGAGGCGATAGAATCCGCCGAGAGCTGGCCGATCTGCGCCGTCGAGAGGCCGCTGATCTGGGTGGTCTTGAGGGCCTGCAGCTGGCTGGCCGTCAGCGCCGCCACGGCCGTCGTGCTCAATCCCGTGACCTGCGTGGAGGTCAGCGAGGCGAGCTGGGTGGCCGTGAGGCTTTGGATCTGGTCGGCCGAAAGCCCGCCGATCTGCGTCACGGTCAGTGCGCGCACCTGCGTCGTGGTCAGCGTCCCGATCTGGTCTGCGGAAAGCGCGCCGACCTGCGTCGCGACGAGGCCCGACAGCTGCGTGACGCTGAGGCTCGAAAGGATGGTTGTCGTGATCGCCGCGATGGCCGACGTGGTGAGGCCTCGGACCTGGGTCGACGTGAGCGATCGGAGCTGCGTCCCGCTGAGACCCGCGACGTCATCGGCCGAAAGCTGGCCGATCTGCGTCGACGAAAGCCCGCCGAGCTGCGTGACGCTGAGGGCCGCGAGCTGGCTCGACGACAGGGCCGCGATCGCCGACGTCGAGAGCACGGCGAGCTGCGCCGAAACGAGGGCCGCCACCTGCGCCACCGTGAGCTGGGAGATGTCCTCGGAGGCGAAGTTGCTGATCTGGCTCGTCGCCATGGACTTCAGCTGTGTCACCGTGAATGCGGCGATCTGGTCGCTCGAGAAGGCGGCGATCTGCGTGTTCTGCAGGCCCGAAACCTGCGTCGTCGTCAGTGCGGAGATCTCCGTCGTGGTGAGGGCGACGACGGCCGTCGTCGTCAGCGCCTTGAGCTGCGTCGACGTGAGCACGGCCACCTGCGCCGCGCTGAGGGCTGCGATGTCGTCGGACGTGAGCGTGGCGACCTGCGTCGAGGTGAGCCCGGTGATCTGCGTCGTCGTGAAGCTGGCGACCTGGTTCGCCGAAAGGGAAGAGAGCGCGCTCGTCGTCAGCGAACCGATCTGCGTCGAGTTGAAGGCGCTGAGCTGCGTCGTGGCGAGGCTGCTGACCAGCGTTGCCGTCAGCGAGCGGATCTGCGTCGTCGTGAGAGCGCCGACCTGGGTGCCGGTCAGGGCCGTCAG
>RXJK01000223.1 GCA_003963125.1 Hyphomicrobiales bacterium
ACAGACCACGAATAGTGTCAGGGATGTTCCCGGTTCAACCTGTCAGGAATGTTCCCGGTCGTGCAAGCATATGCCGAGCGGTCGAGGCGCCGCGCTAACCCGCCGTCTTCATCACGAACGGGTTGCCGCCGCCGGGGCCGTTGTTGATCCATACGCTCTTTGACTGCAGGTAGCCTTCGATCGCCTCCGCGCCGTTCTCGCGGCCAAGGCCCGAGGCCTTGTAGCCGCCGAACGGCATCAGGAAGCTCACCGCGCGGTAGGTGTTCACCCACACCGTGCCGGCGCGGATCTTGCGGGCCATCGTGTGCGCCCGCTTCACCGATTGCGTCCAGACGCCGGAGCCGAGGCCGTAGGCGATGTCGTTGGCGATGCGTACGGCGTCCTCCTCGTCCTTGAACTTGATCACCGACAGCACCGGGCCAAACACTTCCTCCTGGGCGATGCGCATCTTGTTGTCGACGCCCGTGAAGATCGTAGGCTTCACGAAATACTTGCCGCCGCCCTCTTCCTTGGTCGCCGGGCCGCCGCCGAGCACGCACTTGGCGCCCTCGCCCTTGGCGATGTCGATGTAGCCCAGAATCTTCTGGTACTGCGGCGGCGTCGTCACCGGCCCGACCTGCGTCTCGAATTTCGAGGGGTCGCCGAGCTTTGCCTGCCGCGCCATGGCGACGAGCTTCTCCACGAACTGGTCGTGGATCGTCTCCTGCACGAGGAGGCGCGAACCGGCGATGCAGGTCTGGCCCGTGGCCGCGAAGATGCCGGAGATGGCACCCGACACGGCGTCGTCGAGGATGCAGTCGTCGAACACGATGTTGGGGCTCTTCCCGCCAAGTTCGAGCGACACCTTCTTGAAGGTCTTGGCCGCGAGCTCGTTGACGCGCGCGCCCGTCGCCGTGCCGCCCGTGAAGGCGACCTTGGCGACCTTGGGATGCGTGACGAGCGGCTCGCCCACCACCGCGCCATACCCCGTCACGACATTGATCACGCCGGGCGGCACCTCGGCCTCCTGGATCACGAGACGGCAGAACTCGAGCATCGAGGCGGAGGTATATTCAGACGGCTTGATGACGACTGTGCAGCCGGCCGCCAGCGCGGGCGCGAGCTTCCAGGCCGCCAGCATCAACGGCGAATTCCACGGCAGGATGAACGTGCACACGCCCACCGGCTCGCGCAGGATGTAGTTGAAGTGGTCCGGCCGGTCGATCGGCACCACCGCGCCCTGGATCTTATCCGCGAGGCCGCCGTAGTAGTAGAACCACTCCGGCATGTACTTCGTCTGCGCGTTCATCTCCGAGATCAGCTTGCCGTTGTCGCGCACCTCGATCTCGGCGAGGTAGTCGGCATGCTTCTCGATGAGGCCCGCGATGCGGCGCAGGAGCTTGCCACGCGCCGTCTGCGACATGGCGGGCCACGGCCCGCTCTCGAAGGCGCGGTGCGCCGCCTCGATGGCGAGGGCGGCGTCCTGCGCGTCGCATTCCGGGATCAGCCCCCAGGCTTCGCCCGTATAGGGGTCGAACGTCTCGAATTTCTTCCCGGACCGGGCATCGACCCATTTGCCGTCGATGTAGGTCTGGAATTCCTTGAGCTTTTGCGGGCGGTCCAGCATGGCGCAAATCCTTCGTGAATGCCCTTTCCGGGCCACGGGGTGCAGGCTAGTGGTCTTCCGGCACAACGTCACCCCGCTTTGTCGGCAGCAGAGCCTTGCCCAGAAGCCGTCACACAGTTGCGCTCTCCTCGTCGCAATGCGGCAAGATCGGAGACGAGGCCCATGGGATCGATCATGCGAGCGGCGGTGACGGCGGCGGCACTCGCGCTCCTCGCGGGACAGGCAGGGGCGCAGATGCCCTTCGAAGGCCCGCGCGACATGAGCAAACCTCCCGCTTGCACCAAGGATTACATCGCCGGCCTCGACCTGCAGGTGAAGGCGCTCGACAAGGTCCGTACGGCGGGACCGGAGCTGGTCGGCCAGGTCTGCACCCTCATCGAGCAGGGCTCGGAGATGGTGGGCGGAGAGCTGTCGGATACGACGCGGCAGCGGCTCAAGGGCATGCTCGGCTTCGATCTCGACCTGCGCTTCATCAAGGCGCAGTGCCGGCAGGGCCAGGGCAACCTCGATCGCGAGATCCTGAATGAACTCGGCTACCTGAAGTCCGAGCAGATCCGCTGCAGCGCGAATACGATCTAATTACCCCGACCAAGCCATGCGGCTCCGCAGCTTCTGATCCGCACGGCCGAGCTTCCGTGGAATTTGCACTTGCCCATCGGCGCGAGGTCTGATCGATTTTGCCTGAGGCTGGCCGAGAGCGGAGAACGCTGCCTGTATCGCTGTCTCACCATCTTCCTTGCGATCCTGATGCTGGCGCTGGCCGGCGGATCGCCCGTGGCCCGCGCGCAGGAAGAGGATGTGGATCTTCTCCTGGTTCTCGCTGCCGACGTGTCACGCAGCGTCGACGACCGCAAGTTTCGCCTGCAGCGTGGCGGCTTCGCCAACGCCATTTCGGATCCCCGCGTCGTCAACGCGATGATGGCGGGCCCCAGGGGCCGCATCGGTCTCCTGTTCCTCGAATGGTCGGGTGACGGCGATCAGGCCGTGGTCCTCGATTGGACCCTGATCGGCTCGCAGGCGGATGCGGACAGGGCGGCGCAGGTCGTCCGCGATGCCCCGCGCCTCTTCATGGGGCGCACCTCCATCAGCGGCGCGATCGACTTCGCGCTGCTGCAGATGAAGCGCAGTCCGTTCGCAGCCCCGCGCCGCGTGATCGACGTCTCGGGTGACGGCACCAACAACTCGGGCCGCGACGTGACGGCGGCGCGCGACCAGGCGGTCGCGGACGGCGTGGTCATCAACGGCCTGGTGATCCTGAGCGAGGTGCCGTTGTCGTTCAATCCCATGCACACGCACCCGCCCGGTGGCCTGACGAAATACTACGAGGACCACGTCATCGGCGGCCCGAGTTCCTTCGTCATCGAGGCCAAGGACTTCGAGTCCTTCGGTCAGGCGCTGATCTCGAAGCTGATCAAGGAAGTCGCTTCGCGCAAGGTCGCGCCGCCGGGCTAGGTGCGGCAGCAATCGATCCCGTTTTTGCATGAGCCCGGACGCCCGTTCACACGCACGGGTTCCGGGAGAGCAGTGGGAGCCCAGTCCTTCGGCGCTCAGAAGTCTTGCCAGTCTTCGCTAGCGGGGGCGGGGGCCTTCTTAGAGGACGCGGGTGCGTTGTTGGCGACGAGGCGCGGCTTGCCTGCTGAGGCGGGCTTGCGCGAAGCCGGCGGCGAAGCAGGGGCCGAGGCCGAACGCGCGGCCCGGCCGCTCGACGTCGCACCCACCTGGAACTGCGACACGAGGCCGGCGAGCTTGTTGGCTTCCTGCGACAGCGTGTGGCTCGCTGCCGTCGACTGCTCGACCATCGCCGCGTTGCGCTGCGTGACGCCATCCATGTCGTTGATGGCCGTGTTCACCTGCGTCAGGCTCGTCGCCTGGTCCTGGGCACCCGAGGCCAGCTCGCCCATGACGTTATTGATCTCGGTGATCTGCGCCATGATGCTTTCGAGCGACTTGCCCGTCTGCGCCACGAGATCCACGCCTTCGGCCACCTGCTCGGCCGAGGCCGAGATGATGCCCTTGATCTCCTTGGCGGCATCGGCAGAGCGCTGCGCGAGCGCGCGCACTTCGGAGGCCACGACCGCGAAGCCGCGGCCCGCTTCGCCCGCGCGCGCGGCCTCGACGCCGGCGTTCAAGGCGAGAAGGTTGGTCTGGAAGGCGATCTCGTCGATGACGCCGATGATCTGCGCGATCTGCTGCGAGGAGCGTTCGATGCCGCCCATCGCATCGACGGCCTTGCGGGCGACGGAGCCGCCGGTTTCGGCGTCGCTCTTGGCTGCAAGGACGACCTCGCGGGCGTGCTTGGCGCCATCGGCAGCCTTCTTCACGGTCACGGTGATCTCATCGAGCGCGGCCGCGGTCTCTTCCAGCGTGGCGGCCTGCTGCTCGGTGCGGCGCGACAGGTCGTCGGCGGCGGTCGAGATCTCGTAGGTGCCCGACGTGATGGCCTCGGTGCTGGTGACGACGCCGACGATCGTCTGCTTCAGGCGCTCCACGGCGGCGTTGAAGTCCTCGCGCAGCTTTTCGGCGCGGTCCTCGAACGGCGTATCGATGCGGCAGAGAAGATCGCCGTGGGCGAGACGGTTCAGACCGTCGCCAAGTGCGGTGATCGTGTGCTGGGCGCGCTCGGCCTCCCAGGCCTTCTCGTCCTCGCGGCGGCGGCGCTCGTCCTCGGCCACACGGCGCTGCTCCGCGGCCTCCTTTTCGGCCGCGGCCTTGGCGGTGTTGGCTTCCTGGAACTTGACGACGGCGCGCGCCATGTCGCCGATCTCGTCCGTGCGCGCGGCATCTCCGGCGATGCTCGCCTCGCGGCCGTTCATGACGCTGTGCATGGCGTCGACGAGGCGGCGCAGGGGCGCGCTGATGCCGTGGGCGATCAGCAGCGTGACGGTGCCGAGCACTGCGAACAGCGCGAGCGTGGCCAGAACCGCCTGCCACATGGCAGCGCGCTGCACGGCCTGGATGTCGTCGATATAGACGCCCGTGCCGATCACGATGCCCCAGGGCCGGTAGACCTTGAGGAAGCTCGTCTTGTCGGTTTCGACGCCACTCGGCGGCTTGGGGAACGTGTAGTTGACGAAGCCTTTGCCGACCGGGCTCTGGCCCACGGCATTCATCTCGCGCACGTAGTATTTGCCCTTGGAGTCCTTGGACTCGTCGCGGCGCTGGCCGACGGTGCTCGGCTGATTCGGGTTGAGGATGGTGATGCCGTCGAGATTGCGGCCGAAGAAATAGTCGGCGCCGTTGAAGCGCAGGTTGCCGATGACGGCGAGCGCGCGCTCCTTGGCCTCGGCCTCCTTCATGACGCCCTGGTCGACGAGTTTCTTGTGCGCGTCGAGCACGCCGATAGCGACGTCGACGAGTTCCTCGAGGGTCTTCTGGCGCGCCTCGAGCGAATTCTTGTCGTGCAGGGACGTCAACGTGATGCTCAGAATGCCGCAGCCGGCCGCGAACAGTCCGATCAGCGCGTAGAGGCGCGCCTTGATTCCGAGCTTCATTCTGTTTCCCCGAGGCCTTATCCGGATATTCAGCATCTTTACCTATACTGTGATCATCGACTAGAATGATTAATCCCGCATGAAGAGCAATTCATATTCCCTGTCTTTCGACTGACTTAAACAGGCATTTGCATATGCATTCTAATATATCGGTCGGCTGGGTCTGAGGGCGACGGTTGCGGAGACCGCGCTGCTTTGCCACTGTGCGCCTCCCACCATGGCGGAGGCTCGAACGGACCATGTATATGCGCGTGACGACGTTCAAGGTCGATCCGGCCCGCCTGCCGGAACTCGCGCAGCGTGTTCAGGACATGAAGCGGCTGGCGAACGTCATTCCGGGGCTGGTCAGCTCGCACGTGGCTTGGCGCAGCGATGGACACGGCACCGTGGTCGGCATCTACGAAAGCCAGGAGCGCGCGACCGCCGCCGTCAAGCGCATTCAGGCCATGTGGGGCGTCATGGCCTCGCTCGTCACCGAAGCCCCGCGCGTCGATGCCTACGATGTCGTGGCGCCGATGCTGGCGAAAGACTGACGGCTGGCTCAGGCGACGCGGGTCCAGCCGCTCAGCACCTTCGGGTTGAAGAACTTCATGAAGGTGGCGATGTCCTCTGCGGGGATCGGCGGGCTGATCAGGAAGCCCTGCGCCTCGCTGTAGCGGCGCGCGCGCACCAGGTCGAGCTGCCCATCCGTCTCGACGAACTTGGCAGTCGTGGCGATACGGAAGCCCTCCGCCAGCGTCGCGACGGCGCGCAGCAGGAATTGCGGCTCGTGGCCTTTCTCGTCTGCGCGCATGAAGGCGCGGCCGATCTTGATGCGATCGAACGGGAACGCTTGCAGATACGTCAGCGGTGCGTAGGCGCTGCCGAAGTCGTCGAGCGCGATGCTGGCGCCCATCTCGCGCAGCGCCGTGAGCACCTGGAGGGTCTCGCCTGCGACGTCGATCATGGCGTTTTCGGGCACGTCGATCTCGAGGCGATCGGGGGCAAGCCGCGCCTTGGTCAGCGCGTTGCCGAGGGTTGCCACTAGCTCGCGATCGGAAAGCTGCGCGCGCGACACGTTGACGATGAGCTTCAGATGCTGCGGCCAGGTGGCTGCCTGCGCGCAGGCTTCCCGCGCGACCCAGCGCCCGACGGGATGGATCAGGCCCGACTCTTCAGCCACCGGCAGGAAAGCCTCGGGCAGCAAAAGCCCGCGCTCGGGATGATGCCAGCGCAGAAGCGCCTCGAATCCGCTGATGGCGTTTGCCTTCACGTCGAGAACGGGCTGGAAGAACAGCTCCAGCTCGCCGCGGGCAAGACCGGTGCGCAGTTCGGCTTCCAGCGAGCGGTGCGCGCGGATGCGGTTGTCGAAGCCCGGCTCGAAGAAGCGGCAGGCGTTGCGGCCATCGTCCTTGGCGCGGCGCAGCGCGGTGCGAGCGTTGTCGAGCAGCGCCTCGGTCTCGCCCGCGTCATTGGGCGCGATGGCGATGCCGATGCTCACCGAGATGCAGATCTGATGGCCGTCGATGAGATAGGGCACGGCCAGCACGTCGAGCAGCCGCTGCCCGAGCAACGCCGCGTCGCGATCTTCGTTCATGCTGTCGGCGAGGATCGCAAAGCAATCGCCGCGCAGGCGCGCGATGACGTCGGTCGTGCGCATCAGATCGCGCAGGCGCTCGGCCACCAGTTGCAGGAGCTTGTCGCCGACGTGGAGACCGAGCGAATCGTTCACGCCCTTCAGATGATCGAGATCGAGCATGAGAACGGCGAGGGGTGCCCCCGAGCGGCGCATGCGGGCCAGCGCCTCGTCCACATGGCGCATGAAGGGAACGCGGCCCGGCAGACCGGTCAGCGTGTCGGTGAAGGCGTTCTGTGCCATCCGGGCGGCAGTGGCCTGAAGCTCGGTGATGTCAGAGCACGTCGCGACGCGCGCGCCCCCGGGCAGCACCTTGAAGGTCGTCTCGATGGTGTGCCCGTCGTCGCGCCGGGCGACGACGCTCATCTCGCCGCGGCTCGTCAGCTCGCCCCTGCGCCAGCTCTCGGCGCTCTCGAGCGACTCGTCCGGGTATTCGCCGTTGGCCATGCGATGGGCGAGGATCTCGTCGTAGCTCACACCCTCGTGCACGACGTCCGCAGACAGGCGATGAACCTCCGTGAACCGATCATTGCAGTAGAGCAGGCGCTGCTGGGCGTCGAACAGCGCGAGACCGGACGGCATGTTGGCAACGGCCGTGTTGACGCGCTCGAGTTGCCGCAGCGACGGCTCCATCACCGCGAGCTTGGCGGCAAGCGCCTCGTGGGCTGTCTTGAAAGCTTCGAGTTCGGTCTTCAGATCGGCGAGCTCGTGGTCCTTGCGGCGCAGGGCGCGACGGTTGGCGCCCGCGATTCCGCGAAGGTCGCGAATGATGTAGACGCACACGACCGCCGATTGCACGAGCGCGAGGAGACCCGCGACGGTTTCTGCACCCGAGAAATAAAGACCGCAGCACGTGCCGGCCGCGCACACCGCAGCGAGAACCGCGGGATCGGTGTCGCCGTCGCTGCGATTGTGAAAGTCGCGCTGATAGAGACGCAGGCCCGCAGCCGCGCCCACGGCGCATAGAACCGCCGCGAAGGCGAAGAGCACCTGCTCGGAGGCAAAAAGGTCGCTGAAGCCGATATCCATGTGTTTCTCCCGGCACCTTTTCCGGGGATAACGGTGATTTGGTGCATGAGAAGTTAAGTGTAAGCAAAATAACAATAATTGCCTCTTCAACATGAGCCGATCGAAGGCGTCTGCAACTGCTGATGCAAGGCTTCGCGCACGGCCCTGGACCCGCCTTGTCGCGGCGCCTAAATGAGGCGGATGAAACCCGACGATACATCGCCCGGCGACGGCGCCACGGCAGAGGCAACGGCTGAGCCGCCGCGCGGACCGCAGGTGATCCAGCGCTACCTGAAGACGCTGCCGGGCTCACCGGGCGTCTACCGCATGCTCGATGCGACGGGCACCGTGATCTACGTCGGCAAGGCGCGGAACCTGAAGGCGCGCGTGACGAACTACGCGCGCGGCACCGGGCACACGAACCGGATCGCGCGCATGATCGCGTCGACGGCGTCGATGGAGTTCGTCACCGTCCGCACGGAGGCCGAGGCGCTTCTCCTCGAAGCCAACCTCATCAAGCGCTTCCGGCCGCGCTACAACGTGCTGCTGCGCGACGACAAGTCGTTTCCCTACATCCTCATCGCGCGCGATCACGCGGTGCCGCAGATCCTCAAGCATCGC
Organism: Hyphomicrobiales bacterium; assembly: GCA_003963125.1. Classification (GTDB taxonomy): domain Bacteria; phylum Pseudomonadota; class Alphaproteobacteria; order Rhizobiales; family Hyphomicrobiaceae; genus AWTP1-13. The sequence goes on from RXJK01000223.1 coordinate 8,342, forward strand.
GGCGCGCGCAACAGGAAGGGCGACTACTTCGGCCCCTTCGCTTCGGCCGGCGCCGTCAACCGCACGATCAACATGCTCGAGCGCGCCTTTCTCCTGCGCTCGTGCTCGGACAGCATGTTCGAGAGCCGCACGCGCCCCTGCCTGCTGTTCCAGATTAAGCGCTGCTCGGGGCCGTGCACCGGCGAGATCGACGCGGCGAGCTATACGGCTCTCGTCGACGAGGCGGTGCGCTTCCTGCGCGGCGAAAGCCAGAACGCGCGGCAGATGTACCAGACGCTGATGCAGGAAGCGGCCGAGCGGCTCGACTACGAGCAGGCCGCGAAGTATCGCAATCGCCTGTGGGCCCTCGCGCACGTCACGGCGGACCAGGCGATCAACCCCGAGGGCATCGAGGAGGCGGACGTGTTCGCCGCCTACCAGGACGCGGGCCAAACCTGCATCCAGGTGTTCTTCTTCCGCACGGGGCAGAACTGGGGCAACCGCGCCTATTATCCGCGCGCCGACCGCTCGCTGCCGCCGGAGGAGGTGCTCGACAGTTTCATCGCCCAGTTCTACGACGACAAACCCGTGCCACGGCTGATCCTCGTCAGCCACGATCTCGCCAATCGCGAGTTGCTGGCGGAAGCGCTGTCGACGAAAGCCGAGCGCAAGGTGGAGATCCGCGCGCCGCAGCGCGGCTCGAAGCTCGGCATCGTGGAGCACGCACTGCAGAATGCGCGCGAGGCGCTGGCGCGGCGCCTCGCCGAGGGATCATCGCAGCGCATGCTGCTCGACGGGCTCAAGGAGCGCTTCGACCTGCCGAAGGTGCCGCGGCGCATCGAGGTCTACGACAACAGCCACATCCAGGGC
>RXJK01000038.1 GCA_003963125.1 Hyphomicrobiales bacterium
CCCTCGGCGCTTTGCCGCAAGGCATCGTTTCCGCCTGGGAACGGTTGCGATGCACCCATGGCGAACGCGTCCGATTGACGGTATAGGGAGATTTGGGCGCGCGCGATGCCTTGCAGAGGGCTGACGCGCAAAGCGTGTCGAGCTGATCGCCCCCAAGTCGGTGTTGAACCCGAGAAGACCACCCGAGGAGAGCCCAGCCATGTCCGTGGTGCTGCCCGAGCCGGACCAGCGCATCGTCGCCCGCCGCGACGCGATCGTGGCCGACCTCCGGAAGCTCGTGGGACCGGGCGTCATCATCTCGGACACAGACGGGCGCCGGGCCTTCGAGACCGACGCGCTGACCGCCTACCGCCGCATGCCGCTGGCGGTGGCCCTTCCCTCCACGACCGAAGAAGTCTCACGACTGCTGCGCTACTGCCACCAGAATGGCATCAAGGTCGTGGCTCGGGGCGCCGGCACCTCCCTGTCGGGGGGCGCCCTGCCGGCCGAGGACGCGCTCGTGATCGGGGTGTCGCGGATGAACCGCGTGCTCGAGATCGACTATGCCAGCCGCGTGGCGCGGCTCGAGGTCGGCATTACCAATCTCGCCGTCAGCGAGACGGTGAAGGCCGGCGGCTTCTTCTACGCGCCCGATCCGTCGAGCCAGCTCGCCTGCACCATCGCCGGCAACATCGGCATGAATTCCGGCGGCGCCCACTGCCTGCGCTACGGCGTGACGACCAACAACATCCTCGGCGTGAAGATGGTGCTGATGGACGGACAGATCGTCGAGATCGGCGGCGCCCATCTGGATGCCCCGGGCTACGATCTTTTGGGTCTTGTCATCGGCTCGGAAGGCCAGTTCGGCATCGTCACCGAGGCCACCGTGCGCATCCTTCGGTCGGCGGAAGGGGCCCGGCCCATGCTGTTCGGCTTCGATTCGCCCGAGGCGGCGGGGCAGTGCGTCGCGGCGATCATCGGTGCCGGCATCATTCCCGTCGCCATCGAGTACATGGACAAGCCCGCGATCCACGTGTGCGAGGCCTTCGCCAAGGCCGGCTACCCGATGGACGTCGAAGCCCTGCTGATCGTCGAGGTCGAGGGCTCGGAGCAGGAAATCGTCGACCTTCTGGACGTCATCGCCAAGCTGGCGGAGCCTTTCCATCCCAAGAGCGTGCGCGTCAGCCGCAGCGCCGAGGAGAGCGCGGCCATCTGGAAGGGTCGCAAATCGGCCTTCGGCGCCATCGGCCGCGTGGCGGATTATCTCTGCATGGACGGCACGATCCCGCTGGGCCGGCTCGGCGAGGTGCTGGTCTCGATCGGCCAGATCGGCGACAAGCACGGGCTGAAGGTGGCCAACATCTTCCACGCCGGCGACGGCAACCTGCATCCGCTCATTCTTTACAATGCCAACGATCCTGTAGAGGCGGAAAAGGCCGAGCAGGCCGGAAACGACATCCTGCAGCTCTGCGTGACGGTCGGCGGCTGCCTGACGGGGGAGCACGGCGTAGGCATCGAGAAGCGCGACCTCATGCGCGTGCAGTACGAAGAAAATGATCTCGTGCAGCAGATGCGTGTGAAGACCGTGTTCGACCCCGCGTGGCTGCTCAACCCGCACAAGGTATTTCCGCTCGACGGCCGCGAGGCGGCCTACGAAGCACTGCCGGAAGCGGCGGAATAGCCGGCAGGAGAGACGCGCCCCGTGAAGACCATCCGCCCCATCGATGATCGCGAGTGCGCGCGTGTCTTCTCCGACGCGCTCGCGGCAGGCACGCCGCTCGATATCCGCGGCTCCGGCACCAAGGCCAATGTCGGCCGCCCCGTCGCAGCCGAAGCCATCGTCTCGACCCGCGCCATGCGCGGCGTCACCCTCTATGAGCCGACCGAAATGGTCATGTCGGCGCGTGCCGGCACCCTTCTGGCACAGATCGAGGATGATCTCGCAGGCCGCCGCCAGATGCTGGCCTTCGAGCCGGTCGACCTCGCAAACGTGACGGGCGGCGATGCGAAGGAGACGACGATCGCCTCGGTGTTCGCGACCAATTCGTCGGGCGCGCGCCGCATTCTCTACGGGGCCGCACGCGATCACCTGCTGGGCCTGCGTGGCGTCAACGGTCGCGGCGAGGCGTTCAAGGCCGGCGGCCGGGTGATGAAGAACGTGACGGGCGTCGACCTGTGCCGCGGCCTCTCGGGCAGCTGGGGTACGCTCGCGCTGATGACGGAGGTGACGTTCAAGGTCCTCCCCGTCCCGGCCGAGACCTGCACCCTCATCCTGCTCGGGCTGGCCGATTCCTTCGCCATCGAGACCCTTTGCGCGAGCCTCGGTACGCCCTTCGAGGTCTCGGGCGCCGTGCATTTGCAGGCGCCGCTCGTGAAGCGCCTGTGGCACGAAGGCCTGCGCGAACAGGGCGAAGCCATTACTGCGATCAGGCTGGAGAACTTCCCGAAATCCATCGCCTACCGCAAGGAACGCCTCAAGGAGGCGCTCAAGATCTACGGCGAGGTGTTCGAGCTCGAACACGACAACTCGCTCTCGTTCTGGGGCGAGCTCAGGCAGCTTTCGCTCCTGCAGGACAGCACCGCGCCGCTCTGGCGCATCTCGACCACGCCGACGCTGGGCGCCAAGCTCGTGGCCGCGATCGGCAATTACATGAAGTGCCACGCCTACTATGACTGGTCCGGCGGGCTTATATGGGTGGAAGTGCCCTCGACCAGTGACGCGGGCGTCGCCGACATCCGCCGTGTCGTGGCCATGCACGGCGGCCACGCGACCCTGATCCGCGCGCCGGAGGAAGTCCGCGCCGCTGTCGACGTCTTCCAGCCCCTCGAGCCCGGCGTGGAGATGCTGACGCGCCGCCTGAAGTCCGCCTTCGATCCGAGCGGCATCCTCAATCGCGGGCGCATGTACGCCAACCTCTAGGCCGACGAGACCTCATGCAGACGAACTTCACGCCCCAGCAGCTCAAGGACCCCAAGATCGCGGAGGTCGAGAGCATCCTGAGGCGCTGTGTCCACTGCGGCTTCTGCACGGCGACGTGCCCCACCTACGTGCTGATGGGCGACGAGCGCGACAGCCCGCGCGGGCGCATCTACCTCATGAAGGAGATGTTCGAGAAGGCGCTGCCGGCGAGCCCCGAGGTCAAGACGCACGTCGACCGCTGTCTCTCGTGCCTCTCCTGCATGACGACGTGTCCCTCGGGCGTCGACTACATGCACCTCGTCGACACGGCGCGTGCGCATATCGAGGAGACCGGCCCGCGTAGCCTCAAGGAACGCGTCGTCCGTGCCCTGGTCGCGGCCACGGTGCCCTACCCTGCCTGTTTTCGCTCCGCACTCATCGCGGCCCGGCTGGCACGTCCGCTGATTCCGCTGCTCCGCGCCTTGGGCCTCAAGGAAATGGTCGCCATGCTGGAGCTGGCGCCGGCCAACGTCGCCAGAACCGCGCGCTTTTCGGGGCCTGGCCAAGCCGTCCCCTCGCAGGAGCGCCGCAAGCGGGTGATCCTGCTCGCCGGCTGCGCGCAGCAGGTGCTGCGGCCTGACATCAACGACGCCACGATCCGCCTCCTGGCGCGGCGCGGCGTCGATGTGGAAGTCGCGCCCGGCGCCGGCTGCTGCGGCGCGCTCGTGCATCATATGGGCCGGGAGGAAGCGGCCATCGAGATGGCCAAGCGCAATGTCGACGCTTGGACCCGCGTGATCGAGAAGCGCGGCCCCATCGACGCGGTGATCATTAACACCTCGGGCTGCGGCACGACGGTCAAGGACTACGGCCACATGCTGCGCGGCGTCGACGGCTACGCCGACAAGGCCGCCCGCATCGCCAGCATCACCCGCGACGTCAGCGAGTTCCTGGCGGCCTACGAGATGGGCCCGCCGAAGCGGTTCTCATCCTTGCGCGTTGCCTATCATTCGGCCTGCTCGATGCAGCACGGCCAGCGCATCCACGACGCCCCGCGCAAGCTCTTGCGCAACGCCGGTTTCACCGTGACCGAGATCCCGGAGGCGCACCTGTGCTGCGGCTCGGCCGGCACCTACAACATCATGCAGCCCGACATCGCCGCGGCACTGCGCGATCGCAAGGTTGCCAATATCGAGAGCGTCCGCCCGGACCTGGTCGCGGCGGGCAACATCGGCTGCATCACGCAGCTGGCGACGGAATTGCGCATTCCGATCGCCCACACGGTGGAATTGCTCGACTGGGCCTACGGCGGGCCCGTGCCGCGCGGCCTGGAAGACTTGGAAGCGCACGTGAAAGACGTGCCGGATCCGAAACCCTTGTTGGTCACCACCTGACGCGCCGGGGCCATGCTCGACGTTGCCGACATTGCAGTGCGCATCACCGCGGCGGGACTGATCGGCGGCGCCATCGGCCTCAACCGCAACCTGCATCACAAGTACATCGGCTTGCGCACGCTGGCGCTGATCGGAGCGGCCGCTTCGGGCATCGTGCTCGTCACGCTCGATGCCGCGCAGGGCGAGGCGCATGTCGATGCCATGAGCCGCGTCATCCAGGGGCTTCTGACGGGAGTGGGCTTCATCGGCGCCGGCGTCATCGTGCGCGGGCCCACGGAGAAGAAAGTGCATGGCTTGACCACGGCCGCGTCCGTCTGGACGGTGGCTGTCATCGGCATTTTGTGCGGGGCGGGCGTCTGGCGCGTCGCGGCAGTTCTCGTCGCCGTCTCGGCGGTCATCCTGCTCGTCGGTGGCCCCGTCGAAAGGCGCGTGCACGCCTTCTTCGATGCCCTCTACGGCGAGGATGAGCCGAAAGAGTAGCTCAGTTCGCCTCGGCCCAGGCGCCGAGCCGCTGCAGGAAGCCCAGGCATTTTTCCAGTTCGGAGACGGCGATGAACTCGTCGGGCTTGTGCGCCTGGTCGATGTTGCCGGGCCCGCAGACGACGGACGGCGCGCCCTGGTCCTGGAACAGGCCGGCCTCCGTGGCGTACGACACCGCGAAGGTTTCGTTCTGCCCTGCGAGTTGCAGCGCCAAGGGAAGCGCGAGACCCGAGGCGCTCGCGACGAACGCCGGCACCTCGCGCGTCGTGAACGTGATGTGGGCCTCAGGTGCATGCTCCCGCATCTCGGCTTCCAGTTTGGCCGCGAGCTTGCGGATGCGCGCATCCACCGGCCCCACATCGAAGCCCGGCAGCCGGCGCGTCTCGAACCCGAACGTGCACGGCGCCGGCGTGATGTTGGAGGCCGTGCCGCCGTTGATCGTCGTGATCGCCATCGTCGAATAGGGCGGATCGAAGCGCGGATTGACGTCTCGCTTCAGTTCGGCCTCGATCTCGAGGATCTCCGACATCATCCGCGTCGCTGCGGCGATGGCATTGACGCCGAGCTGCGGCATGCTGGAATGCGACGCGCGGCCCTGGATATCGACCACCCAGCGCATCGGGCCCTTGTGGGCGTCGACCACCTGCATGGTCGTGGGCTCGCCGACGATCACCGCCTTGGGCATCGTCAGGCTCTTGCCGAGTTCCGCCACCAGCGGCCGCACGCCGATGCACCCCACCTCCTCGTCGTAGGAGAAGATGATGTGGATCGGCGTCTTCAGCTCGAGCGATTTGAACGCCGGCACCATCGCGAGGACGGCCGCCAGGAAGCCCTTCATGTCCGCCGTGCCGCGCCCATAGAGAAGCCCGCTGCGTTCCACGAGCGTGAAGGGATCGGTCGCCCAGTCCTGCCCCGTGACGGGCACGACGTCGGTGTGGCCCGACAGGCCGACACCCGGCACGCCCTTGGGACCGATGGTTGCGAACAGGCTCGCCTTCAAGCCGTCGGGCGTGGGGACGAGCTGGCTCTCCGTCCCGTGGTCGGCGAGGTAGCCCTGCACGAACTCGATAAGCGGAATGTTCGTCTTGTGGCTGGTGGTATCGAACGCGACGAGCTTGGCCAGGAGGTCCTTGGCCGCGGTCAGAGGGAGTGTCATCAGGCCCTTCAGTTCAGACTTTTTCGCGTGTGCGGGCTGTCGAGAGAGAACGCCGGAATCTCGACGTTGAACAGCGTCCCGTCCTCCCGCGTCATCTGGTAGGTGCCGACCATGATGCCAGATGGCGTGCTCAACGGGCAACCGGAGGTGTAGCGGAAGCTCTCTCCCGGACGCAGGACAGGTGTCTGCCCCACGACGCCCGGGCCCCTCACCTCCTCGGTGCGCCCGTTGCCGTCGATGATGCGCCAGTGCCGGGACCGCAGCCGGACCGTCTCGGAGCCCCCGTTGCTGATCTCGACCGTGTAGGCCCAGAAGTAGCGGCTCTCCTCTGGCGTGGAATCCTTCTCTATGTACTGTGGGGTGACCCGCACCGTGATGTTGTCGGTCACTGCCTCGTATTCGCTGGCCACGGCGCTGTCTTTCCGATCGTCCGTCCGAACGCCGACGACGGCCCGCATCGGGGCCGCCGCCGTCTCGCTCGTCAGATTTAGCCCGGCGCAGGACGCCGGTCACCCCTCACCCCGCTGTTGCAGCCGCAAGTCCGCGGTCGATATCGGCCAATAGGTCGCTTGCCGCTTCGAGGCCGACGGACAGCCGCAGCATGCCGTCGGTGATCCCGAGCCCGAGACGATCCTCCGGCTTGAGGCGCTGGTGGGTCGTGGTCGCGGGGTGGGTTATGAGGCTCTTGGCGTCCCCGAGATTGTTGGAAATTTTGATGAGTTTCAGAGCATTGAGGAAGCGGAATGCAGCCGGCTTGCCGCCCTCGATCACGAACGTCACCATCTGCCCCGGTCCCAGCATCTGCTGCTTCGCCAGAGCCTTCTGCGGGAAATTGGGAAGTTCCGCATAGAGCACCTTCGCGACCCCGGCCCGGCCCGCAAGATGGGAAGCGACCTTGGACGCGCTGTCGCACTGCGCGCGCACGCGCAGGGGAAGCGTCTCTAGGCCTTTGAGCATCACCCAGGCATTGAACGGGCTCATGGCTGGGCCCGTCTGCCGCAGGAAATTGTGCAGATGGTCCTTGAGGTACTTCTCCGATCCGAGCACCACGCCGCCGAGGCACCGTCCCTGGCCGTCGATATGCTTCGTCGCCGAGTACATGACGACGTCGGCGCCGTGCTCCAGAGGCTTCTGCAGGATCGGCGTGGCGAACACGTTGTCGACGAACACGAGCGCGCCGGCGTCGTGCGCGATTTTTGAAACAGCCGCGATATCGACGAGATCGAGCGTGGGATTGGCCGGCGTCTCGAAGAAGAACGCCTTCGTATTGGGCTTGACGGCGTTGGCCCACGCCTCCGTCTCACGGCCGTCGACCAGCGTGTAGCTGATCCCGAAGCGGGGACAGAGATCCTGCACCACGTAGAGACACGACCCGAACATCGCCCGCGCCGCGACGATGTGATCGCCAGCTTTCAGGTAGGAGAGGAGCGCTGCCGTGATGGCGGCCATGCCCGTTGCCGTCGCACGCGCGGCTTCCGCGCCTTCCAGGAGCCGCATCCGCTCCTCGAACATCGCGACCGTTGGGTTCGAGAAGCGGGAGTAGATGAAGCCCGGATCCTCGTCCTTGAAGCGCGCCTCCGCCTGCTCCGCCGTCTGGTAGACGAACGACTGGGTGAGGAACATCGCCTCCGAGATTTCACCGAACTGCGAACGCAGGGTTCCCCCGTGCACCAGCAGCGTTTCGGGCGACCAAGTCGGATCGGGTTGCGGAGGTTTGATATCTGCCATTTTTTCGCTCCCGCCCGAGCCCTTCATGATCCTCGGGCATAAAAAATCCGACCTGTGGACCCGGACTAGAGCCGGGCGCGACGGTCGGATACGAGCGCTCGGCCTTTTAGCGACTTATTTAACGTGGCTGCAAGCCGGCCGGCCAAATCACCACGGACATCGGCGTGGATTACATTGGCGCCGGGCTTGGCGTCAATAGGTTATTGCCGTACTTGGAAACGCAGCATCAAGTGCATCGCAAGAGGGAAGAACTTTGCGCGGTCATGCCGGTATCCTGCCTGTGCAGGCGATCCGCCAGCTCATCGAGGAACGGGCCGTCGTGCTGGCCGAGGCGCCGGCTGCAAACCAGCTCCAGCCGGCAAGCCTCGATCTGCGCCTCAAGGACATGGCCTACAGGGTGCGGGCAAGCTTTCTGCCTGGCCCCGGCGCCACCATCGCCTCCAAGCTGAGCGACAAGGACATCACGCTCCACACGTTTTCGCTCAAGCCCGGCGCCGTGCTCGAGACCGGCTGCGTCTACATCGTGCCGCTGATGGAAAGCCTTGCGCTGCCCGACGACATCTCGGCTGCCTGCAATCCAAAGAGCTCCACCGGCCGCCTCGACATCTTCACCCGCGTGATCGCCGACGGCATCTCGTCCTTCGACCAGATCCCCGCCGGCTACAAAGGGCCGCTTTACGCCGAGATCTGCCCGCAGACCTTTCCCGTGCTGGTGCGGCCCGGGTCCCGCCTGTCGCAGATCCGCTTCCGCAAAGGAACCGTCGAGGACAGCGACGCCGAGCTTGCCGAACTGCACAAGCGCGAGAAGCTCATCTCCTCCGAAACGGCCGATATCCGCGCCGGGATCGCGCTTTCGGTCGACCTGACGGGAGATGCCAAGGGCCTCGTGGGGTACCGCGCCAAGCGGCACACGGGCCTGATCGAGGTCGACGTCTCGGGCGAGAGGGCAGTTGCCGATTACTGGGAGCCGATCCACGCCCATGGCTCCGGACGCCTCGTGCTCGATCCCGACGAGTTCTACATCCTCGCCTCGAAGGAAGCCGTGCACGTGCCGCCGACGCATGCGGCCGAGATGGTTCCCTTCAACCCGCTGGTCGGCGAGTTCCGCGTGCACTACGCGGGCTTTTTCGACCCCGGATTCGGCCATGCGGCGGCAGGCGGCAGCGGCTCACGCGCCGTGCTCGAAGTGCGCAGCCACAAGGTGCCCTTCATCCTCGAGGACGGGCAGATCGTCGGCCGGCTCATTTACGAGAGAATGGCCGAGGTCCCCGACATCCTGTACGGCCGCGACCTCGGCTCCAACTACCAGGCGCAGGGTCTCAAGCTTTCCAAGCACTTCAAATAAGAGAGCTTTTTGGGTCTGCCTTGTGCCCCGGCGGGTCGCGCCATAATCGGGGCGCGGTTAAGTCCTAGACAGGAATAGTGTGGCCCGCCGCCTGCCGACATGGCATGGAGGGGGCCGAGGCGTCATGCTAGAAGGGCGCTGCGGGGACCCACCAACGGAATGTACCGGGAGACTGATTCAGTCCGTGCCGAGCCCTAACCTCTCCAGATTTCTGACCGTTTTCGCAAGCCTCGCGGCGCTGGCCTTGGCGCTTGCTGTGCCTGCACGCGCCGACAGTGCAACCGATTGCTTCGGCGAGGATATCGAGCGCCGCATATCGGGCTGCACGGCGCTGATCGAGCAGCAGGACCCGAGCGCCGGCGACCTGAGCCTCGCCTATGCCATGCGCGCGCTGGCCTTCTCGCTGAAGGGCCAGTACGAGGTCGCCATCCGCGACTACGACACCGCCATCCACATGCGCCCCGACTTCGCGGTGGCGCTGAACAACCGGGCCTGGGCCTACTACAAGTGGGGCAAGCCCGACCAGGGCATGGTCGACGTCGAGAAATCGCTCGAGCTGAGCCCCACGAGCCCGCACACGCTAGACACGCGCGCGCACATTCACCAGTCCAAGGGCGACCCCGAGGCCGCCATGCGCGACTACGACCGCGCCATGTGGTTCGGCGGCGCCAAGATGATCAAGCTCTACCAGTGCGGCCTGACGGAGCAGCGGCTCTACACGGGCGAGATCGACGGCACGTGGCGGCCCGAGCTGACGCAGGCCTTCGAGAAGTGCGTTCGCGACAAGAATTGCGATCCGCTTCCCGCGGACGAGCATTGCCGCGCGGCGACGTCCTGAGCAGGCGGCTCCAGCCGAACAATCACATTCGAGTTGAAGGCGGCGATCTTGTGCTCTATTGGCGAGCACCGGCGGCGCGCGGCTAGGTTGGGCGCCGTCCGGTCGCGCGTGGTGTCACGAAACCGATAAGATCCGTGCCGATAGCTTGTGCACGCCATCACCTTCAGCCGTCAGGGAGCAGACATTGGACAGCGTCTTGATCATCGGCGCAGGTGCCGCAGGATCGGTCGTCGCGCAGAAGTGCGCCATGAACCGGGATGTCTTCAAGAAGATCCATCTCGCCTCCCGCCGCCTCGAAAGCTGCGAGAAGATCGCCAAGCGCTGCGTCACCCCGATCGAGATTTCCCACGTCGACGCCGACAACGTGGCGGAGACCGTGGCTCTCCTCAAGAAGGTGAAGCCCGATCTCGTGATCAACATGGCCCTGCCCTACCAGGACCTGCCGATCATGGATGCATGCCTGGAGGCGGGCGTGCACTACATGGATACGGCCAATTACGAGCCGCGTAACGAGGCCAAGTTCACCTATAAGTGGCAGTGGCCCTATCACGACAAGTACAAGGCCAAGGGCCTGATGGCGATCCTGGGCTGCGGCTTCGATCCCGGCCAGTCGAACATCTACTGCGCCTACGCGCAGGAGTTCCTGTTCGACGAAATCGAGACGATCGACATCGTCGACTGCAACGACGGCAGCCACGGCAAGGCGTTCGCGACCAACTTCAATCCGGAGATCAACCTCCGCGAAGTCACGCAACGCGGCAAGTACTGGAAGAACGGCCAGTGGATCGAGATCGATCCGCTCTCGATCGCGTGCATGGTCGACTATCCGGAAGTCGGCCCGCGCAAGAGCTACCTCATCTATCACGAGGAGGAGGAAAGCCTCGTCGAGAACATCCGCGGCCTCAAGCAGATCCGCTTCTGGATGACCTTCTCCGACAACTACATCAAGCACCTCGAAGTGCTGCAGAACGTCGGCATGACGCGCATCGATCCCGTCATGTACAAGGGCACACCCGTCATTCCGATGGAGTTCCTCAAGGAGCTTCTGCCGCCGCCCTCCTCACTTGGAGAGAACTACACGGGCCGCACGTCCATCGGCTGCATCTTCAAGGGCAAGAAGGACGGCAAGGAGAAGCGCGCCTTCATCTGGAACGTGTGCGACCACGCCCAGTGCTACAAGGAAACGGGCGCGCAGGCCGTGTCCTACACGACGGGCGTCCCGCCGGTCGTCGGCGCGATGATGTTCTTCAAGGGCCACTGGAAGGGTGCCGGCGTGTTCAACGTCGAGCAGCTGCCGTCCAAGCCCTTCATGGACGAGATCGGCAAGCAGGGGCTGCCCTGGCAAATGGCTGAGATCGCCGAGAAGGACCAGGCCGAGCTATTCGCGGTAAAGACCTGAAGTCTCAAGCGGGCGGCGATGAGCCGCCCGTTTCGCTTGCGGGTCCCTCGTCGGGCCAAAGCAGGCTCAGCTCGAACGGCGCGGCATCGAACGGCGGGGCCGCCACGGCGCCTTTTTCCGCGTAGGTGGCGAGCAAAAGCCACTGAGCGTCCTTGAGGGCGAAGGTCTCGATCAACCGCTCTTCCGGGTTGACCAGCCAAAGATGGCCAACGCCGTGACGGGCATAAATATCGCGCTTGGCGGTGCGATCGAGACGCTCGGTCGAGGGCGAAAGGATCTCGCAGACCCAGTCCGGTGGGAGTGTGAAAAAGGCTTCCTCAGGCAGCCGCGGCATGCGCTCGCGCCGCCAGCCGGCAATATCGGGAACGACAACGTCATCTCCGAGGTGCAATTCCGGCTCATCGAGAATGACCCAGCCTCCAGGACCGCCATCTCCGAGATCGAACTTGCTGCCGATCAATGTGCCAAGTCGCGAATAGGCGTGCGCATGTCGCGGCCTAGGCCGCGGATGGGTGTAAAGCGCGCCGTTAATGATCTCGGCGACCAGATGCGGCGGAACCGCCTCGAGGTCGGCGTAGGTCGCGCGCGGGGCTGGGGCGTCCTGGGCCATGGAAAAGGCATACCATATGACACCCTGAGGCACTATATGTGCCGGCGCCTGAGCCAGTTAGATGGCCCGCACTGCCCCCAGGAGCCCGAACATGGCGACACTTCCGAACCTTCCCGCCGACATGCGCACGCCCGCCTACGTGCTCGACGCGGCGAAGCTCGCGGCCAACATGGCGACAGCCGCACGGATCCGTCGCGAGGCCGGCTGCAAGGTGCTGCTCGCCACCAAGGCCTGGGCGATGCCGGCCGCCTTTCCGCTGATGCGCGATCATCTCGACGGCACCACGGCGTCCGGCGAGTACGAAGCGCGCATGGGCGCCAAGGAGTTCGGCAAGGAAGTCCATGTCTACGCGCCGGCCTATGGCCCCGGCGAAGTCGAGCGCCTGACGGACATCGCGCAGCACATCTACTTCAACTCGCCCGAGCAGATCGTGCGCCATCTGCCGGTGCTGGCAAAGAAGCCGGACGTGAAGACGGGCATCCGCATCAATCCAGGCTACTCGAACGCGACGCTCGGTGGGCATCTCTACGACCCCTGCGCGCCATTTTCTCGCTTCGGCACGACGACCGCCGATCTCGACGCGGTTCCTTGGGAGCACGTGCACATCCTGCACGCGCACTCCCTCTGCGAGTCGCTGCACGAAGGGTCGGTGGGCCTGATCGAGCACGTGGCGCGCAACTTCGCGCCCTACGTGCGGTGCGTGAAGGCCGTGAATTTCGGCGGCGGGCATTTCATCAACAAGCCGGGCTATGATCTGGGCAAGCTCATCACAGCCGTGAAGGCATTCCGTGCGGAATTCGACGTCGACGTCATCCTGGAGCCGGGCGCCGGACTGGTGGTCGACACGGGCTACCTTGTTGCGACCGTGATTGGCATCCATCGCAACGAAAAGGACATCGCCATCCTTGATACATCCGCGTCCTGCCATATGCCGGACGTGCTGGAGGTGCCCTACCGCCCGCCGCTGCTTGGCGCGGGTGAAGCGAACGAATTCGCCCATTCCTACATCCTCGGCGGCAAGACCTGCATGACTGGCGACGTCATCGGCGAATATTCGTTCAAGGCGCCCCTGAAGCCGGGCGACAGGCTCGTGTTCGGCGACATGATGCAATACTCCTTCGTCAAGAACACAACTTTCAACGGCACGCCGTTGCCGGACCTCGCCATCCTCGATGCGGACGGCAGCTATCGCGTGATCCGCACGTTCGGCTACGAGGAATTCCGGCGCCGGCTGGGCTGAGGGCCTGCCCGCTTCCTGAGCAAACCGACACCTTGCCGCGTCGCGCTGCTGAGGACAAACTCGGCACCGTTGCGGCGCGCAGGAGGGCGGGCATGGGTTACCACGCGAGTGTCGGCACGACGCGTTACGTCTTTGCCGACCTCAAGGACCTGATGGCGAAGGCGACCCCGCCGCGCTCGGGCGATCGGCTTTCCGGCATCGCCGCGACCAGTGCGGAAGAATGCGTAGCGGCGAAGATGGCCCTCGCCGACCTGCCCCTCAAGACCATCCTCAACGAGCCGGTGGTGCCTTACGAAGCCTGCGACGTCACGCGCCTGATCCTCGATACGCACGACCAGAAGGCTTTTGCCGCGATTTCCTCCCTGACAGTGGGCGAATTCCGCGAGCACCTTCTGTCTGAGCGCACAACGGCGCAAACGCTCGGCGCGCTCGCGCCCGCCATCACGCCGGAGATCGCGGCGGCCGTATCGAAGATCATGCGCAACCAGGATCTGGTCCTCGCCGCGCGCAAGGCGGAAGTCGTCACGCGCTTTCGAAATACCATTGGTCTCGCCGGTACGATGGCAGTGCGCCTGCAGCCGAACCATCCAACGGACGATCCGGCCGGGATCACGGCCGCCATCCTCGACGGGCTCATGTACGGGTGCGGCGATGCCGTCATCGGCATCAATCCGGCTTCGGATTCACCTGCCGCCATCACCCGGCTTCTCGATCTTGTCGCGGGCATCATCGACCGCTTCGATATCCCGACGCAGTCGTGCGTTCTCACGCACGTGTCGACGACGCTGGGCCTCATCGGGGAAGGGGTACCCGTAGATCTCGTCTTCCAGTCGATTGCCGGGACGCAAGCCGCCAACGCGTCCTTCGGCGTCACGCTCGACATGCTGAAGGAGGCCAACGACGCGGCCCGGTCGCAGAAACGCGGCACCGTCGGCGACAACGTCATGTACTTCGAGACCGGACAGGGCTCGGCCCTCTCCGCCAACGCCCATCACGGCGTCGACCAGCAGACGCTTGAAGCGCGCGCCTACGCCGTGGCACGCGCTTTCTCTCCGCTGCTCGTCAACTCCGTCGTCGGCTTCATCGGACCCGAGTATCTCTACGACGGCAAGGAGATCATTCGCGCAGGGCTCGAGGACCACTTCTGCGGCAAGCTGATGGGCGTGCCGCTCGGCGTGGACGTTTGTTACACGAACCATGCCGAAGCCGATCAGGACGACATGGACACGCTGCTGACCATGCTCGCCGCTGCGGGCGTCACCTACATCATGGGCGTACCCGGCGCCGACGATGTGATGCTCAACTACCAGTCCACATCCTTTCATGATGCCCTTTACGTGCGCGAGGCGTTCGGCCTGAAACGCGCGCCGGAGTTCGAGGCCTGGCTGCAGGACGCCGGCATCACCGATGCACGAGGCAAGTTGCGTCCGCCGCGCGCGGATCACCAACTCCTTGCCTACGCGGGAGCGGCGCCGTGACCGATTTGCGCGATCCCTGGCGCACCCTTTCGGAGCGGACGCCGGCGCGGATCGCGCTGGGACGCGCGGGGGCTTCGCTGCCGACGGGCGAAGTCCTGCGCTTCTCGCTCGCACATGCCCAAGCGCGTGACGCCGTCCACGCGCCGCTTGCACTTGAGGAGCTTAAGAAGGGCGTCGAGGAGGTGTTCGGGCCGGCCCTCGTCGTCGAAAGCCAGGCCGTGGATCGCTCTCTCTATTTGCGCCGGCCAGACCTCGGGCGCCAACTCGCGGAGCCCGGCCGCCAAATGCTTCGATCGGCTAGGACAGACGGGGCGGATCTTGCAATCGTGATCGGGGATGGCTTGTCCGCACGCGCCGTGAACGAACACGCGGTCTCACTTCTCAGCGCCCTGAAACCCAGGCTCGACGCCCTGCAGCTCAACCTGGCAACGCCCGTGATCGCGCTCGGCGCGCGCGTCGCCCTCGGCGATGAGATCGGGGCCCTGCTCGGCGCGCGCGCGGTCGCCATGCTGATCGGCGAGCGCCCCGGTCTTTCCTCGCCCGACAGCCTGGGCGTCTACTTCACCTACGCGCCGCAAACCGGACGAACCGACGCCGAACGCAACTGCATCTCCAATATCCGGCGCGAGGGACTGGCATACGATCCGGCCGCCTTCAAGCTCGCCTGGATCGTGCGGGAAGCTCTGCGGCGCGAGCTGTCTGGCGTCGACCTCAAGGACGACAGCGACAAACTTCTGGAAGCCGGAAACGCACCACCGGTTTTGCTGCCGGAACGGTGAACGCGGGCGTCACCCCCAGGCGAACGCGACCTTCTCCAGGCGCGCCCCGCCGATGCGCGTGAACGTGCTCTTGATCGGCCGGCCGCCGCGGCGCCAGTAGAAATCGCACGCCGGCGTGTTGTCGAGCAGCGCCCAGACCACGAGGCCGGCGAGTCCGCGTTCGTCCAGCTTGGCGCGGCATCCCTCGAAAAGATGCTCCCCGAGGCCCAGGCCCTGGTAGATCGGATCGAGGTAGAGTTCGAAGATCTCGCCCTGCTGAGGGCCGCCCTGCCGCGCCGGACCGAGCGTCGCGTAGCCTGCGACCGTGCCGTCGAGCTCCAGAACGAGCAAGCCGCCATCCTCGCCCTTGATGAGGCGGCGCCACCACTCGGGCGAGCGCTGCTTGGCGAGGCTGTCAAGATGCGCGTGGGGCAGGATGCCGTTGTAGGCCAGAGACCACGACTCCTTGAAGATGCGCGAAAGCACCTTGGAGTCGGTCGTCTTGCCGACGCGTACGCGAACCTTTGAACCAGAGCCGAGCATGCACCCAATATAAAGGGTGCGATGGATTTGTCCCGACGAAATTCGTGGCGCGCTGGGCAGAACACCCGGGCGTTGCACGCCGCACGCGGACGGGGAAACGCGGGAGTGCTCCCCGCGGCATGCCGATTGCTCTACTGGATCGCCGGCGCCTTCATCGAGGCGACGAACTCGGCCTCTTCGCGCACCTCGCGCCAGAGGTCTTCGGCCCGATCCGGCTCGAGCGCATACGGCGGATCGTCGTCGAATTTCAGGAGCACGAGGCGCTCGTGCTCGGCACGGCCCACGGCGAGCGCCTTCGGGCTGCGCGTGAAGCGCGGCCCAGCCTGGGTCGCAGCATCGGAGATCGCCGCGAGAACCGGCACCAGATCCGCAGCGAGCCGCATGGGAAGCGTGACGGTCTGCTTGACCCCGCGGGCATCGGCAAACGTCAGCTGCACACGATTGCGCTCGGTCGTTTTCGTCTCGACAAGCGCCTGCGCGACAAACTCAGCCATCTTGTCCCCCGTACTTTGTTCCCTGCATTGTGATGATGCGCTGCATTTTCCTTGCCACGCAAGGGCTCCAGCGCCACAGGTGCAGGGCCCGATGCAACGAGGCCACGCGATTAAGCATCAATCCGCACGGGTCTTGCCGCGGGAAGCAGCCGAAACCTGCTGACCGATTGGCAGTGTGCGCACTCGCCTCGGGGCCGGTTTACCCTGAAGCTCCGCTCCCGCAGTGTCGCGCCGCAGCCTGCCCTTCTTGGCCGGCAGGAGAAGCAGAGCGCGAAGCTTGGGCTCGAGGTCGGAGCCGGCGATGGTCTCGAGATAGGGTTGCCAGAGTTGCTGCCGTGCGAGTGATCTTTGTGCAGATTGCACACGGCGTGGCCTCAAGGTGCGCTGCGCCAGCTTCTGGCTTCCGAGCCACGCGTAGGTCGCCTGCCAGACATCAGGACCAGCCCGGCGGTTTCGGTACGCTCTTAGCTGCACGATATTCGGCATCGAGCATTCTTCATCGTGCACGCCGATTTCGACGCACGCCACGTGCCGCTCGCCGCGCCGGATCGAGAACACGACGTTACGCCCGGTACGGAGCTGATCGGCAAACTGGTCAAGGCAGTTTTCCATGCACTCGCTTTCATGCAGGAAATCGGCGACCGTCTTGAGCGGAACGAATGAAAGCCCCGCCGCCGTGCCGGGTTGCAGCCAGCAATCCACGAGGCCGAAGCCCAGAACGTCGACGAGCCGCAGGCGTCGCCGCCACACGTTGAACTCGTCCAGGGCGCGCCGCGCACTAATGTCCGTGCTCCACCCCCGGCGCAGAAGCTTGAAACCCTCGGTTTCAGGGTGCTGGCTGAACCAGGCCCATGCTCCCATCATGAGAAGGCTTTCCTCGCTCATGAAGGCCGGCTTGACCGCGCGCGTGAACCACAGCGCGTACTGAGGGCCGGCGGCCGTGACGGCACTGCTGAGCGCGCCGAGCCAGGCCACGGCCTCGCAACTGCGCCGCGGTACGAAGCTCGCGATCCGCAGGCCGAACTCGGCATCCATGGGCAACGCGGGAAGCCGTCGCTCGAACGCCAGTGCAGGCAGACGGCGCAGCCAGAACGGTAAGGCCAGCGCGTCGGACGCGTGCTTCAATGGAGCGCCCGAAGCAACAATGGCAAGGGCCGCATCGCGGGCCGCGGGCGCGCCGTAGTCGGAAACCAGCGCGAACAGCAGCGCGGGAAAACTGTCCGCGAGATCCTCGATTTCGGGATTGCCGGCCGTAATCGCAGCGACTTGCCGCTGCCATGCCGGATGAAAACTTTCGATCCGTCGCTTGCGACGCGCAACCGGATCTGAAGCCTCGCCGATAGCTTCCACCGTCGAGAGTGCAGGAGGAAGCGTGTCGGTGATCGTGGAACTCATGCGCGATGCAAACCCATTCGAGCTGCAGCCCCCGCGTCCCTTATGCTTAACGGCACAAAGTGGCGGAATTAGCAGCCGGCAGGTCAGTTCAACGCGGAGATCGCCTGTCCGAAGCCGGCGAGCGAGACGGGAATGCCGATTCCCGCTTCCTCGGTCTGATAGATGATGAAGACGGCCTGCTTGCCGCCCTTGAGCTGATCGATAAGTTTGTCCTCGAGCGCGATCTGCGCGTAGCAGCCGTACATGCTACAGCGCACGAACGGAACCGGACCGACGTTCTTGCCGTCGATCGAGAGGCCGAGACCGCGCGGCAGAAGCACGCCGAGCGGGGCGAACACGCGCAGAACCTTCTTGCCGTCAGAGAAGCGCTGGAAATAGACGCCGAGCCCGATGTTGGCGTGATCCTCGGCCGTGACCCGCTGCACCACGCCGCAGATCTCGTTCTTGGCTCCGGGCGGCGGCGGCCGGCACACGACCTGCCAGTCCCCGTGCTGCGCCTTCACGGTGCCGCCCTCCGGCGACTGCGGCATCTGCGCCCGGGCAGGCATCGCCAGCGAACATGAGATCGCCACGGCCAGCACCGCTGGCATGTACGAAAATCCGCTACCTGCAGAACGCACGAGAAATCGCCCGGCTTTCGGTATGCTGATTGTGCGCCGCGTCAAACCGAAACCTTCCCGAACCTTGACGGAGATCAAATCGGGGAGAGACACATCGCAGCTCTCCACCGCACGCCCGCGCACATCGACGGTGCGACGAACGGCGCTTCGTGGCGGTACGAATTCGGCCAAATTTGGGAGCCGCGCAAGGGACTTGCGCGTCGGCTTCGTAGGGGCTCGCCGCACCTGCGTCTCGGTGACGCCTAACCCACGACGACATCAGAAAGATTTGCGCGTGCAAATGCCGCACTAGAGTTCCCCTTGAGAAGCTTCCGCCCATTGTGTTTGGTGATCGCGCGGGAAATGCTCCGGCGCGACTCGTTCCCGACGGCGAGGCGAAAGAGGGCCAGGCCCGCGGGGCTGAAGGCAAGTTCGTAGAGAAAATCAACACTATGGGCGCTGCGCGCCCTACGGGGACCGCCGCGGGCGGCGCTTGCGACGTCGGTTTCCCCCGTAAACCAAGGAGCGATCGCGATGGTCATGAGGCCGGGTATCGGCATGATCAAGGGGACGGCGGCGGCGATGGCCGCTCTTGCGGGTGTGTCCGCATTCGCCGGGGCGAGCTTCGCGGGGATGGGGCAACCCTCTCCGAAACAAATGAAATTCCAGGACGCCGCGACCCCGATCGCCGAGCAGGTCCACTGGTTCCATGACTACGTGACGGCGATCATCGTCGTCATCACGCTCTTCGTTCTGGGCCTCATGATCTACACGATGTGGCGCTTCAGCGAGAAGCGGAACCCGGTCCCCTCCAAGACCTCGCACAACACCACGATCGAGATCATCTGGACGGTCGTACCGGTGCTGATCCTGGTGGCGATCGCCATTCCCTCTTTCCGGCTGCTTTACAATCAGTACACCTATCCGCCGCCGGACGTGGTCATCAAGGCAACCGCCCACACCTGGAACTGGACGCACGAATATCCCGACCAGAAGATCACGATCGATTCCGTGATGCTGCAGGATTCCGAGCGCGCCGAGGTGATCAAGGCGGGCATGCCGGCCAACCAGGTGCCCCGCAACCTCGCCGTCGACAACGAGATCGTCGTGCCGGTGAACAAGGTCGTGCACGTGCTCGTCACGTCTTCCGACGTCATCCACAACTGGACCATCCCGTCGTTCGCCTCGAAGGTCGACGCGGTGCCGGGCCGTATCACCGCCACCTGGTTCAAGCCGTTGAAGGAAGGCATCTTCTTCGGCCAGTGCTCCGAGCTGTGCGGCAAGGACCATGCGTTCATGCCGATCGCCGTCCGTGTCGTCAAAGAGCAGGTCTACAACGACTGGGTCGCGGCCCTGAAGGCGCGTGACCGCAAGAAGGCCAAGGACATCATCAAATCGGCCGCCATCGAGCTCGACGGCGCCATGAAGACCGCCGAGAGCGGAGCGATCGTCAACAAGTGACGGCTCCGCGACTGGGCTGACCGACTGCACCTGCACGTGCCTCACGGCACGCACTGAAACGAGTGAGCAAGGCTGAACCAAAATGGCAAGCAAAGCGCACGCTGACGACGCGCACGACCACGATCACACGCCGACCGGGGTGACCCGCTGGCTGTTTTCGACGAACCACAAGGACATCGGCACGATGTACCTGCTGTTCGCGATCGTGGCCGGATTGATTGGCGGTTTCCTCTCCGTGATGATGCGCATGGAGTTGCAGGAGCCGGGCCTCCAGTATTTCGCCAACGGCCACATGTTCAACGTCTACGTGACCGGCCACGGCCTGATCATGGTGTTCTTCATGGTCATGCCGGCCATGATCGGCGGCTTCGGCAACTGGTTCGTGCCCCTCATGATCGGCGCGCCGGACATGGCGTTCCCGCGCATGAACAACATCTCGTTCTGGCTGCTGCCGGCTTCGCTCGCCCTGCTGCTCATGTCGATGTTCGTCGAAGGCCCGGCCGGCATGTCCGGTGTCGGCGCTGGCTGGACGGTCTATGCGCCGCTGTCGACGCTGGGGCATCCCGGGCCGGCGATGGATTTCGCGATCCTCTCGCTGCACGTCGCTGGTGCGTCCTCGATCCTCGGCGCCGTGAACTTCATCACGACCATCTTCAACATGCGCGCCCCGGGCATGACGCTGCACAAGATGCCGCTGTTCGTCTGGAGCGTGCTGATCACGGCGTTCCTGCTGCTCTTGTCGCTGCCCGTGCTCGCCGGTGCGATCACCATGCTGCTGACGGACCGCAACTTCGGCACGTCGTTCTTCAATCCGGCGACGGGCGGTGATCCGCTGCTTTACCAGCACCTGTTCTGGTTCTTCGGTCACCCCGAGGTGTACATCCTCATCCTGCCGGGCTTCGGCATCATCAGCCACATCGTCTCGACGTTCTCCCGCAAGCCCGTGTTCGGCTACCTCGGCATGGCCTACGCCATGGTCGCGATCGGCTTCATCGGCTTCATCGTGTGGGCCCACCACATGTACACGTCGGGCATGGGCGTCGACACGCAGGCCTACTTCGTGTTCGCCACCATGGTCATCGCGGTGCCGACGGGCGTGAAGATCTTCTCCTGGATCGCCACCATGTGGGGCGGCTCGATCCAGTTCCGCGTGCCCATGATCTGGGCCCTCGGCTTCATTTTCCTGTTCACCGTCGGCGGCGTGACGGGCGTGATGCTGGCCAACGCGGGCGTCGACCGCGCCTTCCATGACACCTACTACGTCGTGGCGCACTTCCACTACGTGCTGTCGCTCGGCGCCGTGTTCGCCATCTTTGCGGGCTGGTACTACTGGTTCCCGAAGATGTCGGGCTACATGTACAACGAGGCGCTCGGCAAGCTGCACTTCTGGCTCACCTTCATCGGCGCCAACATCCTGTTCTTCCCGCAGCACTTCCTGGGTCTCGCCGGCATGCCCCGCCGCTATGTCGACTACCCGGACGCGTTTGCCTACTGGAACTGGTGGTCGTCGGTCGGCTCCTACATCACCGCCGTGGCGACGCTCCTGTTCATCGTCAGCATGATCTACGCCTACTTCGTGGCCAAGGTGAAAGCCGCCAACAACCCCTGGGGCGAAGGCGCGACGACCTTGGAATGGACGCTGCCCTCGCCGCCGGCGTTCCACTCCTACGAGACGCTGCCCGTCATCAAGGACACCGGCGCGCACTGAACCGCCGGGGCGCCTCGACGAGGCGCCCCGCTCATTCTTGACTGGAAAGACGGAAGGTCCAGGCGTCGCATGGCTGAGCTGAGACTGGAAAGCTCCGCGCTTCGCGTTCAGCCACTCGCTGGCGGCAGCATCGGCGACTATTTCGCGCTGATGAAGCCGCGGGTGATGTCGCTCGTCGTGTTCACGGCGTTCGTCGGCATGGTCGTGGCGCCGGGATCGCTGCATCCCGCGCTCGCCGTTATCGCACTCCTTTGCATCGCGGTCGGCGCTGGCGCCTCGGGCGCGCTCAACATGTGGTACGACGCCGATATCGACGCCCGCATGCAGCGCACCGCCGCGCGTCCCATCCCGCGCGGGCGCGTGACGCCGGACGAAGCGCTGACCTTCGGCATGGTGCTCTCGTTCGGCTCCGTCTTCACCCTCGGCCTGCTCGTCGACTGGACGGCCGGCGCGCTCCTCGCCCTCACGATCGGCTTCTACATGCTGGTCTATACGATGTGGCTGAAGCGCCGGACGCCGCAGAACATCGTCATCGGCGGCGCCGCGGGCGCGTTTCCTCCCATGATCGGCTGGGCCGCGGTGACGGGCTCGGTCAGCGTCGAAAGCGTCCTGCTGTTCCTCATCATCTTCATGTGGACGCCGCCGCACTTCTGGGCCCTCGCCCTGTACCGCGCACGTGACTACGAGCGCGTGGGCGTGCCGATGCTGCCCGTCGTCGCCGGTCCCGACGAGACCCGCCGCCAGATCCTGTTCTATTCGCTGCTGCTGACCCCGCTCGGCGTCGTGCCGGCGGCGATCGGCCTCGGCGGCATCGCCTATGCCGTGACCTCGGTGGTTCTGGGCGCCATCTTCCTGGCGCTGGCTTTCAACGTCTGGCGCATTCGCGATGGCCGCGAGGGCGACCGCGCCGCCAAGCGCCTTTTCGCCTTCTCGATCTTCTATCTGTTTGCCCTCTTCGCAGCGCTTCTGGCCGAGCATTCGGCGCATCGCCTGCTCGGCTGGTGATGGCGCGTGTGACCGAGGAGGACGATCAGAAGGAGCTCGAGCGGCGGCGCCGGATGCGATCGATCGCGATCGCGCTGGCCCTGGGTGCGATGGTGGTGATGTTCTACGTCGCAACCATCGTGCGGCTCGGCGGTAACGTGTTCAATCGCCCGCTATAGCTTTATGGCGCGGCATGAAACGCAGGTTGGAATGAGCGAGAACGGCACATCGTCGGCCCTGTCGAGGAGCCACCGCCGCACGGCGGTCTGGTGCGGCGCCGTCGTCGTCGCCATGGTCGGTGCGTCCTACGCCGCCGTGCCGCTCTATCGCATGTTCTGCAACGCAACGGGCTTCGACGGCACGCCGCGCATCGCATCGAAGCCGGCCGACAAGGTGCTCGACCGCGTCATCAACGTGCGCTTCGACGCCAACGTTGGCCCCGGCATGCCCTGGCGCTTCGAGCCCGTCGAGGGCAAGGTCGACGTGAAGCTCGGCGAAACGACGCTCGCCTTCTATCGCGCGACGAATACCTCCGATCACACCATCACCGGCTCCGCGACGTTCAACGTCTTCCCCGAACAGTCGGCCCCGTTCTTCAACAAGCTCGAGTGCTTCTGCTTCCAGGAGCAGACGCTGGCGCCGGGCCAATCCATCGAAATGCCCGTCAGCTTCTTCGTCGATCCGGCGATCGTGAACGACAAGGACGCCCGCGGCACCACGCACATCACGCTCTCGTACACGTTCTATCCCGTCGCGCCGAAGCCCTCCGTGGCCGAGAAGCGCGATGGAAAGACGGGTTGAGCGCAAAACGGGTTTGAAACAAGCGCCGGCCCCGCCGGCAACAGGGGACTGAGGGAGCAGGAGCTTCGGACAATGGCCGATACGCACGCCAAACATCATGACTACCATCTCGTCAATCCGAGCCCGTGGCCGGCGCTCGGCTCGGTCTCGGCCTTCGTCTGGGCCGTTGGGCTCATCGTCTGGATGCGCTCGAAGGGCGGCGGCGAAGGGCTGTTTGGCCTCAAGGGGCCGACCCTTTTCTACATCGGCATCGGCCTGATCCTGCTCACCATGTTCATGTGGTGGCGCGACGTCATTCGCGAGGCCCACGCCGGCGATCACACCCCCGTCGTGCAGCTCCACCTGCGTTACGGCATGCTGCTGTTCATCGCCTCGGAAGTGATGTTCTTCGTCGCCTGGTTCTGGGCCTTCTTCGACGCCGCCCTGTTC
Source organism: Hyphomicrobiales bacterium (assembly GCA_003963125.1). Taxonomy (GTDB): domain Bacteria; phylum Pseudomonadota; class Alphaproteobacteria; order Rhizobiales; family Hyphomicrobiaceae; genus AWTP1-13. The sequence goes on from RXJK01000038.1 coordinate 23,719, forward strand.
CCCGGCGCCGTGCACAGCCTCGACATCACCAACAACGGCGTGGTCGAGGCCGGCAAGGAGGTAATCGGCATGGTGGATCGCAACACCATAACCGGTGGCAAGTGGCCGCCGATCCCGAACGAAGCCTTCCACGGCACGTTCGATCCCTGGGGCCTGCCTCTCGTCAACACGCTGATCCTGCTGACGTCGGGCACGACGGTCACGTGGGCGCACCACGCGCTGCTCGAGAACGATCGCAAGGGCCTCGTGTGGGGCCTGACGCTCACCATCGTGCTGGGCGCGATCTTCACCGCCTGCCAGGCCTTCGAGTACATGCACGCCGGCTTCTCCTTCGGCGGCAACCTCTACGGCGGCGTGTTCTTCATGGCGACGGGCTTCCATGGCGCGCACGTGATCATCGGCACGATCTTCCTGACGGTCTGCCTGTTCCGGGCGCTCGCCGGTCACTTCACACCGAAGCAGCATTTCGGCTTCGAAGCTGCCGCCTGGTACTGGCACTTCGTCGACGTGGTCTGGCTGTTCCTGTTCCTGTGCATTTACGTGTGGTTCGCCGGCACCCCGGCACCGCACTGAGCGAGGTGACAGCTTCGCGATTTCGGGGGGGCGGCTTGGCAAGGCCGCCCTTCGCCTTTGCAGGGTTCGTGAATTCGAGGCGTCGGCGTGCACGGAGAGGCGTCCATGGAAACGCAGCAAGAGCCTGAGGCGCCGTCCGTTTCTCCGTACATCGCCGGGATCACCGCGCGCTGCCCGAAGTGCGGCAAGGGCAAGCTGTTCCGCGGTGGGCTGGGCCTGCGTGAGGCCTGCGACGTCTGCGGCCAGAGCTACGCGGCGGCAGACCCCGGCGACGGCCCGGCGGTGTTCGCGATCTTCATCCTGGGCTTCGTTATCCTTGGCGGTGCCTTGTGGCTCGAATTCCGCGTCGGCCCGCCGGTCTGGGTCCACGTCCTGCTCTGGGGCGTCCTGACGCCCGTCCTGGCCTTCTTCCTGCTGCGGGTCCTGAAGGCGACGCTGATCGCCCTCCAGTTCAAGCACAAGGCCGAGGAAGGCCGCCTCACGCTCACGCAATGACCCGCTCTTTTCCCTAGGCTCCTTTCGCGTCCCTGCATGCTGCACCGCCTGAGCAACGCGCGTCTCCTTTGGCCATCACTCCTGGCCCTCATCGGGCTTGGCGTTCTGCTCGGCCTCGGCACCTGGCAGCTCAAGCGGAAAGCCTGGAAGGAAAGCATCATCGCAAAGATCGAGACCCGCGTGGACGCGCCGCCCGTGGACCTCGTCAACCTCCTCACCGCGACGCACGAGGACAGCGACCTCGAATACACCCACGTCAAGATCCGGGGGCGCTACCTGAACGACAAGGAGCGCTATCTTTACGCCCCGGAACGATCGGGCCTCGGCTGGCACGTCCTGACACCTCTGCTGATCTCCCCGGAGACGGTCGTCTGGATCAATCGCGGCTTCGTGCCGGACGCCCGCAAGGATCCCGCAACGCGCAAGGAGGGCGAGGTCGAAGGCGAGGTCACGGTCACCGGCTTGCTGCGCCAACCCCATACCGCGGCATTCACGCCGGCCAACGATGTCGCCCGCAACATCTGGCATTGGGCGGACACGGCCGGCCTCACCGCTTCGGCCTTCCCCGGCCAGCCGATGAAGCCGCTCCGGGTCGTGATCGATGCCGACGCCAGCGAAACCCCGGCCGGTGGGCTTCCGAAAGGCGGCGTGACACGGCTCCAGATCCCCAACCGCCATCTGGAGTATGCTTTCACGTGGTACGGCTTAGCCGCAACGCTCGTCGGCGTCTTCGTTGCGTTCGCAGTCGGCCGTCTGCGGGAGCCAAAAATCGAGAAAGCTTAGGATCTTAGGCTGGCGCTTCGCGTTCCGGACGGTCCTGGTGGCAAGGCGCCGATCCGACCTTGTTCTGGCAGCCTGCCGCACCTACTCTACCCGTCTCATCCCATTTGAAAGCGTGGCCAAACTTGTCGCCGATCACCTACATCTCGACGCGCGGAGAGGCGCCCGAACTCGGGTTCGAGGACGCGCTGCTGGCGGGGCTCGCCCGTGACGGCGGCCTCTACCTGCCGAAGACGTGGCCGACCCTGTCCAAGAGCGAACTCGAAGCGGTCCCGGGTCAGTCCTTTGCCGAGGTCGCGGCTGATACCGTCGCCCGGTTTGCCGGACCTAAAGGCCTTGCGCGCAAGGAGATCCTGAAGCTCGCAGAGGCGGCCTATGCCCGCTTCGGTCATCCGGCGACGACGCCACTCGTCGAGATCGATCGCAATCTCTGGGTGCTCGAGCTCTTCCATGGGCCGACACTCGCCTTCAAGGACGTGGCCATGCAGTTGCTGGCCCGCCTGATGGACGAGGTGCTGACCCGCCGCGGAGAGCGTGCGACCATCGTCGGCGCGACGTCGGGCGACACAGGCGGCGCGGCCATCGAGGCCTTCCGGGGCTCGTCCCGCGTCGACTGCATCATCCTCTTTCCCGACGGTCGCGTGTCAGACGTCCAGCGCCGCATGATGACGACGGCGCGTGAGAGCAACGTGCACGCCGTCGCCGTCGACGGCACGTTCGACGACTGCCAGGCCCTCGTGAAGGCGATGTTCAACGACCTCGCCTTCCGCGACCGCGTGTGCCTCGCCGGCGTCAACTCGATCAATTGGGCCCGCATCGTCGCCCAGATCAGCTACTACCTCGTCGCGGCGACGGCCTTGGGCGCGCCGTATCGGCCTGTGTCGTTCGCCGTGCCGACGGGCAATTTCGGCGACATCTTCGCAGGCTTCGTCGCGCGCACGATGGGGCTTCCGGTCGAAACGCTCGCCATCGCCACCAACGACAACGATATCCTGCGCCGCGCGCATGCCGACGGCGCCTACGAGGTGAAAGGCGTTTCGGCGACCAACTCGCCGTCGATGGACATCCAGATCTCCTCGAACTTCGAGCGCTATCTCTATGAGGCCTCGGATCGCGACGCGACGTGGGTGCGCGGACGAATGGGCGAGTTGCAGCAATCCGGCCAGTTCCGGCTGGGCGAGAAGGTGCAGGCGCGCATGCAGCGGGATTTTGCCGCTGCCAGTGCGAGCCAGGCGGAAGTGGCGGCAACCGTGCGCCGGGTGCGCGAGCAGAGTGGCTATCTCCTCGACCCGCACACCGCCTGTGGCGTCGTCGCAGCTGAAAAGACGCTTCCCGCCGGTCGAACACCGCGCGTCGTCCTCGCGACGGCCCATCCAGCAAAATTCCCGGACGCCGTGGAAGCCATCGTCGGCGAGCGCCCGCCGCTGCCGCCGCGACTGCACGCGCTGCTGACGGACAAGGAAAGGATTTCGGTATTGCCCAACGATCTCGCCGCCGTGAAGGGCTTCGTCGCCGACCGCGCGACCGCCGTGCGAGGCTGACCCCGACATGAGCGACAGCCTCACCAACATCTCGACCCTGAACAACGGCCTCAGGATCGCGACGCACCACATGCCGCACGTCGAAACCGTGTCGCTGGGCATCTGGGTGCACGCGGGCGCACGGCACGAAACGGCATCGCAACACGGCATCTCGCACCTCCTGGAGCACATGGCCTTCAAGGGTACCAACCGGCGCACGGCGATGGGGATCGCGGAGGAGATCGAAGCCGTCGGCGGCGAGCTGAATGCGGCGACCAGCCTCGAGACCACGGCCTACTACGCCCGCATCCTGAAGGACGACGTGCCGCTCGCCCTCGATATCCTGGCCGACATCCTGCAGGCCCCGCTCTACGCGCAGGACGAACTCGAGCGCGAACGCGAGGTCATCCTGCAGGAGATCGCGGGTACCCGCGACAGCCCCGAGGAGATCGCCTACGAACTCGTGCAGGAAGCCGCGTTCCCCTCGCAATCGATCGGCCGTCCGATCCTCGGCACCGCGGAGAGCGTCAAGAGCTTCACGGCCGACGACCTGCGCAGTTTCCTGAAGCAGCATTACACGGGCGGCCGCATGGTGCTGTCCGCCGCGGGCAACCTCAGCCACGACGCGATCGTGCGCCAGTCCCAGGCGCTGTTCGGCAGCCTGTCGGCCGGCGCCGACGGCGGCTACGAGCCCGCACGCTACGTCGGTGGCCCGCGCATGTCGGACAAGGTGTTCGAGCAGAGCCATCTGGTGATGGGTTTCTCTGGCCCCTCCTACCGCACGACCGATTATTACACGGGCCAGGTGTTCTCCGGTTTGTTCGGCGGCGGCATGTCCTCGCGCCTGTTCCAGGAGGTGCGCGAGAAGCGCGGGCTCTGTTACGCGATCTATTCAAGCATGTGGGCGCTGGCCGACGCCGGCCTCTTCGGCATTCACGCCGCTACCGGCCACGACGCGCTGGGTGAACTGATCGGCGTCGTCAACGAGGAGTTCGCCAAGGCCGCCGCCTCGCGCCCCTCCGAGGCGGAAGTCGCCCGCTCGAAGGCGCAGATCAAGGCCGGCCTGCTGATGGGGCTGGAAAGCTCTGGCGCCCGCGCGGAGCAGATGGCACGTCAGTTGCTTCTGTTTGGGCGTCTCGTCGACACGCCGGAATTGGTCGAGCGGATCGAGGCGGTGGACGCCGAAGCTGTGCGTAGTTTCGCGGAGAAGCTCGTTGCGGGGATGGCGTCGGTCGCCGTGGTTGGCACGGGAGAGAGCAGTGGGGCCTATGCCGCCCAAGCCGCCCAGAAGGCCGCCTGAACGGCGTTTGCCGTCGCCGCCGCGCTCCGGAGCCGCGCGGGAGGACGCCGTAAAGCCTGGGTTGCTATGGCATTCCTGAGGCTCACCGGCCCCGACCCCGACAGCGAGATCCGCGGCAACGCCGTGGTCCTGCGCCCGCCTGCCATGGGCGATTACGGGGCCTGGGCCCAGCTCAGGGCCCTCAGCCGCATGCATCTCGCCCTGTGGGAACCGGCATGGTCGCGGGACGAGCTGTCACGACCAGCCTTCCGCCGCCGCATCCGGCAATATCAGCGCGAGGCCCGCGACGACCAGGGATATGCCTTTTTTGTCGTGCACAAGGCGGAAGGGACGTTGCTTGGGAGCATAACTCTGAGCAACGTGCGCCGGGGGGTATCGCAGTCGGCGGCGGTTGGGTATTGGATCGGTCTGCCCCACACCAACAAGGGGTTCATGACGGATGCCGTCTGCGCGCTGGCAGGACATTCTTTTTCAAACCTGGGGTTGCATCGCCTTGAAGCTGCCTGCATGCCAAGCAATGCAGCGAGTGCGCGCGTACTCGAGAAGGCAGGGTTCAGGCGCGAGGGCATGGCGCGCAAGCTCTTGAAGATCGACGGTGTGTGGCAGGACCACGACCTTTACGCGCGACTTTCTGACGATCCTTGAAGGGGTTGAGAAGAGTGCAAGGGGAGGCATATGCCGGCGGGACACAGCCCGCGCCGCAAGGCGCCGGGTTCGTTCGCTTGGCTCTCTTCGCGCTCGCTTTGCTGTTCAGCTTGGCAGCTGCGCCCAGCGCCCATGCGCTGAAGGCCATTCAGGTCAACAACGATCTCGACCGTATCGAGATCACGGCCCTGGGCGAGGCCCATGACGGGCGCGGCGATGTCCTCCAGATCGAGACGGCGCCAGGCGCCGATGGCGTATCGGGCCGCATGTCCGTCCGCGCGCAAACATCCGGGACGAACCCGAGCTGGTTCGTCTTCGCGCTCACCAACACGACCGACAAACCGCTGGAGCGCTGGCTGGCCGCCGATCGTTACAACACCGTGGGCTCCGGCATCGTCTGGCCCGATCTCGATGCCCGGCGCGTGGAAGCCGTCACGCCGTCGGTGGGCTTCGTGCCCGAGCGCATCAAGAACGACCGCGCCGACGTGTTCCGCCTGACGCTCGAACCCGGACAGACGGTGACGTTCGTCGCCGAGATGTCGTCGGAGCACTTCACGCGCCTGGCTCTGTGGAAGTCGATCGAATACGAGCAAAAGAGCCGCGATCGCCAGCTGTTCAACGGCATCATGCTCGGCATCACGGGCCTGCTGGCGATCTTCCTGACGGCCGTCTTTGCGGCCAATCACAAGGCGATCTTCCCGGCCGCCGCCGTCTTCACCTGGGCGGTACTGGCCTACCTCTGCGTCGACTTCGGCTTCTGGCACAAGCTCTTCAACATCAAGCCGGAGGAGAACGCGCAGTATCGCGCGGCCGCCGAAGCGACGATGGCGGCGTGCCTCCTGCTCTTCACCATCACCTTCCTCCGCCTCAACGCGTGGAACAGCTTCTTGCGCATGCTGCTCGCCATGTGGGTGGTGGCGCAGCTTTCCCTGATCGCGGTGGCCTTCCTCGATCCCCGGCTCGCGGCGACGTTCGCGCGGCTTTCGGTGGTCGCCATCGCTGGCGGCGGTGCCGCGCTGACTGTATTCCTCGCACTGGCTGGCCAGGATCGTGCGCTCTCGCTGATCCCCACGTGGACCTTGCTGCTCGTCTGGCTGTTCGGTGCGGCGATGATCTTCACCGGCCGCCTCGGCGGCGACGTGATGACCTTCGGCCTCACTGCCGGCTTGGTCATGATCGTGGTGCTGATCGGCTTCACGGTCACCCAGTACGCTTTCCGCTCGATCGAACCCATGTACGGCACGCAACCGGGCGAAAGTCAGGTGCGATCGCTCGCCATCGAGGGCGCCGGTGCCGCGGTCTGGGAATGGAATGCGCGCCGCGACGAGATCAACGTCAGTCCCGTCGTTGAGGCGATGCTGGGCCTCGAAACGGGCAGGCTGTCCGGGAAGGCCGACGACTTCGGCAAGCACATGCATCCGGCCGACCGGGAGCGCTTCAAGCTGCTGCTCGGCTCAGTGAAGGAACGCTCCGGCGGCGAGATCCACATCGAGTTCCGCCTGCGCCACACCGACAATTCCTACCACTGGTTCGAGCTCGAGGCGGCGAGCATCCCGACGAGCGATCACCGCAACCTTCGCTGCATCGGCCTGATGCGCGACATCACCGATACCAAGCGGGCGCAGGAGCGCCTGATGCAGGACGCGGTCAACGACAGCCTGACGGGCCTGCCCAACCGAGAGCTGTTCCTCGATCGGCTGGCGATCGCGGCCAAGCGCGCGACGCTCGAACCTCTCGTGCGCCCGGCCCTCCTGTTCGTCGACATCGACCGTTTCAAGAACGCCAACGCCGCCTTCGGTCTCGTCGTCGGCGACAGCCTGCTGCTCACGGTGGCGCGCCGGCTCGCCCGCAATCTCGGGCCCCAGGACACGCTGGCCCGCGTCGGCGGCGACCAGTTCGCCCTGCTGCTGCTCAACCAGTCCGATCCCCGCGAACTCGCCATGCTCGCCGAAGCCGTGCGCCGCACGCTGCGCGCGCCGATCAACATCGCGGGCCAGGACGTCGTGCTGACGGCCTCCATCGGCATCTCGATCTACGACGGCCCCGATGACGATCCGGCCGAGCTTCTGCGCGAAGCCGAGATCGCCATGTACCGCGCCAAGCGCGGCGGAACGGACCGGATCGAGATCTTCTCCAACGAGATGAAGAGCGAAAAGGGCGGCCGGCCCGAGCTCGAGCAGGATCTGCGCCGCGCCATCGAGAAGAAGCAGCTCAAGCTTCTCTACCAGCCGATCTTCTACCTGCCGACGGAGACGCTCGCGGGCTTCGAGGCGCTGGTGCGCTGGGATCATCCGAGCCTCGGCACGCTCAATCCGTCCGAGTTCATCCCGATCGCCGAAGAGAGCGACCTCATCGAGAAGCTGGGCTCCTTCGTTCTCGCCCAGGCCGTGCAGGAAGCGGCCAAGTGGCAGACGGAACTGTCCCGGCCCGACAATCCCGTGTTCGTCAGCGTCAACGTCTCGAGCCGGCAGCTCTTCAAGCCCGATCTCGTCAACGAGGTGCGCCACATCCTCGCGCGCGCCGTACTGCCGAAGGGTTCGCTGCGGCTCGAAATCACCGAGTCGCTGGCGATGGAGAACCCGGAGAAGGCGACGACCGTCCTGCGTCAGCTGGCCGACGCCGGCGCCGGCATCGCGCTCGACGATTTCGGCACGGGCTATTCCTCGCTGTCGTACCTGAACCAGTTCACCTTCGACACCATCAAGCTCGACAGGTCGTTCATCGCCGCGAGCGGCCAGGACGGCGGCGGATCGACAATCCTGCGCTCCATCGTTGCCCTCTCCCACGAACTCGGCAAGAAGGTCGTCGCTGAAGGCGTCGAGACGGAAGACGACGTCGGCTTCCTGCGCTCCATCGGCTGCGAGTACGGCCAGGGCTTCTACTACAGCGAGCCGATGGCCGAGCGCGATGTGATGCAATTGCTGCGCGTCGCCCGCAAGGCCGAGCGCCGCATCAAGAAGAGCCTGCTCCGCAATCGTTTCCGCCCGGCCGAAACCGAAGAAGCTGCGGAGGAGGAAGCCACCGCACCGGCACCCTCCCAGGTCCCCGTGCCGCAGCCGCCGGCGGGCCCGCGTCCCGTTCACACGAACGGAAAGGGCGGAACGCCACCTGCGGGCGCACCGATCCCGATGCCGATGCGATCACCGGCCGTGGTCACCCAGGCCCAGCCGATGCAGACCGCGCCGCCCAAATCGCCGATGCCGGCCCAGGCGCCGATGCCGATGGGCATGCAGACGGGCTTCACGCGTCCTAGGGCGCCAGAGCCACCGCGCCAACCCGTAGCCATGCCGCCCGCGCCGGCGCCGAGCTTCGTCCCCCCGCCCCTGCCACCCGCGCCCGCAGGCGGCGCCGGCATGAGCTTGCCCGTCTCCTCGTCGGCCCCCGCGGTTCCGCCCGACCCGGCGAAGATGACGCCATTCGCCGGCTGGCCCATGGTCGGGGGCGACGCCGTCCCGACGACGCGGCCCGTAACGGGCCCGCCGGGCGCCCCACCGCTGCCCCAGCAGAGCGGATTGAAGACCCAGTCGCGGCTGCCGGGGGAAACGACAGGCGCGCCGCAAATGCCTCCGCCGCCCCCCCCCTTGGCACCGGTCAACACCGCTGCGCGCGTACTTGGCCAGCCCCCCAGTGCGGACCCGTCACGCGTGCAGACGGATCCGCCCACTGCGCATCCGCGCCCGCCCGTGACGACGGTGCGGACATCGCCGCCGACGGCACCGCCGGCCGCACCGACAAAAGGTCCCGCGGAGGGAAATGGCGACTATCAGAACCTGCCGATGAGCGTCGCTGAAAGCTTGGCGAAACTTGCCGGACGCCGTAGCACGCCGCCACCGCCGCCCGATCCGGATCCGTTTCCGCGCGCAGCCGACGGCAGCAAGGGCTGAGACAGCCTTTTATTGAAAACTGGCTGGAATGCTCGGCCCGCCTTCGAAGTCAGGCGTGCCCGGCCTGGCTCACGAGATGCGAGGGATCGATACCGATGCGCGACAGCGCACGCTCGTACTTCGTATCAAGATCCGGGTGGAAGACGATGTCGGGATCGGCCGGGCAATGCAGCCACCCGTTCGCGTGGATCTCGCTCTCGAGCTGCCCAGGCGACCAGCCCGAGTAGCCAAGCGCCAGGATGGCGCGGTTGGGACCCCGCCCACCCGCCATGGCCTTCAGGATATCGACGGTGGCCGTCAGCGACATGCGCGGGTCGATCGACAGCGTAGAATCCTCGGAGCAGTAGTCCGGCGTGTGCAGGACAAATCCGCGCTGGGTGTCGACGGGCCCGCCCATATGCACGCGGATATCGCTGGCAACCTCGGCCTCGTCATCCTCGGCCTGGGGCGCGAGGCTGAGCTGCTTCATCAGTTCGGGGAAGCTGATGTTGGGCGCCTGCTGATTGATGATCAGGCCCATGGCGCCCTCGTCGGAGTGCGCCAGCATGTAGATCACCGACTTGGCGAAGCGCTTGTCCGACATCAAGGGCATGGCGACGAGAAGCTGGCCTTCGAGAAAGCCATCACTGCCCATAACACGCTTGCGTCGTCTCGGTGCTCGCATACGTCAGAGACTAGCGGCTAATAAAGGCGACCGGAAGAGGGGTCGGGCCGATCACAACCTCGTTGCCCGGCTTGATTTGGCGCGAGCGTCAGGCCCACGTTATGGGTAACGGCGCCCCATTTAGGGGGGACAGCAAAGCGCACGCAAAGAAGCGGAGGCCTGGCTTGGCCGCAAAGTCGAACGCGAAAATGGGCTTTTCCAAAAGGTGTCTCGGCGTCGCCGCGGCCCTCTTCGCTGCCATGGCTGCCAGTGCTCCGGTGCATGCGGCGGAGGAGGCTTCTGCGAGCCCCTGGGTGAACCTGCACGAGGGCTCCCGTGTGCGCCTGCTCACAATTCCAGGAGCGACCGTGAACGCCGCGGTCGAGGTCCAACTCGCGCCCGGTTGGAAGACCTACTGGCGTATGCCGGGCGATGCCGGCGTGCCGCCCCAGTTCGACTGGCAGGGCACGGAAAACGCGAAAGCGATCGAGGTGCTGTATCCGGCGCCCCATCGCCTGATCGAACCGGCCGCCGAGACGATCGGCTACAAGGGCAGCGTGGTCTTTCCGGTCAAGCTCCCACCGGCCGAGGCGAATAAGCCGGTCAAAGTGAAACTCGATCTGGAAATCGGCATCTGCAAGGAGATCTGCGTGCCGGCCCACGCCGAGTTCTCCGCTGCCATTCCCCCTTCGCCAACCCCAGCGTCGCCTCCTGCCATCGTGGCAGAGGCCTTGAAGACGGTGCCGGAGCAGGGTGCCGGGAAAGACCCGGCGCGGCCCTCCCTCGTCGATTTCAGACCCGACCTGACGGGCCCCGAGCCCAAGCTCGTGATCAAGGCCCGGTTCCCCGGCGACCAGGCTGCGGCCGATGTCTTCATCGAAGCCCCCGACAGCATCTATGTGCCCATGACGAAGCGCACCACGCAGGATGCGGGCGGCGTGATCAGCTTCGAATCCAAGCTCTCGGCCTCGACCGCCCAGGACCTCAAGGGCAAGGACCTGACCATCACGCTGGTGGGCGCCGATGGGGCCGCGGAGGTGCGCCAGCCCGCCCGCTGATCGCGCAGATGTCAGCAGCCATGGCTTGGCTTAGGCGCCCTCTCGCCCTAGATTGCAGCCCTTCCATGCGGGGCCGGACCCCGCGACTGTTTCAGCCCCGCAAGAGACGAGGATGTAGCCTATGACGATCAAGGTTGGTGATCGCCTGCCTGACGTGACGTTCATGACGCTTGGTGAGGATGGGGCGCCCAAGCCCGTCAAGACCGGGGAAGTCTTCGCCGGCAAGAAGGTCGCTCTGTTCGCCGTTCCGGGCGCCTACACGAACGTTTGCAGCAAGCAGCACCTGCCGGGCTACGTGGCCAATTACGACAAGCTGAAGTCCCAGGGCTTCGACCTCGTCGCCTGCACCTCGACCAACGACATCCTCGTCCTGTCCCAGTGGGGCAAGGACAACGGCGCCCACGGCAAGATCGTGATGCTCGCCGACGGCAACGCGGAGTTCGTCAAGAAGGTCGGGCTCGATCTCGACATGACCGCCCGCATCATGGGCGTGCGCTCGAAGCGCTACTCCATGGTGGTCGAGGACGGCGTCGTGAAGTCCCTCAACATCGAGGAGACGCCGGCCAACCACGATCTTTCGAGCGCCGCCGCGATGTGCGCGCTGTAATCCCGCGCGAAGTTCGAGCCAGATGCCGCCGGCGCCCCGCCAGGGCGCCGGCATTTGTTTTTGCAGGGCCAAATCGTCCCCGGATCGGGCCGCGCCTTGACCCTCCGCCCCACGGGTGATCTACCGGGGCTGCATACGCAACCACGATTCTGCACGAGCGGGCTCCGCATGACCCAGACCGCGACCGACACCGTCCTCATCATCGATTTCGGCAGCCAGGTGACCCAGCTCATCGCCCGCCGCGTGCGCGAGCAGGGCGTCTATTCCGAGATCGTGCCCTTCAACAAGGCTGAGGGCGCGTTGGAGCGGCTGAAACCGCGCGCGGTCATTCTCTCTGGCGGCCCGGCCAGCGTGACGGAGTTCGGCACGCCGCGCGCACCGGACTGGGTGTTCAAGGCGAAGCTGCCCGTGCTCGGCATCTGCTACGGCGAGCAGACCATGGTCTCGCAGATGGGCGGCGGCGTCGAAGGCGGCCACCATCGCGAGTTCGGGCGCGCCGAGATCGAAGTCACCGACGACTGCGCCCTCTTCGCCGGCGTCTGGAAGAAGGGCGAGCGCGATACAGTTTGGATGAGCCACGGCGATCGCGTGACGCAGCTCCCGCCAGGCTTCAAGGTCGTCGGCGTATCCAAGGGCGCGCCCTTCGCCGCCATCGCCGACGAGGCGCGCAAGCTCTACGCCGTGCAATTCCATCCCGAGGTGGCGCACACCCCGCGCGGCGCCGCGCTGATCGGCAACTTCGTGCACCGCATCGCCGGCCTCGCGGGCGACTGGAGCATGGCGCATTTCCGCACCGCCGAGATCGCCAAGATCCGCGCTCAGGTCGGCAAGGGGCGCGTGATCTGCGGCCTCTCGGGCGGCGTCGACAGCGCCGTTGCCGCCAAGCTCATCCACGAGGCGGTGGGCGATCAGCTCACCTGCATCTTCGTCGACCACGGCCTGATGCGCCTCAACGAAGGCGAGGAGGTCGTCTCGCTGTTTCGCGGGCATTTCAATATCCCGCTGGTGCACGTGAATGCCAAAGAGCGCTTCCTCACCGCGCTGGCCGGAAAGACCGACCCGGAAGTCAAGCGCAAGACCATCGGCGGGCTGTTCATTGACGTGTTCGAGGAGGAAGCGAAGAAGATCGGCGGCGCCGAATTCCTGGCGCAAGGCACGCTCTATCCCGACGTCATCGAAAGCGTGTCCTTCACCGGCGGGCCTTCGGTCACCATCAAGTCGCATCACAACGTCGGCGGCCTGCCCGAGCGCATGAATTTGAAGTTGGTTGAGCCGCTGAGGGAACTGTTCAAGGACGAGGTGCGCGCATTGGGCCGCGAGATGGGCCTGCCCGAGCACTTCATCGGCCGGCATCCGTTCCCGGGCCCCGGCCTTGCCATCCGCATCCTGTCGGACATCACGGAAGAGAAGCTCGAGATCCTGCGCAAGGCCGACGCCGTCTATCTCGACGAGATCCGCAAGGCCGGGCTTTACGATCAGATCTGGCAGGCCTTCGCCGTGCTCCTCCCGGTGCGCACGGTCGGCGTCATGGGCGACGGCCGTACCTACGACAACGTCTGCGCCTTGCGCGCCGTCACCTCCACGGATGGCATGACCGCGGATTTCTTCCAGTTCCCGCACGATGTGTTGGGCCGCGCCGCGACGCGCATCATCAACGAGGTGAAGGGCATCAATCGCGTCGTCTACGACGTGACGAGCAAGCCGCCCGGTACGATCGAGTGGGAGTGACGGCATGCCGTCCGTCACGCTCTACGGCATCAAGAACTGCGACACGATGAAGAAGGCGCGCGCCTGGCTCGATGCCCAGGGCATCGAGTACGCGTTCCACGACTACAAGGTGGCCGGGATCGAAAAGGGCACGCTCGCGGCCTGGGCGCGAAAAGTCGGCTGGGAGACGCTGCTCAATCGCACCGGTACCACCTTCCGCAAGCTGCCGGAAGCCGAGCGCGCCGACCTCGACGAAGCCAAAGCCCTCGCGCTCATGCTGGCCCAGCCCTCGATGATCAAGCGCCCCGTCCTCGTGTCCGGAGCGACGCTGCTCGTCGGCTTCAAACCGGACCTCTACAAAACGCGCCTCAGCCAATAGCATTGGCCTCCCGATTTTGCCTTCCCGGAAGACGTGCGCAAGCACGGCTATTCGGGATCTTTCCGTGCCAGGTGTTTCTCGACTGGGCAAAGCCCGGCTCTCGCTGCACTCGGCCGGGAAAGCAAGAGGGAAGGTTACACCCTCAGACATTAGCGGCGGGATGAAAGTCGTTTTATCGCGTCGACGAGCGGGCGCTCGGCGGCATCGTAACCGGCCCACGGATCGGAACGACCGAGCAGCTTCGCAGCCGTGCGCACCGTGAAACGCTTGGGGTCGAGGTCTGCGCGAACCTTGCTCCACGCCAGCGGCATCGACACCGTCGCGCCAGGCCGTGCGCGCGGTGACAGCACACCGACGGCCGTGGCCGTCCGATCGTTGCGCAGGTAGTCGAGGTAGATGCGCCCCTCGCGCTGCTTCTTGGCCATGTTGATGAGATAGCGGTCTGGCGCGTCCGCTGCCATCGCCGCGCACACCGCCTGGGCGAACATCTTCGCCTCGTCCCAACCGATCTTGTCCTTGGCACGCACCTCGATTGGCGTGACGACGTGCAACCCCTTGCCGCCCGTAGTCTTGCAGAAGCTTGCGAGCCCGATCGCCGAAAGCCGCTCGCGCATTTCGCGTGCCGCTTCGACGACGCGCTTGAACTGCACATCCTCCGCCGGATCGAGATCGAACACGAGACGGCCCGGGACTTCCGGCTCGCCTGGCGCGCAGTTCCAGGGATGGAATTCGACGGCTGCGATCTGCGCCATGGCGACGAGCGCCTCGACGCTGTCGATCTGGATGTAGGCCTTCTTCTCGCCCGCGACCTTCACGCGCGTCACGAGGTTCGACATACCGAGCGCCACATGTCGCTGGAACCAGCGCTCGCCCTCGATGCCGTCCGGGGCTCGGATGAGCGAGCACGGCCGCCCCTTCAGGTACGCGACGAGCGGCTCACCCACCTCCTCGAGGTAGGCGGCGAGATCCAGTTTCGTCACGGCCGGCTCACTGCCGGACGCTGGCCAAAGCTCCTTCTCGGGCTTCGAAATCGTGGTGCCGGCGACGGACGATCCGTTCTGTTTGGAGTGTTGCGGCATGGCAGCGGGCGCGCTCGCTTTCACCGAAACGAGACCGGCCTTCGGCGGTGCGACGGGCCGCTCGGCCTGGACCTCGCGTGCCGGCTTGTCGAGGCGCAGGCCCTTGAAGGCAGCTTGGCGCACCATCCCACCGCCCGTCCAGCCCGCGAATTCGATCTCGCATACCAGGTTTGGCCGCACCCAGTTGGTATCGGCGGTCTTGCGCGGGGCTTCCTTGCCCGTGAACGGGCTCGACGACGTCGCATTCGCCTTCAACTGGCGCAGGATGTCCTGCGTGTTCGAGCCGTTGAAGCCGGTGCCCACCCGCCCGACGTGCATGAGCTTGTCGCCGTCGTACACGCCGACGATGAGCGAACGCAGCGTGCGCGCGCTGCCACTCCAGCCCCCGATGACGACCTCGTGGCCGAGACGGCACTTGGTTTTGACCCAGTTGTCGTTGCGGCCCGAACGATAGGGACCGTCCGCCTTTTTGGAAACGATGCCTTCGAGCTTCAGGCGCGCAGCGGACTCGAGAACCGCCTCTCCAGGCTGCGCAAGATGCTCGAGGTAGCGGATGCTCGTCTCGGATTTGCGGCCCGCTTTTTCGAGGAGCGCCTGCAAGCGCTGCTTGCGTTCGATGAGCGGCAATCCTCGCAAATCCTGGCCGTCCGCGAACAGCAGATCGAACGCGAAGAAGACGAGTTCCTTCGATTGACCTTCGGAGAGTGCGACCTGCAGCGCGGCGAAGTTCGGCGCGCCCTCGTGGTCGAGCGCCACCACCTCGCCATCGATCAGGCCGTCGGGAAGATGCTGCGCAGCCCGCGCGATGGCCGCGAACTTCTCCGTCCAATCGAGCCCTTTCCGCGTCCGCAGCACGGCGCGGCCGTTCTCCACGCGCAGTTGCACGCGGTAGCCGTCGAGCTTGATCTCGTGGACCCAGTCGCTCCCGGCCGGCGGCCGCGCGCTGGTGGCACAAAGCTGCGGGGACACGAAGCCTGGCATGGCGACCTTCGCCCCGCGCGTCGCGGAGGTGGATTTCGCAAGTTTCGCCCGCGGTGACTTTGCGGCGGTCGCGGCCGGCGCCGCCTTCGGCCGCGAATTCCATACGGCATCGGGTTCGAAAGCTCTCGCGCCGCCCATGATGAACGGTTTCGGCGCGCGGCCCTTGCCCGCGGCGATCTGAGCCATGCTGCGACCCGAAGCGACCGATCGATCGTCCTCGGCAGCGGAAGGATCGGCGCCCGCGTGGTCGTCGCCGTGCTTGATCAGCAGCCAGTTGGTCCGCTTGCCGCCAAACTTGTCGCCGCGCATGCGCACGAGCACCCAGCTGCCCTTGAGCTTGGAGCCCGCAAGCGTGAACTTCAGTTCGCCCTTCTTCAGAGCCTGCGCCGCCTTGCCCGTCCCTTCCGGCAGCCAGAAGCCCCGGTCCCAAAGCATCACGGTGCCGCCGCCGTATTCGCCCTTGGGGATCGTACCTTCGAAATCGCCGTAGGCGAGGGGGTGATCCTCGACTTCGACTGCCAACCGCTTTTCATGCGGATCGAGCGACGGTCCCTTGGTCACGGCCCAGGACTTGAAAACGCCGTCGACCTCGAGCCGCAGATCGTAGTGCAGGCGCGTCGCATCGTGCTTCTGGATTACGAAGCGCGGATACTCGCCGGGCTGCGGCCCCTGATCACCCTTGGGTTCCGCGGTCTTGGTGAAGTCGCGCTTGGCGCGGTAGAGGGAAAGGCTTTTCTTGACCGTCATGCCTTCGCACCACCGATACTGCCGCCGCTAATGAAGTTTCGTCGTCTTGGTCTTTTGCGCCAGCATGCCACGGCGCAATTGTCTCAGCCACCACAGCCGTGCCTGTCGATCCCGATAGAGCTGCAGGGCGGACGCACTCATGACGTTGACCGCCGCCGAGCCGCGGCCGCGGGTCTGCGCGCGGTTCATCGTCTCGATGCGCGCGATCATTTCCTCGATCTCGTTGACCAGAGCCGTTTCATCCATGGCGGACACCCCCAACGCTTGTACTTGAGGGGTTAATACGTTGCAGGGCATTCCGGTTCCCGATGTGGCGGCCTGCGTCAGGCGCGCTTTTCCAAGGGCGCCGGGGCAAGCGCACGAAGCAGACGTGCGAGGGCGGAGCGAACCTCGATGGTGCTCGCAAAGTCCGCATCGCACGAGGGGAAATACTCACCCGCGACCGTAAAAGCGGCACCGCCCTTGCTTTTCGCGAAGGCAATCGCGGGCTCATCACCGCGATCATCGCCGATGACGAGGGGAACGCGCTCGTGGAACGGACCGCTTTCGAGAAACTTCGCGATCGACGTTGCCTTCGAGAAGCCGCGCGGGATGATTTCGTAGATCATGCGCCCGCCCTTGAGCTGATACGCCGGCCATTCGCGCACCACGTCCGACAGGATCGTGCCGAGAAACTCGACGGCGTCCGGCACCTTGCGGTAATGCACCGCGAGCCCGACGCTTTTGTCCTCGACGAGCATCGTATCCGACGGACCGATCGCCTGCCGCACGGCCGTCGTCAGGCCCTCGGGAATGCGCGGCGCGAGAATTTCGACGTGATCCCCCGCGGCGAGGCGGAGTTCGGAACCATGCACGCCGGACGCCGGCAGGCGCAACGGCCGCAGCATGCCGTCAACGGTCTTGATCTCGCGCCCTGTGTTGAGCGCGAGCGCGCCCCCGAGGGCTGCACTCAGCCCCGCGAGGAGGCCCGGCAGCTCGGCGGGAATGCGCACGCTCTTGGGATCGGGCGCCACGTCGATCAGCGTGCCGTCGATATCGAGGAAGACCG
Organism: Hyphomicrobiales bacterium; assembly: GCA_003963125.1. Classification (GTDB taxonomy): domain Bacteria; phylum Pseudomonadota; class Alphaproteobacteria; order Rhizobiales; family Hyphomicrobiaceae; genus AWTP1-13. The sequence continues at coordinate 41,165 of RXJK01000038.1, forward strand.
CCCACTTGCGGGGATCCGCGACCACCACCTCGTCAAACGCGCGCGACATACTGGGCTTCCGGTCGGAGGTCTTGAGGATCACACGAGCGGGGTCGTGCGCTCGACGGCTGGAACGGAAGCGAAATGCCGGTCGAACGCCGGCTCCCACAGCCGCACGCCACCGGTGAGCCCGGCCGTGTTGCTGACGAGTTCGACATTCTTCGGCAACTCGATCGAGACCTTGCGCGCGTTCCCACCGCCGACGTAGAGCCGCTCGCAGGCCGTGAGGCGCAGCACATCTGTGACCGTCTTGAGGAGGCGTTGGCTCCACGCCTCGAGCCCGAGGGTGTTGAGGGCCTCGTTGCCGACGTAGCTGTCGAGACCGAGTTCGAGATGCAGGAGCCATTCGCGGTCCCGATAGACGGCGCACCCGACGCCGGTCCCGAGCGTGACGACCGCTTCAAGGCCCGGACCGCGCACCACGCCGAGGCCCTGCACGGCGGCATCGTTCAGCACGCGCACCGGCCGCCCAAACGCCCCCGACAAGGCTTCGACCAGATCGAACTCCGCCCAGACGGGGGTGCCCAGGTTCGGCGCGGTGACGACGCGCGCGCCGCGCACGACGCCGGGAAAGCCGACGGAGATGCGATGAAAGTCACCGATGCCGGCGACCATGTCTCGAATGGCGCGCAGGACGCACTCCGGCGGGGACGGGCGCGGCGTAGACGCGATCACCGGCGCGCACAGGAGCTGCCCATTCCCATCGACACGCGAGGCCTTGAGCTTCGTCCCCCCGATGTCGATGGTGAGTGTGACAGGCGCCTCGCTCATGTCTGCATGCTCATGGGTCTTTGCTGACGTCATCGCTGGTCGCGGGCATCGCGAACCGACTGCCGGTGCACGGGCCCTTGCGCAAGGATAGCGCGTTGCCCGCGGGTGAGAATACGGAAATTCAATGATCGTCCCCGTCCTTGGTTTCGAACAGGGCGCGCCTTTCGCCGGCACGCGGACATTCCGCATGGCGCACCCCATCACACGGGCGCGATACCGCGGCCGGCCATCGCACGTTGCGGGTTCGATTGATTCAATTTTCGCAAGGCCTGCTCGATCAACTCGGACGGGGGCCACCCGCGCGGATCGTCGTCGTCGCGCAGCCCCTCGAGCGCCCGCAGGAACGAGCGGCACCATGTGCCGACGTCACTCCGCCGCACCCGCGCCATCAGGGCCCGATGCCGCGCGATCCGCTCCTCCAACCCCATCTCGAGCGCATCGCGCATGACGTCCGCCACGGCGTCGATGCTGTAGGGGTTGACGATCATGGCCTCTTCCAGCTCTTCCGCCGCCCCGGCGAAGCGGGAGAGGACGAGCACGCCGGGGTCGGCGGGATCCTGCGCGGCGACGAATTCCTTGGCGACGAGGTTCATGCCGTCCCTGAGCGGCGTCACCATGCCGATCCGCGACGACCGGTAGAGGTCCGCGAGCCGGCGCCGCGGGGCAGATCGGTGGATGTAGTGGATCGGCACCCAGTCGATCTCGCCGTAGCGGCCGTTGATGGACCCCGCGAGGCTCTCGAGCTGCTGGCGGATGTCGGTATAGGCCCCGACGTTCTCGCGCGTAGGCGGCGCGATCTGCGTCAGCACCACCTGCCGCCGGTATCGCGGATACTTCTCGAGGAAGGTGCCGAACGCCTTGAACTTCTGCGGCAGGCCCTTGGTATAGTCGAGCCGGTCGACGCCGATCATGCGCAGCACGCCACGCCCCTGCACGACGGGGCTCTTGCGCTTGGCGTGCGCGAAGTCCTCGACGTCGATGCCGATAGGGAAGCTCGCAACGCGCACGAGGCGGTCGAAAAGCCGGATGCGCCCGTCGGGCACTACGCGGCCGAACACGCCATTGGTCATGTAGTCGATGAGATTGGAAACGTCCGCCTTGGTCTGCAGCCCGACGAGGTCGTAGGCGGCAAGACCATGCGCGAGCTTCTCGTGCTCGGGGATCGCCATGAACGTCTGCCACGGCGGGAAGGGGATGTGCAGGTAGAAACCGACGGAATTCTTGACACCCAGCTTGCGCAGTTCAGTGGCGAACGGGATCAGGTGGTAGTCGTGCACCCAGATGATGTCATCGGGCTTGAGCATAGGCGCCAACAGCGACGCCAGCCGCTTGTTCACGTTCTCATACTGCTCGTAGTACCCCGCTTCGAACTCGGCGAGGTCCAGGCGATTGTGAAACACCGGCCACAGCACCGAGTTGGAGTAACCAAGATAATACTGCTCGTGCTCGCTCTCGGTCAGCGCGACGGTCGCGATCTTTCCTTCGATATGCGGCGTCGTCGCGTCGTCGCGCACGTCCCCGCTCCAGCCGAACCAGAGCGCCGGCCGCGTGCGTACGATATCGGCAAGCGCAACGGCAACGCCGCCGGCCTGCGCAGCCTGCTTCGGATCGAGCACACGGTTGGAAACGAGTACGATGCGGCTCATGCGTCGGTCCCTGGCTAATCCCGTCGAGCACGTCGTGGCCTGTGCCTAGAACGTGTCGCAGCGTCCAAGGTTCCAATCGGATACAGCGCGCCCAAGGGCTTACTCGGGCGACCACGCCTCCTGCCAGCTGCGCGAGATGATGCGCGCACTGTTGATGATGCCGGCCATGGTGTAGGTCTGCGGAATGTTGCCCCACAGCTCGCCTGTCGTCGGGTGAATGTCCTCCGAGAGCAGCCCGAACGAATTTCGCCGCGCGAGGAGATCGGCGAGAAGATCGCGCGCCTCGTTGCGCCGGCCGATTTCGGACAAGGCATCCATGTACCAGAACTGGCAGACGAGGAACGCCGTCTCCGGCGCGCCGAAATCATCCTCGGCCGTGTAGCGCATGATGAAGCCGTTACGGTTGAGTTCCCTGCCGATCACATCGCACGTCTTGATGAAGCGCGGATCGCGCGCGTTCATGAGGCCGAGCTCCGGCAGCAGCAGCACGCTCGCATCGAGTTCCGACCCGCCGAGTGTACCCGCGATGCAGCCGAGCTTGTCGTTCCAGGCCTCCTCGAGGATGCGCTTGCGCAAGCGCTCCGAGTGATCCCGCCAGAAGGCTGCGCGATCGGCCAAGCCAAGCTTCGCCGCGATCCTCCAGAGCCGGTCGCACGCCACCCAGCACATCGTGGCGGAATGCGTGTGCACGCTTTGCCGGCCGCGATATTCCCACAAGCCCGCATCCGGCTCGAAGGCGAAGCGGACGGCTTGCATCCCGAGCGGCTCGAGAAGGCGGAACAGCGCCGCGTCGCCCATCACGGGCAGGCGCTCGTCGATGAACATCTGGGCCGCGCCGAGAATGACGCTGCCATAGGCGTCGTGCTGAAGTTGCTCGGCAGCCTGATTGCCGATGCGTACGGGCCCGTGCCCACGAAAGCCCGCGAGCTTCGACGCGATGTACTCTTCCGTGTCGTCGCCCGGAACGATGCTGTAGACGGGCTTCAACGGCCGGTCGGTTTCGATGGCGATGTTCGTGATGTAGTGGATGTAGTCTTCCATCGTCTGCGTCGCGCCGAGCCGGTTCAGCGCCTTGATCACGAAGAACGCGTCCCGCAACCAGCAGAAGCGATAATCCCAATTCCGCGAAGTGCCGGGCGCCTCCGGGATCGACGTCGTATGCGCGGCGATGATCGCGCCCGTCTCCTCGTAGTTGCACAGCTTAAGCGAGATCGCCGCGCGGATGACGTCCGCCTGAAATTCCAGCGGCACGGCCAGCGACCGCACCCAGTTCATCCAGTAGTCCCGCGTGCGCTGGATGAACTCCTGCGTCACGGTGCTGACGGAGGCTTCGAACGGCTCGTCCGGCCCGATCACGAGATGCACGGGCCGGATCAGCGCGAACGGCGTTTCCTGCACGATGTAGCTGAGCGCCGCGTCGGTCGTGACGCGGAGCGCTTCAGCGCCGCCAGCGTAGCGGATATGGTTCGAACCCGCGACGCGGCTGGTGAAAGGTTCGCCGTAATTGAAAGTCGGCCGGATGCGAATGCGGACCCGCGGCACGCCCGACACGTGCTCGATCCGCCGATAGAGCTGCGGCGGGTTGAAGACGCGCTCGAAGCGGGCGAAGCGCGGCGCGAAGTCGATAATGCGGACGCTGCTGCCGTCCTGGGCCGTGAGAACCGTCTCCAGCACTGCGGTATTCCGCATGTAGCTCGACTGCGCCGACACCTGGTTTTCGAGCACGACGTCGGCAAAGCCCTTCTCCTCGTCGCCGGCGATGAGCCTGGAGAAGACAGGATCGGAGTCGAACCTGGGGAAGCACCACCAGGAAATGCGCGCATTCCGGTCGACGAGGGCTGCGATGCGGCAATTGCCGATGACGGCGTATTCGAGGCCCCGCTCAGGGCCTTTGTCCGCGCTCGCGCGGTCCGTCTTTGCGGCCATGATATCCCCTCCCGCTTGCCGGCTGTGCCAAGGCTGTCTTACCGAACGCGCGAAACCGCTCGCCGGTTTCCGGCCGCGAAGGCTCAACGCCTCCGCCACGACTGGAACCACGCCGTGGCGACGGCGTTGACGTTGCAGTCAAGAGCGAAGCGGAGACGGATGATGGGCAATCTTTTGCACTACGCGATCGTATTTCTCGTGATCGCACTGATCGCAGCGGCCATCGGGTTCGGCGGCGTGGCGGGCGTCGCGATGGAAGGCGCCAGGATCCTGTTCTGGGTCTTTATCGTGCTGTTCGTGGTGTCGCTGATCGCCAACTTCGTGCGGCGGGCCTGAGGGAGGGAGAGGCGCGCTCCGGCGCGCCTCTCGCTTCTCGATTGCGGACTAGCGACGATGGTGGCCTCCGCCTCCGGCGTGCCGATAGCCGCCGCGCCAGCCGCCGCGTCCACCGCCCCACCCGTCATAGAAGCCGATACTCGCGTAGATGCCGGGTCCATACCCATAGCCGTAATCATCGTCGTCGCCGTAATAGCTCGAATAGCCGTAGTAACCGACGGGGCCGTAGCTGTAGCTCGAACGATAGCCACGGCGGCCGTAGTCGCCATCCCAATCATCGCAGGCAAACGCCGCGGAAGACGCCGTCAGAACGGCGACTGCCGCGAGTGAAAGTGTCCATAGTTTACGCATCGCGTTTTGTGCTCCGGTTTCTTGCTGCCCCGCCTGGACCGAGATCCGGAAAACCACCCCCACACCATGCAGTTCCGACCTTCGGCTGCTCCGGTCCGTCCCACTTCGCACACAGTCAGAAACTGGCGAACCGGCGCATCGGCTCTGCGTTATGGCAGCCACCGAAAAACAGGATGCGAGGGACACATGCAGACCGATCTCGAGTCGTGGCTGGCCGCGGAAGAGAGCGCGGGGAAGGGCGATCTGCGCTCGGCGAACGTCATGCGCATGTGTGCGCTGGCGAGCGTGCTGGCGGCGGCTGAAAGCGCGATCCTTGTCGGCGATGCGATCCAGGCCAAGCGCAAGCTCGAGAAGCTCAAGCGCTATACGGCCATGACGCTCGCGCGCCTGACGGATACCGGCGGCAGTGCGCCGGCCGCGGTGGGAGAGGATCAAACGATCACCACGCCGACGGGAGCTTGACCGGGCGCGAGCACTACTCGCCGGTATGTTGTTACCGCATTCCGCCACTCGAACGTTTGCACACTCACAGCACGTAAAACATAAGGAGAGCAATTCGCTGGCTGCATGTCTTTCTTAAATGACGTAGAGCAGATCCGTGCGCTATCGTTCTCGTGATGCCGGGTAACGATGGCCGGGCGCTCTGACCATGAGGAAGCCCATGCACGCCCGTGTCACGCCGTTCGGTGAAGTGCGCGTCCTCCTTGTCGAGGACGAGCCCCTGATCCTCCTCGATTGCGAGGCGATCCTGGCGTCCCTCGGCGTCGGCCACGTGCAAAGCGCGACGAGCGTGCCGGAGGCAAAAGCGCTGCTTGACGCGGGGCACACCTTCGACGTGGCGATCCTCGATATCTCCCTCGGCGGCACGTCGAGCTTCGAACTCGCGGGCGAGCTCGGCAATCTGCAGGTCCCTGCGGGTTTCATGAGCGGCTATAGCTCCCAGGACATCCCGGAGGCGTTCCGCGGCCGACCCTACATCAACAAGCCGTTCGCCCAGGGGCAGCTCAAGTCGCTCCTCGAGAGTCTCATCCAGGACCGCATGCGGGAAGCGAAGAGCGGCGCTGTCTGACGTCGCTCCAGCCGGACCTGGCTAGAGCGCCCCTTTCGGCCCACCGGACTGGCGCCGGAGCGGCCGGAGATCCCTTGCGGCGCCGATGTCCTGAAGCGTACCTCCCGGGAACCATGACCTCCACGCTCCGTTGGCTAGGCGGAGACGACCACAAACATGGAGAGTATCATGAGTACCCATAAGTTGCTCGCTGGCGTCGCACTCGCCGCCCTCCTCAGCACCGCCCCCGCGATCGCCCAGGAAATGAAGAAGGGCGATACGCCATCTGGCGGCGCCGGCATGGGCGCCGGTCAGAGCGGTCCTTCCGCCCAGCCTCAGCGCAACGAGACCTCACCCTCCCATACGCCTGGCGCAGCCGGTAACCACGGCACGACCACCCCTAATACCAACAAGGGTCAGGCTCAGCGCCAGGAAGAACCCGGCAAGTCCACCACCCGCGGCGCCAGCGACCACACGCAGAAGGGCACCGAAAAGGGTCACACGTCGAAGAATAACGCCGAGAACAAGGCTCAGCCCGGCCAGGATCACAACAAGGCCGCAGAGCGTCCGACCCAGGACCACAACAAGAATGCGCAGACGAAGGGCAACGACACAGACCGCAATGCGGCCACCAATCGCAGCACGCAGGACCGCAAGGACGTTCAGCAGGACAAGTCCGCCACCAATCAGAACGGCGCGCGCGGCAACGTCCAGCTCTCCGAGCAGCAGCGCACGGATCTGCATCGCGACATCCTGAAGGAGCGCAACGTCAACCGGACGAACGTGAAGGTCGACATCCGCGTCGGCGCCCGCGTTCCGCGCAACATCCACCTCGCCGTCCTGCCGGCGGCCGTCATTTCCGTCGTCCCGGCCTATCGCAGCTACCGCTACTTCGTCGAGGGTGACGAGATCTGCATCGTCAATCCGACGACGTACGAAGTTGTCGACGTCATCACCAGCCGCAGCACCGTCGCGCAGGGTCCCAGCAATCACAACGCCGGCCTGACGCTGACCGAGCAGGAACGCATGATCGTTCTGCGCGAAGTCGACCTCGGCGCCAGCAACAGCACGATGGGCCTGGGTGCCGTCACCGAAGGCGCGAGCGTGCCCCGCAGCGTCGAGTTGCTGAACATGCCCGTGACGGTGATCGACCGCATTCCGAAGCTGCAGGGCTACAAGTACTTCGTGGCCGAGCAGCGGGTCGCCATCGTCGATCCCAACGGCAGCCGGGTCGATCTCGTCATCGACGCGCACGACAAATAGCTTCAGCCGAGCTGGACAGAAGCGATGCGCCGGGTTCGCCCGGCGCATTTTTTGTGGCGAACGCCCCATTTCGGTCCGAAACCCCTGGTGCCGTGCCCATGAGCACAGCGCGGAGGGGACGCATTGCGCCTGAGGAACATCATCGCCGTCGTCACGTGCGTCGGTACCGCGCTGGTATCCACCGCCGCCACGGCCACCACGCCCGTCGACGTACACGACAACGGCACTTTCTTCGAGGCTGCGGGGCGTAAGGTTTCCTGCGGCCGCAACATCCGCACGATCCTCGATCCGCAGCTTCCCAACCTCGGGATCGCGACGCGCAATCTCCTCGTGATGAACCCACGCCTCCTGCAGCGACAGCCGGAGAACGTGCGGCTGTTCGTCTTCCATCATGAGTGCGGGCATCACCACGTCGGCGGCGACGAGTTGGGGGCCGATTGCTGGGCCGTGCGGCAGGGCGTCGCTTCGGGCTGGCTGCACGCACCGGATCTGAAGGACATCTGCCGCTCGTTCGGCAATACGCCGGAGACGCCGACCCATCCCGCCTCAGCCCGCCGCTGCCAGGCCTTGGCCACCTGCTTCGCCCGCGCGGAAAAATCGCTCCGTCCCGCCCCTCAACAGTCGGTGGCCCTGTTGAGACCGCCAGCCCTCGTACGCGAAGGCTATCTGGCGAGTGCGGAGGACGTTCGTGCAAGCCAGCGACTGCGCTGACACGCCGGTCTCCGCCAGCGAATTGCCAAAGTATGCGCGTTGCAAATGTCAGCGCAATGCTTTGCGTGCTGGCGGAACCGGCCCCCCATGTCGACGTTGATAAGGCAAGTGATGCCGATCGGACAGGATCGGCGAATTCAGTGATGAGAGCTGGTTCCCTCCCTCTCCACTGAGGAGCGGTGCGCCCCCCTCGCACCGCTCCTTTTTATTTGCAGGGACGCGAGCGGGATGGATCCGGGACGGGCAACAACAGCACGGCGCGCGCTTACCCAGCTTGGGACAATGGCGGCGCACCCCATCGCATTCCTATCGGTCGTGCTCTACGGCGTCTCGTGGGCGATCTTCTCGCCCGAGACGCTCGAATGGCACGGGCTTGCGACGCTCGTGACCTGGTTTATCGCACTTTTGATCCAGCGCGCCGAGCACCGCGATACGCAAGCCCTTCACGCCAAGCTCGACGAGCTCTTGCACGCCCAGTCCGCGGCACGGAATTCCCTGACGCACATCGACGAGGCGGAGCCGGAAGAGATCGAAGCCCACCGCAAGGCCGAGGGCCGGCGCGGCTAGCCGGCAGCTGCGCCGCTCAGGGGGCCCTCTCCCCGGGAAATGCCGTGCGCGAGATGATACGGCCCGCGCCCGCTGCTTGCGACAACACCGTACGCCAATTCCAGCGCTCTTCGCTCACGTCCCGCAGGCAGCGCTGCAGGCGCGATCGCTTCGCCTCGGGCAGCGCTTCCAGCATTAACGCCCAAAGCGCGTCGATATTGTAGGGCTGCCCGTCGGCGCGAACCGGAATGAGCTTCGCCGGCGGCAGCACGAGGTCGCGCGCCACGGCATCGAGCGCCGCCCGAATGGTCTGCGCCTTTGCGCTCGTCGGGGTCGCGAGATCGATGGGCGGTGCCCAGTCCTGGAAGGGGCGCAAGTTGTCGATATGGGTCAGCACCGCGAGGACCGGCGGCGGCGCGCGTCCTTCGGTGGCGATCGCGGTGCGCAGGCCATCGAGCGCCGCCTTGTCGACGGCACGTGCAGCCCGCGTCGCCGACAGCACCCACAGCACCATGTCAGCATCGCGGAAGGCCTTGAGGAGCGCCGCCTGTCCCGGCTCTCCGGGCTCGAGACCCGGCATGTCGATGATCAGCGCCTCGGGGGCGCCCTCGCGCGTGACGCGATAGGCCGTTGCCATCGTTGTCGACGGCACTACGTCCACGGCAGCCTCCATGTTGCCCGTCAGCGCGTTCACGACCGAGGACTTGCCGGCACCGCTCTGCCCGACGACGATGATGCGGATGGGCTCCGCCGCGATGTCCGCTGCGACGCGCGCATCCCGCGTCGTCGCGGTGCTCCGATGTCGTTCCAGGCGTTCGCTGCGTACCCGCAGGCTGCCGCCGTAGAGATCAATGGCCGCTTGGCCGACCTCCTTCACGAAGGCTTCCGTGAGTCTACGCGCAATATGTTCGCGCCCCATGTCGTAGATCTGCCGCGTATAGCGCTCGCGCAATTCCTGGGTCGCGGCCGAGATCGGATTGACGAGGCGCACGAGCCGCCAGATGTCGTAGCCCTTCTCGACCAGCGGAATGACCGTGCGCCAGCGATAGACCCACATGATCTGCGCGACCGTCACCCGATCGCCGAACGGCAGGCTCTTCTCCGAGAATTCCCGCAGGCCCACGCTCGCCTGCTCGATAACCGCGAAGACTTCCGGCAGTGTGAAGCGCAGCAGCGGATCGCTCGTCTCCGGATGCATGCGGTTGGCCACGAGCGTGATCGTCTCGAGACCGAGATCGAGAAGCTTGTCCGTGCCCGAAAGTCGGCTCGTATCGGCGGTCCGCGCAAAGGCCAGCACATCCTTCCAAGCCTGTTCCTGGCGCGCGTTCCAGATCGCCTTGGGAACCTCGTCGGCCGCCTCGCTTTCGAGCGGCTGCGCGAGCGGTCGCAACAGCCGCTGCAGGAGCAGGAAAGCCAAGCTCGCCGCGACGAACGTCGCGCCCGCCCAGTAGAGCACGTAGCCCTTCTGCCAGAGCCAGATCGAGCCGAGCGGAATGAGGCTCAGCGCCGGCAGCAGCAACGCGAGCGCCAATAGGACAAGCGCAGGCACCCGCGTGCGCCCGCCGCCCCGAGCCCTGCTGTTTCGAAAACTGATCAAGAGGGGACTCTCGCAGAAGCCGTATCGATGGGATGCTTCTTCGACAGCGTGAAGGCCTCCGAGAGCGCTTCCCGGTAGACGCGGGCGATCTCCTCGGCCCGCACACTGCCGCGCCGCCGCGACAGGTAGTAGGCCGCGGCCTTCCCCATGGCGAAGGTCGT
>RXJK01000276.1 GCA_003963125.1 Hyphomicrobiales bacterium
GCTCCTTCTCCTGCTGGATCGTCTTGCCGATGGCGCGCTGCATGACGTCGGCCGCCGTCTTGGCTTCGTCGTCGAGAGGGGTCTGACCTTGCTTTTTCATGGGCTGTGTCTCCGTGCCTATGCGCGGAAACGATGAGGCCCGTGGCACCGTTCCGCAGGCAATGCGAGCGCAGCCTCGGCCAAGCGGTCCTGCGCCCGATCGCTGGCATTCGGGCTCGTCACCCGTTTCGATGTTCGGGACTAACCCGCGCAGGCTTGGCCTGCGCCGCGTCTTTCGCGTCCGCACGCTTGCCGAGCGCGTCGCCGATGCCGCGCGCCATGGAGACGAATTCGCTCGGCATCATCACGATCGTCATCGTGTTCTGCTCGGCGCCCACCTCGGTGATCATCTGCATCCGCCGCAGTTCGAGCCCGGCCGGGCTCTGCATGATCGTCTCCGCCGCCTGCCGGAGCAGGTTGGCCGCATCGAGTTCGGCTTCCGCTTTGATCTGCCGCGCCCGTTTCTCCCTCAGCGCCTCGGCCTCCTGCGCCATCGCCCGCTGCATGCTCTCGGGGATCTCGACGTTCTTCATCTGCACGCGCTCGACCTTGACGCCCCAGGGCTCGGTGGCGGCGTCCGTCCCCTCCTCGATACGGCGCGAAATCATCTCCTGCTCTTTCAGCACGTCGTCGAGCGTGTGCTGGCCGATGACGCTGCGCAGCGTCGTCAGCGCGACCTGGATTACCGCATTATCGACGTTCGCAACCTCGATCAGCGCGCGCTTGGGATCGACGACGCGCTGCCAGATCACCGCATTGATCTTGATCGGCACGTTGTCCCGCGTGATGGTCTCCTGCGCATCGACCGCCGTGGTCTTGGTCCTCAGGTCAACGGTCTGCTGCCACTCGATGAAGGGCAGCAGCAGGTACGCACCGGGCCCCGCGATGCGCTGGTAGCGTCCGAGCCGGAAGATCACCGCTCGCTGGTACTGCGCCGCAATGCGGACGCACAGCACGAGCCCGAGGACGATCACGAAAGCGAGGAAAGGAAGGGCAAGCATGGCGCACCCGTTGTGCTGACGAGCCCGATGGCCCGCGAAGGACGCCATCACGCGCCTAAACGGCCCGGCTGTCAAAGCGCGCCACGGTCAGCAGTGGAGTATGCGGCCCAAGCTCGGCCTCTGCCCGCCGTCCCCGCGTGAAACTTGCCGACGGAGGCTGATCCGCGTCAGCCAACGCGCAGACGACGCATCAGGCCCGGCCGAGCGCCTTGAGCGCCCGTGTATGGATCGGATTGACGCCGATGGCCGTCTTGAAGCACGCGGTGGCGCCCTCATCGTCCCCAAGAGCCTGCAGGCATTCTCCCAGGTGGAAATGGGCATCCGCGTCGCTCTCCCCGCGCGACTTCAGGTTCGCGATCCAGGCCTCGATATCGGCCTTGGCACCCGCGAAGTCCTTGAGGGCAAGCCGGCTCTGCGCACAGCCGCGCCGGGCCCGAGTCGAACCCGGAAAATCCGCGGCGAGCTGCTCGAAGAGCGCCAGCGCCTCGGAATATTTTTTGTGCTTCAGAAGGTTGGACGCATCGGTATAGAGCGTCTGCTTGGATGCCTGCTTGGGACCCTTGCCCCACAACGCTTTACCACTGAACACACCCGCATCTCCCGCATGATCGGCCGCGGCCGGTCGCCTCCACGCCTCCAGAGCGTTCCTGTCCCTCACATGCTTTTTGTGGCCCGCTTCGACTGGTAAATAGCATAAGCGTCACCGCATCACGCGCGTACGACGCGATGGCCGGAGGAAGCTTTTTGGGTCCCGCGTCAGCTTCCTGCAAGGCAAGCGCCGGGGCGGCGGCCACGGCGCGACGACAGGTCAATGACAATCGTCCAGCCGGGATGCTAGGAAGCCTTCAGCGATCGCCTTGCGCGCCGGGTCGCAGGCAACGTGATGGGAGTTCCAATCTTCCGGTCGCGTTGCGCCCCGCCGCGCATCAACCATCGCAGGCGGCGACAGTCCTGCAAACCATTGGATTAGATCATAATAGGAAAGCGTGCGGACTTCGCGGGCCGCAGGCGAAACAACGTGCAAGCGGTGGAAGCGTGCAGGGGCGTCGCGACGAAGGACCGGTCTCGGGAGGCGGATGGAAGCGCCGGCCGGCTTGGCATGTCCGCAGTCTTATAGCTGTCTGCGCCTTGGGCGGCATGATAGGGACAACCACGCCTCAAATCGCGCGCGCCGAGGACGGGCTCTGCCAGGAAGCCTTCGCGCGATGGGTGAAGAACAGCGAGGGCATCTACAGGACCCAGGAAAAGCCTGGCTCCGCGCCCGGTGAGGCCGGCCGTGAATCCTGTCTCCCCGACGAAGCCGCCCGCAAATCCTTGCAGCGATCGCTGTTTTCGGTCCGTCGCCGCTGCGAGGCCCCGGACGCCGGCAGCGAAGCCGAGAACACCCGCCCCCTGATCGACATCAACGCGGATGTTCTGACCAGCGCGCCGATCTGCGGGCAGCAGCGCGCCGCCGCGTTCGCCTCGCCGGGGGCGCCGGCGCCGGTCGATCCGAATTCCTGCTTGGCGCTCACGCAACGCGGTGCCGTCTATTGGCTCGAGAACACGCGCTGCCAGGGATCCAAGGTCATCGCCGTCGTCGAGATCAAGCTGGCGTCGGGCGTCATCAAGTGCCGCGGCCACACCGTGAGCGCGGAAGCCAAACTCGGCACCACGCGCCCCAACCTCAACTACGAGTGCGTCGAGAACGGCAGCGACTGCACCCCCAGGAGCGTGAAGGGGATTTTCCCCTACTGCTCCTGGTGATCCGGCCGTAACGCCCTGCGATCCGAACTTACGGACTAGCAGAACTCGGCGTGAGGCCGGGCGTACTTGTCGACGTCGACGTGGAATCGCTCGACGACGACTTCGACTTCGACAGGGCGTAGGCCGCCGCACCGCCACCGGCGGCCGCAGCACCACCACCGACCAGCGCGGCTGTGCTGATACCGGCCGCACCCGCGCCGCCAGCTGCTGCAGCCGCAGCCGCGGCTGCGGGCAGCACGCCCGTGGTGAGCGGCGGGCATTTCGGCTTCTCGACCACGCTGACCACCTGCCCCGGCACGACCGGGACGAGGCATCCTTGCGGGTACATGACTTGCGCCGTGGCGCCGGGATTGGCAACGACGAGATCGCCGGGCTTCAAGACGAGGCCGGGCTGCGCGAGTTCGAAGCCGTTGCCGCGATTGACGAGCACTTGCCCGCTGATGGCGACGAGCGAAGGCGGGCCCGGCGGCGGAGTGGCCGCGGCCGTGACCGATGGTGGTTGCGCAGGCGCGGGAGTCGGTGCGGGGTCTTGTGCGTTGACCGTCGACGCGAAACTGACCAGGGCAGCAACACTTCCCGCGATGAACAATCGCATGGAAATCTGCTCCTGTAGAACTTCGGAACTATGCAACTCACGGAAACTCTGGACGCCCAGCAGTAGGCGCAAGTGCGTCCTGTCAACAATGCACGGCGGCGGGTTTTACCCGTTATCCCCGTAATTCAACGATCATTCCTGTGCACACAGAGTTTTCCCCAGATTTGCGCGCCGCAATTTCGGCATTTCCTTGGCCATCGCGAATCGCTCGTCTAAGCGTGGTCTCGTGTTCGCAAGCGTTTTGTTCCGCGTCCCATGCGTTGCGCGCCCGGCCCTTGGTAATCCCGTTTGCGTCGGCCGGCCAGTCCACATTGGTAAGTGCGGGGGATAGTTGCAATGTCGCGTCTTGGTGTTTTCCGTTGCCTCGTGTCGATGGCAGCGCTGGTAGCGTCTGCGCCGATGTGCCTGGCGCAATCGTCCTACGGTCCAATCACCTACTCGCAGCCCTACAAATGGTCGGGGCTCTACGTCGGCTTCCAGGGCGGCTACGGCTGGTCTCACGTCGACGCCATCTCGGGACCCTACGGCGGACCCTACAATCAGTCCTACGACTACTGGTCCTCTGGTTTCTTCGGCGGCGCCCATCTCGGCTACAATTGGCAGTATGGGCATTACCTCGTCGGTCTCGAGGCCGACATCGATGCCTCCAACTTCTCGACAAAGAGCACCGGCACCCTCGGCTACGTGAGGGAAACGCGGATCGACTGGCAGAGCTCGCTGCGCGCGCGCGCCGGCTGGATCTCCGGTCCCTGGCTGTTCTACGGCACGGGCGGCGTCGCCTTCAGCCAAGCCACGACGTCGGCGTCACTCGCGGGCGCACTTTCCCCGTTCGCGATTTCGGGCGAGCGGCATTGGGGCTGGACCATTGGCACAGGCTTCGAGCGCGCCATCACGAAGGACACCACGCTGAGCCTGGAATATCGCTACACCGACTTCGGCAAGGCGACGATCTACAACGCCTCGGCCAACTCGCAGAGCGAAAGCAGCTTCGAAACCCATCAGATCAGGGGCGGCATCAGCTTCCGCTTCTGACGCGCGAGGCCGTCGCCTTTAGGGTCGGCGGCGCTCGGGCACAAGGCTTCTCCGGGGACGGCAATCGCACTCCGTCTCGGCCAGGGTGGATGTTCGCATCTGCCCTGGCATTCTCGTTTGAAGAGATCTCGGGTCAGGCCGCGCGGTGCGCGGGGCGCCGCGATGCCGACGCGCGTGACGGCGCAGCCCCGTCCTCGCTGCGCACTTTGAATTGCTGCACGAGGCGCGACAGCTCCATCGCTTCCTGCGCCAGCGTATGGCTCGCAGCCGTCGTCTCCTCGACCATCGACGCGTTCTGCTGCGTCGTCTGATCCATCTGGTTGATCGACGTGTTGACCTCGGCAAGGCCCGTCGCCTGCTCCTTCGTACCGGCGGCGATATCGGCGACCGCGTCGTTGATCTCGGTGAACCGGCCGAGGATCCGTTCCAGCGCCTTGCCCGTGCCGGCGACGAGATCGACGCCGCTCGCAACTTGCGCGGTCGAGGCCTGGATCAGCGTCTTGATCTCCCGCGCAGCTTCCGCCGAGCGCTGCGCCAGCGCCCGCACTTCAGAGGCGACGACCGCGAACCCGCGACCCGCGTCCCCAGCGCGCGCCGCTTCGACGCCGGCGTTGAGCGCGAGCAGGTTGGTCTGGAACGCGATCTCGTCGATCACGCCGATGATCTGGCTGATCTGCTGTGCACTCTTCTCGATGTCGGCCATGGCGTCGACGGTCTTGCGCACGACCTCGCCGGTGCCTTCGGCATCGCGCTTGGCCTCGGCAACGACCTCGCGGGCGTGCGAAGCCCCTTCGGCGGACTTCTTGCCCGTCGCAGTGATCTGGTCGACCGCGGCCGCGGTCTCTTCGAGGGACGCCGCCTGCTGCTCGGTGCGGCGGGAAAGGTCGTCCGCCGACGAAGAGATCTCCCGCGTCGTCGAGGCAATCATGTTGCCGCGCGTGCGCACGCCTTGCAGCGCGTCTTCGAGCGTCTCCATCGCGGTGTTGAAATCGGCCTGCAGCCGGGCGTAGGCCTCGGGCAGCCGGTCCGTGAGACGGAAGGTGAGATCTTTTTCGGCGAGGCGTGCCAGCCCTGTGCCGATCGAACGCTCGACGAGCGCCCGCTCTTCCGCGACGGCCTGTTCCTGCGCCAGCTTCTGCCGCTCGGCCGCGGCCAGGCGCTCGGCTTCCGCTTCCGCGCGCGCCCGCTCGCCGGCTTCGAGCTTGTCGCGGAAGATGCCCACGGCGTGCGCGATATCGCCGATCTCGTCCTTGCGGTCGTTGCCATAGACGGGTCCCTTCAGCTTGCCGTCGGCGAGATCGAGGATCGAATGCCGGATGCCGTCGACCGGGCGCGACAGGCCCATGCTCACGACGAACAGCGCGATGAGAATGCCGAGCACCGGAATACCGGCCGACACGGCGAGCAGGAGCAGCACCCAGCCGCGCGCGGTATCCGCATTGCGCCGGCTGTCCTGCGCGTAGCGGCCGTAGTTCTCGGAGAGTTTGTCGAGATTGCTGTTGAGCTCCTTGCGCAGTCGCCGCGTCTCCGGCGTATCGCCGACGGCACGTCCCTCCGCCGTGGACACCTCGCGCGCCGCCTTCACCAGCGCTTCCCGCATGCCGATGAAGATGTCGGCGTTCTTGCGCACCTGCGCCACCAGCGGCTTCTCGCTCTCGATCGCGTTCGCGACGAGGTGGTTCGTGATCTTGTCGATCTCACGCAGGTATTTCTGCAGGCCGTCGCCGAACTGCTTGGCGTCCGCCCAGGTCGGGGCCAGGTAGATGGCGCGCGATTCCGCCACCACCGCGAACACGAGCTGGTTGATCTTCTCGATCGCTGCCTGCCCGACCTGCACCTGCAAGGCGCGGCTTTCCTCCCGCGTCTGCTCCTCGTGCGCCAGGAATGTCAGGACGGTGCCGATCAGGGGCGTCGACCCCATGAACAGCACGAGCGCGAGCAGTTTGTGTTTCAGGCGCAACGATTGGAGCAGGGTTTGCATGGCCGTTTTCTGGTTTTGGCGTAATTGGAGTAAACCCTGCAGCATACGCAGTTAATAGGAGGTTGCGTAGAAACTCGGAAACATAAAAGAGTATATGCAATTTTCAAAATTTGGAAGCCCGGCTGTCGGCATTTTGCTGTCGGTTCGAGGGACGGGCCGGTTCCCTGCCTCGCCCGCGGGTATTCACCAATAAGGTCAGTTTCGAGCGCAACCGCTATCGGCACCCCCGTGCGGGGGCTAAGCTGCCGCGCCGCCCCTCGAAGGGCGGCGCGTCTGCCTGTCGCCCTGACAACGCATTCGACCAACAAGCTTCTGCTGTGCCGTGGCCCGTTTGGGGCCGTCGACAGCTACCGGGGAGAACATATTGCATGTGGAACCAGCTCTACGATCCGCTGGGCAACAAGGTGCTGTCCACCTTGGCCGCGGCCTTGCCCGTCGTCGTCCTTCTCGGGCTCATTGCCTCCAACAAGGTGAAGGCGCACGTGGCCGCCATCATCGCGCTCATCGTCGCCAATCTCGTCGCCATCTACATCTTCACGATGCCGGCGGGGATGGCCCTGCGGGCGACGGCGCTCGGAGCTGTGACCGGCTTCTTCCCCATCGGCTGGATCGTGCTCAACGTCATCTTCCTCTATCGGTTGACGGTCGAACGGGGCGTGTTTGAAACCCTGCAGAACACCATCGGCGGCGTCTCTCCCGACCGCCGCATCCAGCTTCTGCTGATCGCCTTTGCGTTCGGCGCGTTCTTCGAAGGCGCATCGGGCTTCGGCACGCCCGTCGCGGTGACGGGCGCCATGCTCATCGGCCTCGGCTTCTCGCCGCTCGCCGCCTCCGGCCTGTCGCTGATCGCCAACACGGCCCCCGTCGCCTACGGCGCGCTCGGCACCCCCATCGCCGGGCTGTCGAGCGTCACCGGCATCGACCCCTATCTGCTCGGCGCCATGGTCGGCCGGCAGCTGCCCTTCTTCTCGCTGATCGTGCCGTTCTGGCTGATCTGGGTCTTCGCGGGCTTCCGCGGCATGCTACAGATCTGGCCCGCGATCTTGGTGACGGGCGTTTCCTTCGCCATCCCGCAGTTCTTCATCTCGAACTATATCAACCCCTGGATCGTCGACATCGGCGCCTCGCTCGTGTCCATGGCCTGCCTGATCCTGTTCCTGAAGATCTGGAGCCCCGCAGAAACTTGGACATCTCCCGCGCTGCGCGGTCACGACGTGTCGGCAACGGGCCAGCTCTCGGCTCCGGCAGCCGTGAAGACGCCGACGCGGGGCGAGGTCTGGTTCTCGCTGATGCCGTGGATCATCGTCTGCGCCATCCTGCTGCTCTGGGGCACGGGCTGGTTCAAGAGCATGGTCAACCCGGTCGCCACCTGGAACTACGCGGTGCCCGAGTTGCACAACCTTGTGCAGAAAGTGCCGCCGGTGGCCGCGAAACCGACCCCCGAGGGCGCCGTCTTCTCCTTCACGTGGCTTTCCTACACGGGCACCGGCATGCTGATCGCGGCAATCCTCTCGGGGTTGCTCATGGGCATCGGACCCGTGCGCCTCGTGACATCGTACGCGCAGACGATCCGGGTCGTGTTCGCCTCGCTGGTGACCATCTGCGCCATGCTCGCCATCGGCACGCTGACGCGCATCTCGGGGATCGACGCGACCCTCGGCCTCGCCTTCGCGGGAACGGGCGTGCTCTATCCCTTCTTCGGCACGCTGCTCGGCTGGCTCGGCGTGGCGCTGACAGGATCGGACACGGCGTCCAACGTGCTCTTCGGCAACCTGCAGAAGATCACCTCGGAGCAGCTCGGCCTGTCGCCGATCCTGATGGGCGCGGCGAACTCCTCGGGCGGCGTCATGGGCAAGATGATCGACGCGCAGTCCATCGTCGTCGCCTCGACCGCAACCAACTGGTTCGGCCACGAAGGCTCGATCCTGCGCTTCGTGTTCTGGCACTCCATCGCGCTGGCCTGCCTCGTCGGCCTGTTCGTGATGGCCCAGGCCTACCTGATGCCCTGGATGATCGTGCACTAGTGCGCCAAGCGAAGGGCGCACCGCTTTGTAAGTTGGTGCGCCCTCCCCAAAATTGCATTCCCGGAAGCCGTGCCCAGCACGGCTGTCAGGGATCTTGAAGCGTCATTGAGATCTCGACTTGGAAAGATCCCGGCTCTCGCTGCCGCTCCGACCGGGAACACTGCCCTCACACCGGCTCGAACAGCTCCGCCTTCGCAAAGCGCGTGACATCGACGAGCCCAATGTCGGACATGCGCAGCTCCGGAATGACGACGAGCGCCAGCAGCGAATGCTGCATGTAGGCGTTGTTGAGATGGCACCCGCACGTCTTCATGGCCTCGATCAGCCGCGCGATCTTGTCGGCGACGATTTCGGCGGGCTCGACGGACATCAGTCCTGCGATGGCGAGTTCGATCAAAGCGAGTTCCTTCCCGCCAGCGATGACGACGATGCCGCCGCCCACTTCCTTCAGCCGGTTCGCCGCCAGCGCCATGTCACTCTTGTTCGTGCCGACCACGATCATGTGGTGGCTGTCGTGCGCCACGGTCGACGCCACCGCGCAATCGATGGTGTAGCCGAAGCCTGACACGAACCCGTTCGCGATCGTGCCCGTGCCCCTATGCCGCTCGACAACCGCGATCTGGCACACGTCGGCGACA
>RXJK01000008.1 GCA_003963125.1 Hyphomicrobiales bacterium
CGACTGCCCGGGCCACGCCGACTACGTGAAGAACATGATCGCGGGCGCCGCGCAGATGGACGGCGCCATTCTGGTGGTGTCGGCCGTTGACGGCCCGATGCCGCAGACGCGCGAGCACATCCTGCTCGCCCGCCAGGTCGGCGTTCCCTACATCGTGGTGTTCCTGAACAAGTGCGACGCGGTCGATGATCCCGAGCTTCTCGACCTCGTCGAGATGGAAGTGCGCGAGCTTCTCTCGAAGTACGGCTTCCCCGGCGACGACACGCCGGTGATCCGCGGCGCCGCCATCAAGGCTCTGAACGGCGAGAAGGGCGAGCTCGCCGACGAAGCCATCATCAAGCTCTACGAGGCGCTGGACACCTACATCCCGCTGCCGGAGCGTCCGAAGGACCAGCCGTTCCTGATGCCGATCGAAGACGTGTTCTCGATCTCGGGCCGCGGCACGGTTGTGACGGGCCGCATCGAGCGTGGCCAGGTGAAGGTGGGCGAGGAAGTCGAGATCGTGGGTCTGCGCGACACGCAGAAGTCGGTCGTGACGGGCGTGGAGATGTTCCGCAAGCTTCTGGATGCGGGCGAGGCTGGCGACAACGTGGGCTGCCTGCTGCGCGGCATCGACAAGGAAGCGGTGGAGCGTGGCCAGGTGCTGTGCAAGCCGGGCTCGATCAAGCCGCACAAGAAGTTCAAGGCCGAGGCCTACATCCTGACGAAGGAAGAGGGTGGCCGTCACACGCCGTTCTTCACCAACTACCGCCCGCAGTTCTACTTCCGCACGACGGACGTGACGGGTGTGGTTTCGCTGCCCGAGGGCACGGAGATGGTGATGCCGGGCGACAACATCGCGGTCGTGATCGAGCTGATCACGCCGATCGCGATGGAGGAGAAGCTGCGCTTCGCCATCCGCGAAGGCGGCCGCACCGTCGGCGCCGGCGTCGTCACCGCGATCATCGAGTAGTTTAGGGCTCCGGCCGCGCTGCCGAGCGTGGCCGGGGCCTTAGCAAGGGTCTGAAAATTAAAGATATTCGAGGCCGACCCGCGGCTCCGAATCTTTTCCAGTGACTTGTCAAGAAAAAACTATGACAAGCCGCACGAACTAGGCTATGAAGTCGCTCCCGCGCGGACGGCCCATGGCTGACAGGCTTTGCAGGGGTGTAGCTCAATTGGTAGAGCGTCGGTCTCCAAAACCGAAGGTCGGGGGTTCGAGACCCTCCGCCCCTGCCACTTCTTGCTTCGCCGACCTTCGAGGCCAATGACAACGCATAAAGTTACGGCCGAGACCGGGGCGGACTGCGCTGGGGTTGATGCGCTGAGGCAGGACGGGTGAGCAAGATTGCGGACTGGAACGTCGTGATCCGGGCCTCGACCGCCGGCAATGCAACCGAAGAAATGCTGGAACATGATCGGCCGCTCAGGCGCGGCGATTGGGAATTGCGAGCCTCGTTGTGAAGAACCCTATCCACTTCGTCGAAGAGGTGCGTCAGGAAGTTTCGAAGGTGTCGTGGCCGACCTTCAAGGAGGTCTGGGTCACCACGCTCATGGTGATCGCGATGGTCGCCGTGACGTCGATCTTCTTCCTCCTCGCCGACACCGCGATCGCCTGGGGCGTGCAGTCGGTTCTTCAGATTGGGCGCTGAGAATTTCGCGTCAGAGCGACCACGGTTGGGCTTAGAGAGCTTAAGAGACGGGACTATGGCCAAGCGCTGGTACATCGTTCACGCCTACTCGAATTTCGAGAGGAAAGTGGCGGAAGCGATCAAGGATCGCGCGAAGGCGGCAGGCCTTGATCATCTCTTCGATGATGTGCTGGTGCCGACCGAAGAGGTGATGGAAGTCCGCCGTGGCCGCAAGGTGCAGGCGGAACGCAAGTTTTTCCCCGGCTACGTGCTGGTGAAGATGGAGATGACGGACGCAGGCTTTCTGCTGATCAAGAACACGCCGAAGGTGACGGGCTTCCTGGGCTCCGACAACAAGGCGATCCCGATCACCGAGGACGAGGCCATGCGCATCCTGCATCAGGTGAAGGAGGGCGTGGAGCGCCCGAAGCCCATGGTCACCTTCGAGGTGGGCGAGCAGGTGCGCGTGGCCGATGGCCCCTTCGCCTCCTTCTCGGGCCACGTCGAGGAAGTGGACGAGCAGCGTGCCCGCCTCAAGGTGGCGGTGTCGATTTTCGGCCGGCCCACGCCGGTCGAACTGGAATTCGGGCAGGTGGAGAAGGTGGCCTGAAGGGCTGCCCTCGTCGTCTGTTTGGATGTGTGAACTGAGGTCTCGTTAACACCAGGGCCAGCGTGTCCTGGGAGAGCAAAAGGCAAAGAGAGTATGGCCAAGAAGATCGAAGGCTACATCAGCCTGCAAGTGCCGGCTGGT
The DNA here is from genome assembly GCA_003963125.1 of Hyphomicrobiales bacterium. Classification (GTDB taxonomy): domain Bacteria; phylum Pseudomonadota; class Alphaproteobacteria; order Rhizobiales; family Hyphomicrobiaceae; genus AWTP1-13. The sequence goes on from RXJK01000008.1 coordinate 2,362, forward strand.
AAGGCCAATCCATCGCCTCCGATCGGTCCCGCGCTGGGTCAGCGCGGCGTCGCGATCATGGAGTTCTGCAAGCAGTTCAACGCCAAGACCAAGGACATGGAGGAGGGTGCGCCCATCCCCGTGAAGATCACGGTCTACTCCGACCGTTCCTTCACGTTCGAGATGCGTACCCCGCCCGCGTCCCACCTTCTGAAGAAGGCGGCGAAGATCAACGGCGGCTCGAAGGAGCCCGGCCGCGCCAGCGCCGGCACCATCACCATGGCCCAGGTTCGCGAGGTCGCCAAGGTGAAGATGAAGGATATGAACACCGACGATCTGGAAGCCGCTGCCCGCACGCTCGCGGGTTCCGCCCGGTCGATGGGTCTGCAGGTGACGGAGTAAGGCCATGGTGCACGTTGGCAAACGTCTGAAGTCCGCCCGCGAGGGCGTGGATCGTGAGCGCTTCTATCCGATCGAAGAGGCGATCAAGGTCGTCAAGGAGCGCGCCAAGGCGAAGTTCGACGAGACCGTCGAGATCTCGATGAACCTCGGCGTCGATCCCAAGCACGCGGACCAGATGGTCCGTGGCGTCTGCAATCTGCCGAACGGCTCGGGCCGGTCGCAGCGCGTCGCCGTCTTCGCCAAGGGCGCGAAGGCCGAGGAAGCCAAGGCCGCCGGCGCCGACGTCGTGGGCGCCGAGGACCTCGTCGAGCAGGTGTCGAAGGGCGTGATCAATTTCGATCGCTGCATCGCGACACCGGACATGATGGGCCTCGTCGGCCGTCTCGGGAAGGTGCTGGGCCCCCGCGGCCTGATGCCGAACCCGCGCGTCGGCACGGTGACGATGGACGTCAAGAGCGCCGTCGCGGGCGCCAAGGGTGGCGCCGTCGAGTTCCGCGTCGAGAAGGCGGGCATCGTCCAGGCCGGCGTCGGCAAGGCGAGCTTCACCGAGAAGGCGCTCGTCGAGAACATCAAGGCGTTCGTCGACGCGGTGGTGAAGGCAAAGCCGGCGGGCTCCAAGGGGACCTTCGTCAAGAAGATCTCCGTGAGCTCGACGCAGGGTGTCGGCGTGAAGGTCGAGGCTGCCTCGATCAGCCAGTCGGCCTCGATCTGAACGAGCGGGCGGCCAAGCCGCCCCTCGCACATGGAATTCCAATCCCGGGCTTAGCCGCTCGGGGCCGGGTGGCAAGCCTCAGGGCCTGCCGCCCGAACCTGTCCGAGATTGCCGGTGCCGGAGCCATCCGGCTTAAGCCTCGTCAGCCGAGGGCCTGCATGAGACGGGAGACGGACCGGAGCACCATGCCAGTGCGCCGGTTGTACTCTTGGGTCTGCACCAACGCGTCTTCGGGCGCGCGGGGAAGGATGGGTTCTTCGAAGCGTCGTGCGTGAGAAAAGTTCGCTTTTCAAGTCGCACGGCAAGGTGCAACCCGCGGGAATGCGGGCCGCAAGGCAAGCGGTCCGGACCGCAAAAGGAGTGAGCAATGGATAGAGCGGCTAAATCCGCGCTCGTCAATCAGCTCAACGACGCCTGGAAAGACACAGGCGTGATGGTCGTCGCCCACTACAAGGGCATGACCGTCGCCGAGATGACCGAGTTCCGCCGCCGCGTGAAAGAGGCCGGCGGCTCGGTGAAAGTGGCCAAGAACAAGCTGGCGCAGCTTGCGCTGAAGGATACCAAGGCCGAAGGCGTGTCGCCCCTTCTCAAGGGTCAGACGTGCATCGCGTACTCGGCAGATCCGATCAGCGCAGCCCGCGTGTCCGTCAAGTACGCCAAGGATAACGAAAAGCTCGTGATCCTCGGTGGCGCGATGGGCAACACCGTGATGGACGTCAACGGTGTGAAGGCACTGGCAGAGCTTCCCTCGCTCGATGAGCTCAGGGCGAAGCTGCTGGGTCTTCTGCAGGCGCCGGCGACCAAGATCGCGCGCATCCTCAAGGAGCCCGGCGGTCAATTGGCCCGCGTCATCCAGGCGAAGAGCGCAAAGGCCGAATAGGCCGGCGAAGCGAACTGACATCGAACCGGGCCTTCGCCGTCACGGCATGAAGCGCCCAAGTGGACTGGAACCATCGTCGGGCTTCGAAGCTCAGACGAGTAAGACCGAAGGAAGTAAGTCATGGCTGATCTTGCAAAGATCGTTGAAGACCTGTCGAAGCTGACCGTGCTGGAGGCCGCCGAGCTCTCCAAGCTGCTCGAAGAAAAGTGGGGCGTATCCGCTGCCGCCGCGGTGGCGGTTGCCGCACCCGCCGGTGGTGGTGGCGCTGCTGCGGCCCCTGTCGAGGAGAAGACCGAGTTCACCGTCATCCTGAAGTCGGGCGGCGACAAGAAGATCAACGTCATCAAGGAAGTCCGCGCCATCACGGGCCTGGGCCTCAAGGAAGCCAAGGACCTCGTCGAGGCCGGCGGCAAGACCGTCAAGGAAGGCGTGCCGAAGGACGAAGCTGCCAAGATCAAGAAGCAGCTCGAGGACCAGGGCGCCGTCGTCGAGATCAAGTGATCCGCTGGCCCTTTACGAAGGGCCGGACTGCCAGAACAGCGGCGGGAAGGGCTGAAAAGCCCTTTCCGCTCGATTTGTAAGGGATTTTCCGGGGCTCCCCCACCCCGAGGACACCACGAGCAAAGCCTTCGCGCGGGAAGGCTTGAGGAGCGGAAATGGCTGAGACCTACAACGGCCGCAGGCGCATCAGGAAGAAATTCGGCACGCTGGGCGAGGTGGCTCAGATGCCCAACCTCATCGAGGTCCAGAAAAGCTCCTACGATGACTTTTTGATGGTGAAGGAGCCCCCCGGCGGGCGCGCCGACACCGGTCTGCAGTCGGTGTTCAAGTCGGTGTTCCCGATCTCGGATTTCTCGGGCCGCGCGACGCTGGAATTCGTGCGCTACGAGTTCGAGCCGCCGAAGTACGACGTCGACGAGTGCCAGCAGCGCGACATGACCTTCGCTGCACCCTTGAAGGTGAAGCTGCGCCTCATCGTGTTCGACGTCAACGAGGAGACGGGCGCCAAGTCCGTCAAGGACGTGAAGGAACAGGACGTTTACATGGGCGACATGCCGTTCATGACGTCGAACGGCACCTTCATCATCAACGGCACCGAGCGCGTCATCGTCAGCCAGATGCATCGTTCGCCCGGCGTGTTCTTCGACCACGACCGCGGCCGCACGCATGCCTCCGGCAAGCTCTTGTTCGCCGCCCGCATCATCCCCTATCGCGGCTCCTGGCTCGACTTCGAGTTCGACGCCAAGGACATCGTCTACGTGCGCATCGACCGTCGCCGCAAGCTGCCGGTGACGACGCTGCTCTATGCCCTCGGCATGGACGACGAGGAGATCCTCGCCAACTTCTACAAGCACATCCTCGTCAAGGAGAGTAAGCGCGGCTGGAAGGTGCCGTTCGTCGCCGAAAAGATGCGCGGCATGACGCCCGCCTCCGACATGGTCGACGCCAAGTCGGGCGAGGTCATCGCCAAGGCCGGCGAGAAGATCACGGCCCGTCGCGCCCGCGAGATCGGCGAGAGCGGCACCAAGGAAGTGCTGCTGTCGGCCGAGGATCTCTCCGGCCGCTACCTCGCCGAGGACATCGTCAACATGGACACCGGCGAGATCTACGCCGAGGCCGGTGACGAGATCGACGCGAAGATCCTGGAGAAGTTCCAGGAGGTGAAGATCAAGGAGTTCCCGATCCTCGACATCGACCATGTCACGATCGGCGCCTTCATCCGCAACACGCTCAACATCGACAAGAACTCCAACACGCTCGAAGCGCTGATGGACATCTACCGGGTCATGCGGCCCGGCGAGCCGCCGACGCTGGAAGCCGCGACCAACCTCTTCAACGGCCTGTTCTTCGACGCCGAGCGCTACGACCTCTCGGCCGTCGGCCGCGTGAAGATGAACATGCGCCTCGACCTCAAGGCCGAGGACACCGTGCGCACGCTGCGCAAGGAGGACATCCTCGCGGTCATCAAGACGCTGGTCGACCTGCGCGACGGCAAGGGCGAGATCGACGACATCGACAACCTCGGCAACCGCCGGGTGCGCTCGGTGGGCGAGCTCATGGAGAACCAGTACCGCCTGGGCCTCCTGCGCATGGAGCGCGCCATCAAGGAGCGCATGTCGTCCGTCGACATCGACACCGTGATGCCGCAGGACCTGATCAACGCCAAGCCGGCGGCCGCCGCCGTGCGCGAGTTCTTCGGGTCTTCGCAGCTCTCCCAGTTCATGGACCAGACGAACCCGCTGTCTGAGATCACCCACAAGCGCCGCCTGTCGGCCCTTGGCCCCGGTGGTCTGACGCGCGAGCGCGCCGGCTTCGAGGTGCGCGACGTGCACCCGACGCACTACGGCCGCATCTGCCCGATCGAGACGCCGGAAGGTCCCAACATCGGCCTCATCAACTCGCTGGCGACCTTCGCTCGCGTGAACAAGTACGGCTTCATCGAGAGCCCGTACCGCAAGGTCGACAACTGCAAGGTGACCGACAACGTGGCCTACCTCTCGGCCATGGAAGAGGCGCGCTACCACGTCGCTCAGGCCAACGCCGAGGTCGACGCCAACGGCCGTCTCATCGGCGACCTCATCACCTGCCGCTACCAGGGCGACGTGCTCCTGGTGCCGCCGGAGAAGGTCGACTACATCGACGTGAGCCCCAAGCAGCTCGTCTCGGTGGCCGCGGCGCTGATCCCGTTCCTCGAGAACGACGACGCCAACCGCGCCCTCATGGGCTCGAACATGCAGCGTCAGGCCGTGCCGCTCATCCGCGCCGAGGCGCCGCTCGTCGGCACCGGCATGGAGGAGGTGGTGGCGCGTGACTCAGGTGCTGCCATCGCCGCCCGCCGCACCGGCATCGTCGACCAAGTGGACGCGACCCGTATCGTCATCCGCGCGACGGAAGAGACCGATCCGTCGAAGCCGGGCGTCGACATCTATCGCCTCCGGAAGTTCCAGCGCTCCAACCAGAACACCTGCATCAACCAGCGCCCGCTGATTTCGGTGGGCGACGTGGTGCGGGCCGGCGAGATCATCGCGGACGGTCCCTCGACCGACCTCGGCGATCTGGCCCTCGGCAAGAACGTGCTCGTCGCGTTCATGCCCTGGATGGGCTACAACTTCGAGGACTCGATCCTGCTCTCCGAGCGCGTCGTGTACGATGACGTCTTCACCTCGATCCACATCGAGGAGTTCGAGGTCATGGCTCGCGATACCAAGCTCGGGCCCGAGGAAATCACGCGCGACATCCCGAACGTCTCCGAAGAGGCTCTGAAGAACCTCGACGAAGCCGGCATCGTCTTCATCGGTGCGGAGGTCAACCCCGGCGACATCCTCGTCGGCAAGATCACGCCCAAGGGCGAGAGCCCGATGACGCCGGAAGAGAAGCTGCTGCGCGCCATCTTCGGCGAGAAGGCCTCCGACGTGCGTGACACGTCCCTGCGCCTGCCGCCGGGCGTCAACGGCACCGTCGTCGAGGTGCGCGTCTTCAATCGTCACGGCGTCGACAAGGACGAGCGTGCGATGGCCATCGAGCGCGAAGAGATCGAGCGTCTCGCCAAGGACCGCGACGACGAGCTGCAGATCCTCGACCGCAACGTCTATGCACGCCTGAAGCAGGCGCTCATCGGCAAGGAAGCGGCCAAGGGTCCGAAGAACGCGCGCAAGGGCACCATCATCAACGAGGAGGTGCTCTCCGAGGTGCCCCGCAGCCAGTGGTGGGAAATCGGCCTCGCCGACGAATCCGCCATGGCCGAGGTGGAAGCCATCGGCAAGCAGTACGAAGACGCCAAGAAGAGCCTCGAGCGGCGCTTCGTGGACAAGGTCGACAAGCTGCAGCGCGGCGACGAGCTGCCTCCCGGCGTGATGAAGATGGTCAAGGTCTTCGTCGCCGTGAAGCGCAAGATCCAGCCGGGCGACAAGATGGCCGGCCGTCACGGCAACAAGGGCGTCGTCTCGCAGATCGTGCCCCTCGAGGACATGCCGTACCTCGAGGACGGTACGCAGGTCGACGTGGTGCTGAACCCGCTGGGCGTGCCATCGCGCATGAACGTCGGGCAGATCCTCGAGACGCACTTGGGCTGGGCCTGCCGAGGCCTGGGCCGCATCATCGACGACGCGCTCCAGCAGTTCCACGAGAGCGGCCAGGCCGAAGCCTTGCGCAAGGCCATGGTCGACGTCTACGGGAAGGATCAGGCTCCGCTGTCCCTGCCCGACGACGAACTCGTCTCGCTGGGCGAAAAGCTGAAGACCGGTGTGCCGATCGCAACGCCGGTGTTCGATGGCGCCCGCGAGCCGGACATCGTCGAGCATCTGAAGCGCGCCGGGTTCGACAGCTCCGGCCAGGTGACGCTGCATGATGGTCGTACGGGCGAGCCGTTCCACCGCAAGGTGACGGTGGGCTACAAGTACATCCTGAAGCTCCACCATCTCGTCGACGACAAGATCCACGCGCGCTCGATCGGCCCCTACAGCCTCGTCACGCAGCAGCCCCTGGGCGGCAAGGCCCAGTTCGGCGGCCAGCGTTTCGGCGAAATGGAGGTCTGGGCCCTCGAAGCGTACGGCGCCGCCTACACGCTGCAGGAGATGCTCACCGTCAAGTCGGACGACGTC
>RXJK01000325.1 GCA_003963125.1 Hyphomicrobiales bacterium
AATGGTGAACATCCAGGCGCGCAGGTTGGTACCCTCCTGGAAGCTGTCGAGATGGTCCCACGCTTTGAGTAGGGTTTCCTGGACGAGGTCGTCGGCCCGCTCGATGTCGCCGCACAGCGATACGGCGAAGGCGCGCAGGTTCGGGATCAGTTTCAGCATCGCCTGCTTGACAGGCAGCGGCTCACTCACTGGAACGCTCCTTCTTTTCCAGCGCTTCGAGCAGCTTCACGAAGCGCTCTGGAACTGGGGTCTCGGCGACGTCGCCGAACACATCTCTCAGCATGCCGCCGATGCGGGCCTGGAGGCCGCGATCGAGCATGGCTTCTTGCCGGGGCGGAAGCGGCGCGGGGCGCAGAACGGTCTGCGGTCGGCCGGCCTCGATCCCGGTCTTCATCGGGGTGTCATTCGAGTAAACGATGCGCAGATTGGGCTCCCGGCGCGGCTCTTCAGCCTGGGGTCGAGCCTCGGGCTCCGTCATGCCTTTTCCCCTCTTGGACAGTCTGTCATTCACATTCATGGGAGTCATACCATCCCCTCAGGCTCGTCCCCACCGTCAGGGCATAAACTTTCGACTTCCAAATTGGTTCCCGGGCTGGAACAGATGGGGCATTGCGGCGTTGCTGTAGGGCAGGCAGCAGTCTTAACCAGCCTGGAGGGAAACTATGTCAGTATCCGAGCGGGTTGCACCGCATCTACCTTACCTGCGGCGGTTCGCCCGCGCCGTCACCGGCAGCCAATCGAGCGGAGACGCCTATGTGGTGTCGACCCTCGAGGCCCTTCTGGCCGATCCGAGCTGCTATGCCGAGCATCTGCCGCCCCGCGTGTCGCTGTACCGGGCCTTCCTGAAGATATTGAACTCGGTTGAACTCAATAACCATACCATTGATCAGGGGCATCCGGGGATCGATGCCGTCAAGCGCAACCTCGAGACGCTAAAGCCCCGTGCCCGGCAGGCTTTCCTGCTCGTGGCCGTCGAGGAATTCACGCCGCAGCAGGCGGCGCAGGTGCTGGATGTCTCGGAACCAGAGGTGCAGCAGTTCATCGACGAGGCGGGCCGCGAGATCGCCAAGCAGATGGCGACCGACGTCGTCATCATCGAGGACGAGCCGCTGATCGCGCTGGACCTGGAACGGCTGGTCACCGATCTCGGCCATCGCGTGGTGAAGATCGCGCGTACGGAGCGCCAAGCGGTCGATGCGATCTTGCAAGCGCGTCCCGGCCTCGTGCTTGCGGACATTCATCTGGCGGACGGCAGTTCGGGCCTCGATGCCGTCAACGAGATCCTGCGCAGTTTCTCGGTGCCCGTGATCTTCGTGACGGCCTATCCGCAGCGGCTGCTGACAGGCACGCGGCCGGAGCCCACCTTCCTCATCACCAAGCCTTTCCATCACGATAACGTGCGAGCGGTGATCAGCCAGGCGCTGTTCTTCGACATTCGGGGCCGGCCGGCGACGCCGCGCATGGCGAGCCCGACGAATGCGTGAGTGACACGCTGATATCGGACACAGCGGTTCTCGGCGCGCCGAGGGCCGCTGTTGGTTTTTCAGTGCGGTTTCGAACGAAGTGCGCGCGTCGCCGTCTCCTGGACGGGCGGATTGACCGGTGCCTCACGATTGGCAGAGGTCGCCACGTTGCTCGTGCCCTGCACGGGACCGTAGATGGCAATGGCGCCGCTCACGTCGCCTTCCTGCAATGTACGGAACCGCTCCTCGTACCGGTACCCCATGATCTGACCGGCGCCGTTGGGATGATCGAGCCCGATGGCGTGGCCGATCTCGTGGGCGAGGGTGTAGCGCAGGTCGTAGACGCTGAGGTTTCCGTCGAACCCGACCTTCCAGGTCTTTTGCGGATTGAGGCAGACGAGCGAGCGCGTGATCGGCTTGACCGGCTCGGCGACGGTCGCGTCGTAGAACACATCGGCGAAGGCCCAGCCTTCGGGCTCGGCCTGCGCGCCGACGAGGATGTTGGCGACTTCTCCCGGCGTGGCCTCGCGGAAGTGAACGTTGGCAGCCGTTTCCCACATGGCAAAGGCTGCGCGCAGCTCGGAGCGGAGTACCGCCTCGCTCAGACTGGATCGGTCGAGAAGGCCGCCAAAGCCGTTCATGCTCCGGCAATTGCGGGCGCCAGCAAAGGACTGGAACTCGTCCAGTACCCGATACGTTAGTACGAAACTGTCCCCCTCGTGGGGCCAACGGACGTCGTTCCCGTCGAGGCGCAGAAGCTTGAAATGACGCTCTGCTGTTTGAGATTGAGCGTGGCTTATAGTCGATCCCAGAATTAATGCCAGCAGCAGCACCTTTGCTGCGCGGACAACGCGGCCTCGACCTTCGCCACAGTTTCTCAAATCCCCGTCCCCTCGGATGAGCATTGGATGGCGGCGATGGTAGCGCGCTATCGCGCTGCGTCAATGCAGTGCGAAAGCATTCCTGTTTCCAAAATCGTCGCATGGGGAAATCGTCTTCGAGAACAGCAATAATCCCGAATTTGCGTGGCAAAGCCCGCGCTTTGCAGTTTGTCCGCATGCAGGAACGGTCGACACACCTTCGCGTTGACGGGCGTGGAAGCGCAAAGCTTCCGAGCGCGAGGGATACCAGATGCAGCAGAGCGAGCCGTCGGTCCGCGCGCGAATTGCGGCGCGTCTGCCCCAGGGGACAGAACCGGAGGCCGAGGAAAGCACAACCACGCTGGTTAAGGTCTCGCACGCCTCGACGATCGGATTGTTCGTCATCGCGCTTCTGTGGTGCGCCTACGTGGCCCAGCCGGTCCTCGTGCCCGTTCTCTTGGCGTGGGTGATCGCGACGATCGTGCTGCCCATTGTCGCCTACCTCGAGAAACATCGCATGCCGCACCTTCCGGCCTCGATCCTCGTTACCGTCGCGCTTATCCTGCTGTTCGCAAGCCTCCTGCTGCTCCTGTCGACGCCGCTCGCCTATTGGCTCGGTCGCGCAACGGAGCTGGGTTCGCTCATCAAGGGCAAGCTGCAGAGTTTCAACGAGCCACTTTCGCTGCTCAAGGACTTGCAGAAGTCTTTGAGCGTCGTCGGCGCCAGCGATCAGAACGCGATCAAGGTCGAGCCGCAGACGACGTCGCTCGTCACGACCATCTTCTCGACGTTGACGCCCGCCGTGAGCCAGGCTGTCCTGTTCGTGGGCGCGCTCACGTTCTACCTCGTCTATCAGAAGCGCTTCCGCTATCTCGTCGTCGGGCTCGTGCAGGAGCGCGCGGCCCGGCTGTCGCTGCTGAAGAAGCTCACCGAGATCGACGAGAACATGTCGATCTACTTCGGCACCTTCACGATCGTGAATGCATGCCTGGGGCTCGTGACGGTGCTTCTCACATGGAGCGTCGGGCTGCCCAATCCGCTGCTCTGGGGCGTGCTCGCAGGCGTGTTCAACTACATTCCCTACATCGGTCCGGCCCTCGTCATCGCGACGCTCAGCGTCGTCGGGCTTCTCACCTTCTCGACACTGACGCAGGCGGCCATCGCGCCGCTCGCCTATCTCGCCATGGTAACGATCGAGGGCAACTTCATCACGCCGTCGCTCATGGGGCGGCGCCTCGAGCTCAATCCGTTCGCCGTTTTCCTGGCAATCGCGTTCTGCACGTGGCTGTGGGGGCCGGTCGGCGCGTTTCTCGCCGTGCCCCTCCTCATGTCGTGCTCGATACTGCTCGCCGGCGTGTTCGCCGACGAGAAACCGGAGCTTCCCGAGTGAACCTTTGTCATCCGGGCGCGTTTGAGTTTCAGCTTCAGCTAAGGAGTTTCAGGCATGGCACAGAGTGGACCTATCGGAAACAACACTGCCCGCGATCTTCATGACGCGAAGGAGAAGGGCATGGATCAGATGAACCGGTTCGCGGACAAGGCGACGGATCAGCTCTCCCAGGCTGCGAGTTCGATCGAGGATGCAGCCGGCAAGTTCGTTGCCCAAGGGCGCCAGGCCGGCGAGCGTATGGGTGAAGTGGCCGGCAACATGCAAGCCGCGCTCGACAAGTCCGTGCGCGAGCAGCCCATGGCCACCCTCGCCGTCGTCGCAGCAGCAGGCTTCGTGCTCGGCGCGCTTTGGAAGTCCTGAGCGGACTTGGGGGTCCTGATCCAGGAGGATCACCATGTTTCGTGGATTGATCGATGACGCCAAATCTGCCGTCGGCGACGTCGTGGCGCGCTATGCCACGCGCGCGGCGATCGGTGTCGTCTTCGCCGTCGCGATCGGGTTTGCCGTGTCGGCGATCGTGGTGCAGCTCGTCGATCGCTTCGGTGCGATCGCCGCGCTGTGGATGATCGCGGGTGGTTTCGCCGTCGTGGGCATTGTGGCGATGGTCGTCGAAGGCCTGCGGGAAAAGCACCAGGAGACGGCGGACAAGGAAGCCGAACAGCACGATACGGAGCAGGTTGCGGGTTCGGCGGCGAGCGAGGCTGCGATGCAGCTTCCGATCGCCGTGCTCGGCTCGCTGCTGTCGGGCCCTGCGGGACCGATTTCGGCGCTCAGCATCGTGCGGTTCCTCGGCCGCAACTTCGCCCTCGTCGTTCTGCTCGTCGGCATCGGCATGCTGGTGTGGCCCACCAACGCGACGACCGAAGGTGTGCGGCAGGACGAGGCAGCCGCGTAACTCGCGAAACCTGGAGCGGCGCCACGTGCGCCGTTCCCTTTTTTTCACGAGATATTTTTGTCTGTTCCTGTCGAACTGCAAGCTTCTGCTGAAGTTCTCCAAGCGTAACCGATCGCTAAGCTTCTGGCTTCTACGCCGAGGCTGATGCCGATCATGTCACTGTTCACGAGCGCCCAGCGGGTCACACGACGTGGCCGAGCCGCCCTCGTCCAGAAAAGGAGAATGCCATGAAAGCCATGCTTGGACTTTCCGTTGCCGCCCTGCTGCTCGCCACTCCCGCATTCGCGCAGACCACGACCCCCGGCACCACCGCCGCCGACAGCAAGGCCGTGAGCACCATTCCAGCGCAGAGCATGGCGCTGAGCGACTGGTACAAGCAGAGCGTCTATGACAACGGCAACAACAAGATCGGCGACATCAACGACGTGCTGATCGATCAGCAGCAGAAGGCTTCGCTGGCGGTCATCGGCGTCGGCGGCTTTCTCGGCATCGGCGAGAAGAACGTCGCCGTTCCGTTCGACAACATCAAACGTACCGTCCGCGACGGCAAGGTCTACCTGACCATGGACGCCAACAAGGATGCGCTGAAGGCGGCGCAGGGGCTGCGCTACGACCGCGTCACGAACTCGTGGGCGCCGGATACCGGCAACAACTCGTCGAACACGAACCACAATACGACGACGAAGTAATCACCACACATCGCGTGCTTGAGGACGGGCCGCTCAAAAGGCGGCCTGTCCCTTTTCAGGAGTGGACAGCATGACCAAGCCGCACGACGCCAAAGAGAAGAAAGTCGACGAGGCGATCAAGGAGACGTTTCCGGCCAGCGATCCGCCGGCCTTCGGGCGCAGCACGGGCAACGAGCCAGCGAACAAGCCGACGAGCCGCCAGGCTGCCGTGATCAGCAAGGAAGACATCGAGGCCGCGCGCCAGGGCGAGGGGCACAAGAAGAACCAGAAGAGCTGAGGCGCTTCCGGTTCAAGCTCCCACGTCCCCTAATTCTGCGCTCAATCTTCCTGCGATCGGTTCGTGAAGCGGGCATTGCCCAATCCTGTGCCGATCGTCAGCACGCCCCAGGACTTCAGCTTCTGCATGCGGGGTATTTCGCTCAGGCCCTGGACGACCGCGTCATTGTGCATAACGATCAGCGTCTCGTGGCCGTCGATCTTCGGGATCGCCTCGCTCAGGCAGGCCGGGAGGTTGAACTTCCCGCTTTCCCAGTTGCCCGGCAGGTTTTGCGCGCCGCGGTCGATGGAGCCGTCCGCCTCGATGACGCCGGGGCAGCCGACCCCGATCACCGGGGCGAGATCCGCGTGCTCCTTGATCAGCGCCTTCAGCATGGAGATGAGCTCGCCGACAGCATCGTCGCGCTTGAGACCGTCCTCGTTGGCGTGGCGCCACAGCTTCATGTCGACGACCTTCGCCTTGGAGAGATCCTTGGCCTTGTCGAGATTGAGCGCGACGACACCGCACCGGATGTTGCTGCCGCCGATGTCCACCGCAAGCAGCGCCTTGTGCCCCTCCAGCATCCAGGGCGGGAGCAGATGGGCGGCGCCGATCAGGCCTGCCTCGTCGGGATCGTTGCGGATGGGGCGAAGGTCGATGGCGATGCCGTCTGCGCGCAGGAGAATCTCGGCCCGGCTGATGGCGATCTCGCCGGCGCGGCCACCGCTGAAGCCACCGCCCACCACGATCCCTTCCGTGTCCCGCCACGTCTTCAGCCTGAGGTAGCGCTTGATGACGGTGGCGAGCTCGCCCGAAAATCCTTCGATGGCGCTCTGCACGAGCGCCGCCTGATCGGGATCACCTTCGCTCAGCGCCGCCTGCAGCTTCTTCTGCCGCAGTTCCTCGCTCGGGGTGTCGCCGAAGGGATCGCTGCCTGTCTCGCGCAGCTTCTTGCGCACATCCTCGAGGATGCGCGCGAATGCGCTTTTGCTGGCGCGGTCGCCGATGAAGCCGTTCTTGTCCTCGATCTCGAGATTGTAGCTGTCGACGGTCACGCTCGGCAGCACGCTCGAGCCGTGAACCGGCAGCGTGTGCCGAACTTCGGATTTCGCCACTTGGTGTCCCCATGCTGACGTCGCCGACGTGAACGCAACCGTGGCGCGCCGGTTCCGTTAGCTAGGACGGGTCTTTCACTGCGGGCATGCGCGCGACTTCTTCCGATGTGAGCTGCAATTGCACCACGGTTGGTCCGCGCATGGAGAACTGGGCGTGAGGGATCGAGACGAGGCGGGCTCCAAATCCCAAGAAGCCACCGGTCTTGATCTGGATGGCAGCAACGCTGCCATCTGCGCCGGCGACGACTTTCTCCACGCTACCGACGCGGGTCTGGTCCTGGGAGAAGACGTCGAGACCCACGAGCGTGTCTTTGTCGATCGTCTTGGCGGTCGGTTGCACGACCGTTGGCACGCCGGCGGGTGGTGACTGGACCACCTCCTGCTCCACACCGAGCTGCTGGGCGTGTGCGACGCTCGCCTGAGCAATGAACACCAGTGCCGCTGCTGCTGCATAGCGTTTCGGCTTCATCTCCTGCTCCGATCGTTGCTGTCGTCGGGGCTAACGGAGAAAAATCACAAGCAGTTCCTAGCTCGAAAAAGCAGCGTCAGCGCCATGTGGAACGTGTCCCCAACGTCAGCGTTGTCATGGCAGATCCAAAACGGATCTTGATTTTGATCTTAAGCTCAATGGAGAGACACAAGATGAATTGGGATCGCGTGCAGGGAAACTGGAAGCAGCTCACCGGCAAGGTCAAGGAGCAGTGGGGCAAGCTGACCGACGACGACCTCACCCAAATCAATGGCAACCGTGAGCAGCTCGAAGGCAAGATCCAGGCCCGCTACGGCTACACCAAGGATCAGGCCAAGTCCGAGATCGACAGCTGGTATAATCGCCTGTCGTAACATCGACCGCAGTCAAGCGAATGACCGGTGCCGCAAGACGCCGGTCATTTGCTTTTCAGGGATGCTCAGGGAAAAAAAGCGGCTGCCCTTCCTCGACGTCAATGAAGCGCACCGACGAGATGGAGCAGGATAATGACGATGATCGGTACGCCCGCGAGCCACAGAACCACGTCTCTGATCATTTGCCGTCGCTCCTCAATTATCTCATGCGAAGAAAGTCGCGTCCTCGCGAACTGAACGTGTCGGCTACGTTTGCGGTTCCGACTTTTTCAGCTTCAGGGCACAACGAGAGCCACGGCGACCCCGACACCCAACAGCGAGAGCGTGGCGACGACGCCGGCCAGCCAGAGGATCTCCCGGACTTCCTCGACAACTCTACGCGACATCGGGGTCTCCACGTTGCTGCGCCGGCAGAAGCTGCGGAAGGTGGGAAAGGGCCGGCGGATCGAAAAGCGAAGGGCAAGAGCGGCAGCCCAGGGGAAGAGGCCATACGCCGCTCTTGCCGCGGCCGATGTCGGGGGGATCGCGACCAGGCCGCTGCAGTGGATCTGAGGGGGAGAATCCACTGCTGTGCCGAGGAAAATGCGGTTGGGGAGCAAATGTTCCGGCGGGTCGGTTTTTTTATGATTGCTGGGATCTTGCTGTCCTGGGTTTAGACCGCGGCTGACCTCAGGCGTCGGCATGCGATATTCCCGGCGCAACCTTGGACTGGGCCTGCACGTTCCCCATTTCATGGTGACGCGCGTTCTATCTTCACGCGGCGAGGAAGCGGATGACGTCTCAGAGCCAACAGGGTCCGGACCGGTCCGAGGATATCGCAGCCCGTGCGCGATCGTTCGCGCCGGTGGTTTGGCTCGTGGGAAAGGTGCAGAGCGGCAAGAGCTCCATCGTGCGTACGCTGACACGCTCCAGCGAGGCGGAGGTCGGCCTCGGATTCGAGGCCTGCACAAAGACATCGCGCGTTTTCGATTTTCCGAAGGAGGCGCCGATCATCCGCTTTCTCGATACGCGCGGCGTCGGCGAGGTGGGGTACGACCCTGCGCCGGATATCGCGTTTTGCGAGGACCGCTCGCATCTCGTGCTGGCCGTCGTGAAGGCGGCCGATATGGAGCAGCAGTCGGTCCTCAACGTGCTGAAGGTGATCCGCAAGCGGCACCGGGACTGGCCGATCGTCGTCGCACAGACGAGCCTGCACGAGCTTTACGAGGCCGGCAAAAGCCACGTGCTTCCCTATCCCTTCGACGCGAAGAGGGATGGGGAGCAAAGTCCCTTGCAGCGGGCCCTTGCGCATCAGCGTTCCCTCTTTGCCAAGCTCGGCGACGACGTGCGCTTCGTGCCGCTGGACTTCACGCTGGAGGCGGATGGCTATACGCCTGCGGACTACGGCCATGACGCGCTGGTCGAAGCGCTGATCGCCGCGGCTCCTCAGGCTGTAGCGGCGGTGCTCTCGGAACTTCCGGCTTCGGTGGCGGGA
>RXJK01000311.1 GCA_003963125.1 Hyphomicrobiales bacterium
GACGTTGAAGGTGTACTTGTGGAAGAACGCAGGCGGCGCGGCGACAAGGCGTGCGGCATGCGTCTCGAAGGCGGCCTTGTAGGCGCGGATCGGGTTCGCCGCGGGTCGGCGGGCGAGGTGACGCTGGAGAAGCTTCACAGCCGAGGCCACGAGGTCCGCCGGGCGCTGCAGCGGCCCGAACTTCACGAACTCGGTGTAGGGGAAGAGCGCATCCGGCACGTCGCGCTGGCTGTCGAGGCGCCGGAACAGGCCGTCGAAATCCTCGCCTTCGAGCGCGAAATAGCCCGCATTGTGGAAGTACTCGAGCCGGCCTGCCGCGCGGTCGATTATATTCACGCCGACGGTCGTCTTGGTGTGCTCGGCGCGATAGGACAGGCCCTTGGTATCGGGAAGATAGTAGCCGTCGAGCTCGATCATCGGCAGGCGGCCGCGCGCGACCTGGGCCTCGATGTGCCCGATCACGTCGTCGAAGATCGAGAGTTCGAGCACTTCGGCGCCGTAGAGCGCTTCGAGATCGGCTGCGGGGAACTTGAAGAACGTGAACTGGTCGCCCTGGAAATCCTGACGCACCGTGAAGCCCAGGCCCGCGACGGGATCGTGGCCGAGGGCCGACAGCACCTCGATCCACAGATCCACGTAGCAGTTCGTCTCCGGCCAATCGCGCTGCAGGTCGTGCAGCGCGTGCCGCTTGTAGTCGACCGGAGAGATGCCCTGGACGACTGCGCGCATCAGGCGAGCCCCAGCGCCGTCCGCACGCCCGCCGGCCATGCCTTCACGTCGAAGCCGTGATGGCGGAACAGCGCGAGCGTGATGCGCTCGAGGCCGAAGCCGACACACGCCGTGTGGGCCTTCGTGCCGTCGTGCTGCTCGATGCCCCACAGCTCGCCGAAGTGATCCTGGTGGTAGTTGAAGCTCAAGCACGCGGTGGGCTTCACGACGCTGTTGACGGGGATCAGCAGCTCGAACTTGAGCCCCTGCTCGCGCTGGCTGCTGGAAGCGAGGCGTCCGCCGCGACCGAAGAAGGGATCGTTCGCGAGATCGACCTCGTGCGGCAGCTCGAGAGCCGTCACGAATGCCTTGCCGCGCTCGATCCAGTCCTGGCGGAAGGCCATGACCTGCTCGGGCGAACCGACGCGGACGTACTCGCGCATCCGGAACATCTGCATCCGCGCCGGGTCCGTCGAAGGCTCGTGACGGAAGCAGTAGGAGCACAGGTCGAAGAGGCCGCCCTGCGGCTTCAGGCGCCCGCGCTTGGCGACGAGCGGATAGAGCGGGTAGCAGGCGGCCGGCGTGATGACGATGTCCGACGCCTTCTGGCCGTGGGTCCAATCCTCGCCCTTCGCGAGTTCGCCGAGGAGCTGGCCGTGGGCTGCCTCGTCACCGCAGAAGCAATGCACGGTGCCCGCCAAATGCGGGAAGCTCTTCATGTAGCCCGAGGCCTCGAAGTGCGCGCGGTTCATGCCCGGCGGAAAGCGCAGCACCTCGGCCTGGTCCTCGCGGCCGAAGGCGATGACCATGCGCTCGATGCCGGCGACGACATCCTCGAACACGCCGGCGCGACCGTAGAGGCCATCGACGCCGGTATCGAAGAGCAGGCCAGCCCCGAGGAGCTGGTCGAGAAGAGAGACTTGGGCATCCATGCGCGGCTTACTCCACGAGCGAGACGTTGGCTTTGCTGACGAGGACCGATGACGCGATGTTGGACACCACGCGATCGTTGGCGATCATGAGCGGCGCGGACATCACGTCGCGCAGGTGCCGCCCGATGCTGAAGGGACTGTCGTTGCGATAGCCCTGGATGCCGCAGATGCGCAGCGCCTCCAGCACGACCTCGCAGGCGAGGCGCGAGCCCGCGACCTTCAGGTTGTTCATGGCGACGGAGAAGCCGATCGAGCCCAGCGCATCCGCATCGTGCTCGACGCGGGCGAAATGCTGGAGCGCCTCGACGATGGTCGCGCGGAGCTGATGCAGCTTGACGTTGGCTTCCGCGAGCGGCGTTGCGGCCGGTGGTTTCTCGCCGGGACGGCGGCGCGCTTCGGCGCGGACCGTCGCCTGGGCGCGGTTCCAGGCATCCTGGGCGATGCCGAGCCACACGGACGTCCACAGGATGTGCGAGGTCGAGAGCATCGACTGCGCCGCAAGCTCCGCGAAGGGCTGCGGGAAGATCTGCTCGACGGGCGCCTCGCCCTTCAGGATGAAGCCTTCGCTGCAGGTGCCGCGCATGCCGAGCGTGTCCCAGGCGTGCGTCGGCTCGAGCTGGTACTGCTCCTGCAGCAGCGCCACCATGACCTGGTCGGAGGAGGCAGACTGCGGACCGCGGCGGGCCGTTGCGAAGATCGCGTCGGCCTGGCGCGCGTAGGAGATGACGGTTGCTTCCTTACGCAGCGCGAACGCGGGTCCGTTCGTCTCGACCGCGCAGACGCTGTTGCGCAGATCGCCGCCGATGCCGGCTTCGGTCGTGGCCGAGCCGATCAGCAGCTGCTCGCGCGCGACGCGCTCCATGAAACTGCGATGCCAGGGGCTCGCCGCGCCACCCACCACGAGGTTGTGCAGCTTGATCATGTGCATCGCGTAGATCATGCCGGAGGAGGCGCAGGCCTGCCCCAGCATGCGGCAGATGTCGGCGACCTCATCGAGGCCGGCGCCCGAGCCGCCCAGATCCTGCGGCACGAGCACGCCCATCAGGCGCTCCTGCTTCAGGGCTTCGAGGGTTTCGGAGGGAAAGCGGGCTTCGGCGTCCACCTTGCCGGCATGCGCTGCGGCCACGGTGCACACGTTCGCCATCCGCTTCTGGAGCGGCTGCTCGACGAGCTTCAGCATGATCAGGCCGCCTTCTCGAGGGCGAGCTCGTTCACACTGGCGATGATGTTGGCGATGCTGCTGAAGGTGCGCCGGTTCAGCATGCGCTCGGGGAACTCGACGCCGAAATAGTCTTCCAGCGCCAACATGAGCTGCACGGACGCGAAGGAGGTCAGACCCGCGTCGTACAGGTCGCTCTCGTCGCTCAATCCCTTGAGGTCGACCTGAGCTCCCAGCAGCTCCAGCACTTTCGCGCGAATTTCAGCCTGCATGCACCCGCCTCCACTCGAATTGATTTCGAACGCGCGGCTTTCACCGCTCGCATGGGGCGCATCTTGGGGCGAGGATCTTAATATGCTGCACAGGATTGGGCCGCTGAGCGCCCCAAACAGGCAATGTCGTTAATCGAAGGTGAAGGCGTGGCGCGCGGTGACGCAAGGCCTGCGCCAAGTCTCTCAAGCCAGAGGCTTGGTGATGAACAGGCGCACGCGCAAGCCGCCGTGCGCGACCGGCGGCCCCGGCGGTTCGAACGGCAAGCCGGTTGCGTGTGCGAGGCTCGTGTCGGTCGTAACGATGGCGACGCGCCAGCCGGCGAAGCGGCTTTTCAGCGTCTGCCCCAGGGCGCGATAGAGGCCTACGAGCCGCGTCTTGTCGCCGATGCGGGTGCCGTAGGGCGGGTTGGCGATGACGAGGCCGGGCGGGCCTTCCGGCGGCGTGATCTCGCTGATGGTGCGCGCCTCGAAGGACGTCCAGGCGGAGACGCCCGCGCGCTCGGCGTTGGCGCGGCTCATGGCGATGGCGCCCTTGTCGCGGTCGCTGCCGTGAAAGCGATGCTCGGGCTCCCTCGGCGTGTGCGCGGCCTGCAGCGCGCTCCACGCGGCGGCATCGAACGTTGCGAGCTGCTCGAAGGCGAAGGCGCGCGCTCTGCCCGGCATCAGGCCCGCGGCGATCTCGGCCGCCTCGATGACGAACGTGCCCGAGCCGCACAGGGGATCGAGCACCGGCTCCGCGCCACGATAGCCCGCCTGCCACAGGAACAGCGCCGCCATGGTCTCGCGGATGGGCGCCTTGGCGACGGCCTCCTTGTGGCCGCGCTTGTGCAGGAGATCGCCGGAGGTATCGACCCAGAGGGTGCAGACGTCCTTCTCGATGCGGACCCGGATCGCGAGATCGGCCTCGCGCGAGACCGGCGCGCCCAGTTCCTCGCGGATGGCGGTCTCGATGCGCTGCACGGCTGCGCCGGAATGGTAGATTTTGGAGGCCTTGCACGTGGCCTCGACGCGGACGGCCACATCCCGACGCAGGATTTTGCCCCACGCGACGCGGCGGCCGCGCTTGTCGAGTTCGGACAGGTGCGACGCGCGAAAGCTGTCGATGCGCGCCGTCACGCGGCCCGAGCCGCGGATTTCGAGGTTTGCCCGCCACACGTCCGGCCAGCCGCCCTTGATGGCGACGCCGCCGGGCGCCGCCTTGGCGCCCCGGAAGCCCTTGGCGCGCACTTCCTCCAGAAGAACGGGTTCGAGGCCCGGAAAGGTCGCAAGGAAGATCTCGAAGTCGGGCGCCGCGGTCATGGCGCCTCCATATCGGGAAACGCCTGCGCCTTCGAGCTAATTTGTTGCGGGCGCCCGTCTCAGGCCGCGGCGAAGCGCACGCAATAGACGGGCGGAAGGGTGTGCGTCAGGCAGCTCCAGCTATCTCCGGCGTTCTCGCTCACCCAGAGGCCGCCGGTGGTCGACCCGAAGGCCAGCACCTCGCCGCTCTCATCGAGGGCGAGCGAATGCCGGTAGACCACGTCGTAGGCATGCGACTGCGGCAGCCCCTCCGTCAGCGTCTCGAAGGTGCGGCCGCCGTCGCGCGTGCGGTTCACGACGAGACGGCCATCGACGGGAATGCGCTTCTCGTCCTTGATCTCAGGGACGAACCAGGCCGTGCCTGGCTCCTTGGGGTGCGCGACGACCGCGAAGCCGAACACCGACGGGCGGACATCCTTGATTTCGGTGAAGGTGCGGCCGCGGTCGGAGGAGACGAAGATGCCGTTGTGATGCTGCACCCACATGCGCTCGGGATCGGACTGACACTGGGCAAGGCAATGCACGTCCTGGGCGATCGGATCGTGCGTCAGTTCCGGCGGCACGTGGTCGGCGCGCATACCCTCGCCGCGCTGCGCCCACGTCTCGCCGCCGTCCTCGGTGTGCCAGATGCCGCCAGTCGAGACGGCGATAGTGACGTGTTTCGAATTGCGCGGGTCGATGAGCACCGAGTGAAGTCCCGGCAGATCCGCACCGCCGCCCATCCACTGCCGGCGCTTGGGATGCTCCCACAGGCTTTTCATGATCTGCCAGCTCGACCCGTTGTCCGTCGACTTGAACAGGCCACCGGGGATGGTGCCGCACCAGAGCGTGCCGGGCTCGTCCCTGCCGCCCGTTTCGAGCGCCCAGACGCGTACGGTCGACCAGGGCAGCGGCCGGCCCCACATGTCTTTTTCTTCCAGGCCCTCGGGCTTGGGCGGGTAGGCGGGCGCCGCGATCTCCTCCCACGTGCCCTTGCTGCAGCGGTGCAGCTTGACGCCGAAGTGGCCATGGTCGAGCGCCGCGTAGGTGATGCCGGAGCGGGCGTCGTCGAGCACCATCGACACGTTGTCGCCGAGGAATTCCGCGGTGGCGATGCGCCAATGCGCGGGCTTCGTGCGCTCGAAGCGGAACAGGCCCTTGCGGGTTGCGACTAGGATCTGCATGCGCTCATCCTCCCGACAGCGATTGGAATACGTAGACCACGGCATTTTCCCCTACGGCGTCGCTGAGCGCCGTGCGGTCCGCGATGGCGACGCCATCGACGAAGATGATCATGTGCTTGCGGAGCGCACCCTGGTCGTCGAGCACGTAGGCGCGGGCGCGGGGATTGTCGGCAAAGGCTGACGCCAGCACCTCGGCGACCGTCGTCCCGGCCACCGTCATCGGCGGGCAGGCCACGTGGCGCTGGATATTGGGCGTGAACTCGATCCTCGGCATTCCCCCTGCTCCTTTGCCCCCAGGACGTGATCCTGCTCCCCCTGCCGACACCTGACCGTAAATAATTGTCGGGGCTCGTGTCGGCGCGGGATTTCCCCTAGCGTCCTACGATAACCTCGAGGGAGCCTAAGCCATGAAATACGCAATCCTCTGCTATCACGACGAGAAGGTGACCTGCGCCTGGAGCAAGGAGCAGGACGATGCCGTGATGGCCAAGCTCAGCGTGGTCACGTCCAAGCTCGAGAAGCAGGGCAAGCTCGGCCCCGTTGCGCGCCTTCTGCCGACCACCGCTGCCACGACGCTGCGCAAGGATCGCGATCCGCCGCTGATCGTCGACGGGCCGTTTGCCGAAACGAAAGAGCAGCTGCTTGGCTTCTACGTGGTCGACTGCGCCAATCTCGACGAGGTGCTCGGCATCGCCAAGGACCTGGCGGCGGCCAATCCCGGCGGGGCCTACGAGATCCGCCCCATCGGCATGCTGTCACCGGGGGCCGCAAGCTCGTGACGGATCCGGTCTGGATCAGCGACATTCTCGCGGCCGCCCGGCCGCAGGCCATCGCCGCGCTCCTGCGGCAGTTCCGCGACCTCGATGTGGCCGAGGAGGCCTTCCAGGAAGCCTGCCTGCGCGCGCTCAAGGCGTGGCCCAAGAACGGGCCGCCGCGCGACGCCGCGAGCTGGCTGATCATGGTTGGGCGCAACGTCGCCATCGATGGCATCCGCAAGCAGGCGCGGTTCAAGCCGATGCCCGAGGACGCCGCGATCTCGGACCTGTCGGACGCCGAGGCGCCGCTCGCCGAGCAGCTCGACCACGCCGACTACCACGACGACATCCTGCGCCTCCTGTTCGTGTGCTGCCATCCGGACCTGCCGCAGACGCAGCAGATCGCGCTGGCGCTGAGGATCGTGTCGGGGCTCAGCGTGGCGCAGATCGCGCGCGCGTTCCTCGTCTCGGAAGACGCGATGGAGCAGCGCATCACGCGGGCCAAGCGCAAGGTGGCGGCAGCGCAGGTGCCTTTCGAGGCGCCGGGCGCCATCGAGCGCAGCGAACGCCTCGCCGCCGTGCTCGCCATGGTCTACCTGATCTTCAACGAGGGCTATACGCACGACGTGGCGGAACACGGCGCGAAGGCGCTGCTGTGCGAAGAGGCGATCCGGCTGGCGCGGCTTCTCTTGCGGCTTTATCCCGCCGAGCCCGAAGTGATGGCGCTGACGGCGCTGCTTCTCCTGCAGCATGCGCGCGCGGAAGCGCGGTTCGATGCGTCAGGCCAAGTCGTGCTGCTGGAACAGCAGGACCGGGCGCTGTGGGACCAGCGCCGCATCATCGAAGGCCGGGCGCTGATCGACAAGGCGTTGCGGCATGGCCGGCCGGGACCCTATCAGGTGCAGGCGGCGATCGCTGCGCTGCATGCCTCTGCCAATTCGGCCGGCGAGACGGACTGGGCGCAGATCGGGCTGCTCTACGGCACGCTGGAACGGATGCAGCCCTCGCCTGTCGTGACGTTGAACCGTGCGGTGGCGGTGGCGAAGGTGCAGGGGCCGGAGGCCGCGCTCACGCTGATCGAGCCGCTTGCGGCGCAACTCAACGGCTACTTCTATTTCCACGGTGCGCGCGGGGCATTCCTCAAGGATCTCGGCCGATCCGCCGAAGCGCGCGCCGCCTTCGATCGCGCCATCGCGCTCGCCCGCTCGCCGATCGAGGCCGCCCACATCCGCCAGCAGATCGATAGCCTCGCAGGCTGATCCAAATCTCCGGCCCGATGTCGGGAAGCCGGAGGACACAACGTCCTTGCAGGAGGGGCAGCACGCAGGAGGAGACCGGCATGGATTTCATCACGTATCTCGGGTTCGACGGGCGCTGCGAGGAGGCCTTTCTCCACTACGAGACGGTGTTCCGCGGGAAGCTGCTGATGATGCTGCGCATGGGAGACGCGCCGATCGGCGTGCCGGTGCCGGAGGCCGACCGCAACCGCATCATGCATGCGCGCCTCGACGTCGGCGGCCGGCTGCTGATGGGCGGCGACGCGCCGAGCGGCAAGGCCGGCACGCCCGAAGGCTTCAGCGTCAATGTCATGGTCGACGATCCGGCGGAGGCCGAGCGCATCTTCCGCGAACTCAGCGCCGGCGGCACGGTGCGCATGCCGATCGCGGACAGCTTCTGGGCCCGCCGCTTCGGCATGCTCGTCGACAAGTTCAACATCCCGTGGATGGTGAACTGCATGAAGGACGAGGCTACGCCTGAGACGCCTCTTACGCCTTTCTCGATCTCCCGCACCTTCGATGTCAGCCGCGATGTCCTTTGGCAGTGCTTCACGGACGTGACGCATCTGGAGAAGTGGTGGGGGCCGAAAGGCGCCACGATCGTCTCGGCCACCATGGACTTCAGGCCCGGCGGAACGTTCCACTACGGAATGCAGATGCCGGACGGGCTGGAGATCTGGGGACGCTTCCGCTACCGCGAGATCGTGCCTCGGGAGCGCACCGTGCACGTGAACGCGTTTTCGGATCCCCAGGGCGGCCTGACGCGGCATCCGCTTGCGCCGCAATGGCCTGTCGAGATGCTGTCGACTTTTACGTTTGCCGACGCAGGGCCGGGGCGGACGACGTTCACCGTCACCTGGACGCCGATGTACCCCACTCCGGAAGAGGCGGCCGCCTTCGAGGGCGGGTTCGACAGCATGCGCCAGGGCTGGTCCGGTACGCTGGAGCGGCTCGAGGCATACCTGAAGACGCTTTGAGGACCTTTCCGTCGCAGCGGCCCGGCGCCGCGCTTGCGTCTCCCCTTTCGCCGATTGCGGGCGAGGCTGCGCGCGCCTACATCATGGGCAGTCCAAGGTGAGAGGCCAACCCATGAAACGCATTCTTTTGGCACTGATGGCATCGGCGCTGCTTGTCGGCCTGACCGGTCCGGGCGAGGCGGCGCAGAAGAAGAAGCGGTATTACAAGGGCGGCTATGCGCAGTCCGCACCCAAGTATTGGGGCGGGACGGAGCGACAGCGCGCGAATTCCGCCGCTTTCGAGCGCGGTGGCTACTACGAATCCATTCCCGACCAGCACGTGTTCGGCAGCCGGTCGTGGTGGTTCATGAAGCAGCGCGAGATGGGCGGCGGCGGTCGCTCCTGACGGAAGCGCCTTGCCTTATGCACAAGATTGGCCTCGGCTCAACGCCGGGGCCTTTATGCTTTCGTAACGCCCCAGCACATGCCCTCCCGGCCGGGTGTCACCGCT
>RXJK01000185.1 GCA_003963125.1 Hyphomicrobiales bacterium
GGCCTGATCCCTGTTCGTGTGGGAATGCTTCTCCGATGCGCCGCCACCACGAGTATTTGCCATCGCCGCGTTTGTGCACGCCATAGGCTATGAGCACTGGATCAGACATCGCGGTCTCCACAGCGCGGACTGCCCGTGGTCGGAGCGAGTGCCGCAGGAATGAGCACGACGTGCCGGGTCTCAATTTGACGGCGGAAGTTCTCCGAAAGCAGAGCCCAATCATGTACATCGATCATGAAGGGGATATCGCTCTCTTCGATAGCGTCACGAAGCAAGGCAAGGCTCGACTGCGGTGCATCAAGCGCAACGGTGTTGCGCAGGACAAGATCGAGATCACTTCGGGCGTGGTTTTCTCCGGATGTGCGGCTGCCATAGGCCCAGACTTCCGCCTGCGGTGCGTAGGTCCGCAGCAAGGCCTTGAGGATGATTGAGTCTCGGGTCCTGAGATCAATCATCGCCCACCTTGTCGAAGATGTTGCGAAGTGGCGTGGCGTGGGCAGTGCGGAATGTCATATGGAAGCAATGTAGCGAGCCCAGCCTTGGACGAACCACCAGAATGTATTTTGTCGAAATAGTTTCATCACGGCACGTACCGGCAAATCGCCACTCGCCCACATGGCATCCGCAAACCATGCACGCGATACCTATGGAAGCGTGCACAGACAGTGAGTGGTCGGCGGGCGGGTCCCCGTAAGCTGCCCGTGATAACGTCCTTTATCATCGGTAGCGTCGACTCGGACGATTGCTCCTTCAAAGCGGCCCGCAGAATAGGCTATAACAGAGACAGTCTATTTGCTTGATTGATTGTCTTGCCTCGTTTTATGCCTGCAAACCTGCCCGTTTATAGCATTCCAGAAAATCCTCTCGATCCTACAGTCTTGCCGTCGCTTCTTGTGGCGGATGACAGCGTCGGGCGGCTCGATGAGCGCGCCCGAGGCAGCGTGCTGCGAGGGCCTTGGAACGAGCGCCTACTCTACCGAAACGCATGCGCGGCGATGCATGCCCAGAACTGTCTTGTCTATCTGGAAGATCTGGTGCTGCTCGATGGCTTCGCGTTTTCCGGCACAATATATCCCGAGCTATCTGCTGCGCTCGGAATCCTGAAGCTGTGGCAGAGAGCCTTGCAGGACAGTGCGTCGACGCTATTGGCGGCGCCGATGCCGGGAGAAGCGGCTCGCCCTTTGGAGTGGGAGATGAAGGCCGACGATGCGGGCGCGCAGGAACGGCCTGATTTCTTCTACGATCCCTCGTGGGATGGATCCGCGCGGCTCGATCGATGGCGAGCCATATATCGAGCTACGGCTGATCTGCCGCCGCTCTTGGCTGCTGCATTCGCGTGGGATGCATGGAACGTGCTGGCACCAGAACAGCAAGGCCCATGGCGGGCCCCGCTTCTAGCCGCGCTCGTACTGCGTGCGCGATCCAAGACGAAGCATCTGCTGCTCCCACTGGATAGTGGCCAGAAGCTACTCCGCAAACGCTGGAGCGCTGCCGATGGTCAGAACGTGCGTATTCGGGACTTCTTGGACATCGCAGCCGCGGCGGCGAAGCTCGCCGGGACCGAACTAAGCGGATTGGAAAGCGCCAAGGAGCGGATGTGCCTCGGCCTTAGATCGGTGCGCAAGCACTCGCATCTGGCAGGCCTCATCGAGTTGATAATCGCCAAGCCCCTCGTCTCGATTCCGATGGCGTGCAAGGCGCTCGGTATCAGCAAGCAGGCCTTGCGCGCCTTGATCCCGAAACTTGGCTCTACGCCGCGGGAGATTTCGGAGCGCAAGCGTTATCGATATTGGACGGTTCCATGACGACGGCATGTCGTCATGCCGTCGTGACGGCAAGCATACATTTCTCCCTGCCGCTATTTGCTGCATGAAAGTAAATCACCCGATTTCCGCCTTGCCAGCGTCGCGTTGGCTGTCGAAAATCCAGTGACTGGTTGAGATATTCAATCTATGAGCGGGCGCCGTTGTTGCGCCCGCTATTATTATTTTATGGAGCATGCATGGTCGACAACATCGGAGACAAGAGAAACGAATTTGTATTGGTTCAATTGCGGGACACCGAGGCATACGCGGCGCTTCAGGAAGCTACCGGCGCAACTCACAATGACATTGATGCGGCCCTTTGCTGCTCTCTCGCTGCCGAAATCGGACTGAGCCCCGAGGCGAATAGGCTCAGGCGGACCCTGGGAGACAATCCCGAAATCATAGCGTTGCTGCTGTCTGACTTTCGCGCAGAACTGAAGCAGCTTCGCCGTGACGCATTCACAATGTTCGCCGGAAATTATGGCACTGGGGCAAAGCAGGCGCCGGAGAGGCCTACCGCGCAGCGCATGCAGCACGGCAACCGTGGCCCCAAGCCTCGCCTACATTGAGCACTGCATTTGACGTCCGAATGCCCGCCTCGACGACAATGTCCCCTACTTCTTGAGGTCACGCTGATCCGCATCCATCACCTTGACCCATGCAGCGACGAAATCCTGCGCGAGTTTCAGGTGTGCATCTCATCAGGGCCATATGACGGTTTGCCGTCACGACGGTCCGACGGAGAGCAGCCGATGATCAGCAATTTCCGCCGGCTCCAGGCGCAAGATCTGCATCGGCGATCGGATACCCGAACACCCTGAGGGCG
The DNA here is from genome assembly GCA_003963125.1 of Hyphomicrobiales bacterium. GTDB lineage: Bacteria > Pseudomonadota > Alphaproteobacteria > Rhizobiales > Hyphomicrobiaceae > AWTP1-13. Next base: position 2,632 of record RXJK01000185.1, read on the forward strand.
AGCAGGATGATGGTGCGCACGGAGATGCGCTTACCATTGGTATCGCGCTTTAAGGCGTCGCGTTTCAATGCCTCTTCGAGTGATGGTGGCACATCGATTGAGAGCTTCTGCTGCGGGCTCGGCGCGCCAAGCAGCATACTCGACGGCTCGACGCACTTCCGTCGCGACAGAATGGCGAGCCGCAGTCGCGCTGCCGCCTCCGGGGCAAGCACATCGCCCGCGTGAACGGAGTAGCCTGCGAACTGCAATGCACAGAGGATGATGGTGCGCACATAGGTGCGATGATCCAGGGCATCCCGCTTCAGCGTGTCGTTCAAGGATTGCGGAATCCGCACGGTGAGCTTGTGCGGGACTCCGGCCCGCGCGCTCTGGGTTGGCGGCAGAGTGCCGGCGTGCTGCCGTGGTGCCTCGACGGGCTGCTGTCGAGCCGTCATGACGGCCTCGGCAGCGGGATGCACAAGTGTGGGGACCTTCATGCTGTTATTGATGCGCTCGATGTCGGCGTCAGAGACGTCGGGGGTGTTGATCTGCCGGAAACGGGGCTTGCTGGTCATGCGGCAGCCCCTTCCTCTTGGCCCATATGGGCAGCGATCTGGAACATGACCTCGATATCTGACTTCAGGGCATCGAGTTCCTGGATGGCTTTGGCGACGGTCGGCCGCTTGCGATCGGCAAAGTGCGGCGGAAGGCCGGATAGGCCCATCTCCTCATAGGCCGCGCGCTGCATAACGCGCGTCTTGATGCGCGGAAGCTTCAACCGGATGATCTCGGTGAGCGTGAACAATTGGCCGCTGGACGATAGCGGCTGCACGCGATTGAGCACCAGCCGGTAGAGCGGCTTGCGGCCCATCGCGGAAAAGAATGCCGTGATGTGACGTGCGATGCGGGAAGCCTCGAAGATGTCGGCTTCCGTCGGCGATGCCGGGATCAATGTCAGATGGGCGCGTGCGGCGGCCAGGGTCAGCGCACGCTCATACGCTCCCGCCACGTCGATCAGAATGAGATCGGGGTTCCGTTCAGCAATCACCGCTTCCAGATGCTCGGTCAGTTGGTCCGGGCTTGGTTTCGCCGTGGTGATGCTGGCGGGACGCTGAGTGCCGTCTGCGAACCAGCGGCTTATCGTGTGATTGCTATCAAGGTCGACGATGTGAACGTTCTTGCCGGCTGCGGCCCATGCACCGGCCAAGCAGCCGGTGAGGGTGGATTTGCCGACGCCGCCTTTGGAAGAAGCGAGCGCTATGATCATGTATATCCGGGCACGGGTTGACCCCGCGTCTTTGTTCGAGGGCGGCTCGACGGGAGAAAGTCGAGCCGTCATGACAGCGTAGCGTCACGACGGGCGAAGTCCACAACGATTCGCGGGGAGATCGATCAGGTGACTAGGACAGGCCCAACGCGCGCCGAACCACGATGACCGAGCTGGCAATGCTCGCTCTTTCCGGCAAGTGCACCACAGGCTGCCTGCTATTCAGAACCCGCGCGGTCTCGGCGTGGCCGTTGACGGCAGCCAGGTGGGCGGCCGTGTTGCCGTGCCTATTCTGGATATCGAATGCAGCACCGGCGCCGAGCAAGACCTGCACAGTCTCGGTGTGGCCGCCATTCGCGGCGAGATGCAACGCCGTGTTGCCATTGTTGGTCAGGAGATTGAGAGCGAGGCCGTGCTCAAGGAGCCAGGCGACGGTCCGGACATGACCGTTTCCGGCGGCCAGATGCAGGGCGGTTGTTCCATACTTCGTTGGAATGTCGGCATGTGCACCATTGGCCAACAGCATAGCCACGATCTCAGTGTGTCCGTTGCCCGCAGCTAGATGTAGTGCGGTTTCATTTGCATTGTTGAGCACATCAGATGAAACACCGCCATCGAGCAGCAATTGCACGAGCGCGGAGCTGCCATTTTCGGCGGCTTGATGCAGAGCTGTATCGCCAAAACTCGCAGCTGCCTCCGGCATTGCCCCATTGTCGATCAGCAACTGCGCGATTTTGGTGTGGTTGTGCCGAACGGCAAGATGTAGAGGCGTGTTGCCATAGCGGTCGACCGCATCTGCCATAGCGCCTCTGGCAAGCAATAATCGCACGATAACGGTGTGACCGCCCTCGGTCGCCAAATGCAGGGCCGTACCACCTTGTTCATTCCATAACTGTAGCGAGAGACCGGTATCGACGATCTGCTTGACGGCATCCTCGTTCCCAGATGCAGCGGCATCGCAAAGAATAGAATAAAGCTGCCGCGGTGTGTCTTTCCCGAGCGTGGCCAATGCTTCAGCAATGTTGAATTGCCTTGGCATTACGAGATCCCCAACGCTTGTCGGATCTTTGCGATCTGTGAAGTCGCACTCGATCTCCTGGGGGCATCGGGTGGGATGTCACTGCCGTTCAGCGACCGCCCTGGTTCGGTGCGAGGCCTTGCATCGACGAGGTGCATTGGCTTCTCGCCAAGCTTGTTCGCGGTATCGAGCCCCGCGCCTTTTTCGACCAGCAGTCTCGCGATGTCGGCGTAGCCCTTGGCGTCGGCGAGGTGCAATGGTGTTTCGCCATGGGTGTTTGGGATATCGAGCGCCGCGCCCTTTTCCACCAGCAGCTTTACAAACTCGAAGCGGCCGTGGACGGCGGCCACATGCAGCGCCGTGAAGCCGTACTTGCTGAGGGCATCGAGGGTGGCGCCCTTGTCGATTAGTAGCTGTGCGATTTCGGTGCGAGCGCCATATGCTGCCTGATGCAAAGGGGTATGACCATCGCAGTTGCGAGCATCGATTGCTGCACCACGCTCGATCAACACCCGGGCTGTACTGACATCCACGACCATGTGCAGGGCGCTTTGGCCATTCTCATCGGTCGCGTTAACCGCCGCGCCATTGGCCACGAGCAGCCACACCAGACCAATCTGGCCGTAACGGGTCGCCCAGTGCAGTGCGGTTTCACCGCGGTTGTTGGCGACGTCGACCGGCGCGCGGCTGTCGACCAGCAATTTCGCGGTTTCGGGATGGCCAAATAGCACCGCAAGATGTAACGGCGTGTCGCCGGAGTTGTTCTTTGCGTGCAGCATCGCGCCTTTGGCGACGAACAGGTCTGCGATTTCAAGGCGACCACTGGCACTAGCCAGATGCAGCGGTGTGTTGCCGTTCTTATTCGCGGCATCAACATCAGCGTCATTGTCGACCAACAATTGGGCAAGCGCAGTGTGTCCGCATTCGGCGGCCAAGTGTAAGGCGGTCTCGCCGCCCTTGTCAGGAGCGCTAATTGTTACGCCGGCAGCAATGATTTGACGCGCAGCTTTGACATTGCCAAGTGCAGCGGCATCGCACAGGAGGGAGATGAGCCGGCGTGGGTTATTGTTCTTCAGTGTGGCCAATGCGCTGGCAAGATCGAAATTCGTTGGCATATGTTGCTTTCGAGAAATGAGTAAATTTCCCGTACCCTAGCGGCCAGTCGCGAAAGTAATTAGGAGAAAATACCGGTTGCCGCTCAACACCCCTTCACCCCTAATTTCAAAGACCCTGATGTTAAGAATGTTAGAGTCAGTTAGATAAGTTACGCCTGTGGGGAATATTGCTAGGCCGTTGATTTAGGCTGTTCATCCACTCTGGCTGGTCGCTGGATGTGCGTATACGGGTCGCCAAAAGTGCGAAGTCTGGTCGCCAGAAGTGCGAAGGTTGGTCGGCAAAGGTGCGAAGCCGGTCGGTGATAGTGCGTTTTGTCGGAAGTGCAGAAATGCTGCACTTGGCAAGCATCTTGGACACCCTGGTCGGCGATAGTGCGAATCGTTTGCTAGGGCGGCCATGACTATGGCGACATGGATGGGTGCTTCATCCTCTTCTTCCTGAACGCCATCCCGTGCGTGACTTCTTTGTGCTCGATACCATGGACATGGTGCCGCGGAGCGACATGGCGACCATGGAGCACCCGATCTACTCCCTTTCAACGGTCCCGGAGCGGCGGCGGCTGCAATATGTGAACGGCGACGTGAAGGTCGACATTATTCCGAGTTCGATCGGCCTTCCGACGGTTTTCGACAAGGACATCGTCATCTACTGCATTTCCAAACTGATGCAGGCAAAGAATGAGGGCGAGGAGATCAAGCAGGAGGTGCGGCTTACTACACGTGACCTGCTCGTCGAGACCAATCGGCCGACCAATAATCTTGGGTATGAACGGCTGTTGCCAGCGTTGAACCGACTGCGCGGGGTAGTCATCAACACCACCATTGCGACCGGGGACACGAAGACCACGCAGGGCTTCGGGCTGATCGACGCCTTTGAGTATAATCGCAAAGGTTCGATGCACGCCGAGCGGCTCAAATACCTCGATATCAAGCTCTCGGACTGGATCTATCGGGCCATCGCCTCGTCCGAGGTGTTGCCGATCAACCGTGACTACTTCCGCCTGCGAGCGCCTGTCGATCGGCGCATCTACGAGATCGTGCGCAAGCACTGCGGCAAGCAGGCATCGTGGCGGGTTGGCCTAGAGCTGCTGCAAAGGAAAGTCGGGTCCAAGCAGGTGGAGAAGCATTTCCATTCTCACCTGCGCAATCTCGTCCGCAGCAATCACCTGCCGGACTACGCTGTGACCGTCGAGGACGGACAGGCCGTGTTCTACCGGCGATCGGGAGAAGCCGGCAAAGGCATCCCGTCGAGCCGTCGAGCCGCCGCACCGTCACGACGCATCGGCGGCAAGACGGCTGGACCTTCGAAGCGGGCTCACACCCCGCTGCTCGATCATCTGGGGGATGACGAGGTGGGTGCATTGCGCACGGTACGCATCAGTTCGGAGGCGGTGGAACAGGGACGAGAATTCGCGCCGGGCTGGGATATCTATGCGCTGGAGCAAATCTATATCGGGTGGGCATCCGACAAGGACGTCGCCCGAAGCGAGGATGGGAGATTTATTGCCTGGGTGAAGAGCTATACGAAGGGCAGGCCGCCATAGCGGTTTGGGGAAACGCTACATATGCCGTTCAAGTGCCCGGTATCAGTTGGGGCGCCGAGCGCGAGGCCAGGTCAGCCGCAACAGTGCGATCTCGAAATTGACGCGCGCGTGGTAGAGAATAGCAGGCAAAAGGGAGAGCGAAGGGCATAACCTTGGAAACTCTGGCAATGTTACATTGGGCGGCGATGGAGCGCGCCAGGATCGCGGCATTCGGGTTCATCGTGCCCGATACGCCTTGCAGGCGTTCGAGGCCGGCAGCAAAATTCTGGACCCGCAAGCGGCGGTCGTTCAGGAAGCGTCGCGTAGCGAGGCGCCGTCGCTAGCACTTATAGATCGAGCCGTCGGCACGATGTAACCCCGGGACGAATAGTCGATGGAAGCCCTTCCGCATGAACCGCGCAATTTTCGCGAACTCGTGGAGTCCGATCTGCGCCGTGCGGGAAGATTGCTCATCAAGGTCCAGGATGCGATCGATTGGCAGTTCAGGCTCGCTACGCCGAAAGGCGATCTGCATATGTCGGTCACAATGGGCGGCTACATGGAGCAAAACGCCATGCTTGAACGCATTGCGCTGCTCATGCACTGGAAGCAAGTAGGCGCATTCAGCATGGCTGCCGAAAGCCGGCTTCCAACAGGCGTCTACGCCGTCGGCCTCAGCAAACAAGAACGGCACAACTGCTTCGCGCATTTCAATCCACTGCCCAAGCCTTGGACAGCGCGCAACTTCGATCGCATCAAATGGCTGCCGGAGAAGCACATCGAGCCACGCATCGCGGCGTTGCTTCCGGCATCGCCACGCACCATGTCTCCTGCGGAGGTTTCCTCACTTCAGGAATGGTTCGGGCCGGAGGGCCGATTTCCGGCCGTCCACATCGAGAGCGGCGAATTGGTCAAGCTGTGAACTCGTCTGCGCTTGTTGGGCGGGGAGCGGCGTCCGACCAGAAGCGACGGGCGAAAGAGCGTTCCTCATCGCCAACTACGCCGAGATAGATCTCAGTCGTCGAGAGGCGCGCGTGGCCAAGCCAACGCTTGATAAGCGTGATCGGCACGCCGCAACGAACTGCACCGACGCCGAAGCCGTGACGAAATCCTCGTGCGCACGCACGCTCTCCGAAAATGTCGGCGCTGCACATCACCTGCTTGATGATGCGCCAGCCGGTAACACGGCTGAACGTCCACAGCCTGTGACCCGCGCGACCGGCGTCCCGCTGCGCGGCGCGCAGATCAAAATGTTGATCGAGTTCGGCTAGCAATTCGGAGGGAAGCGGGACCTGCCGCAGAACACGCTTCCTTCGCTTCAGCGTCATCAGCGTGACGGTGCCTTCGGCGAGGTCGAAGGCGAGCGGGGTGAGGTTCAGCACCTCCGTGATGCGCCCACCCGTCCATGCGAGCGTCTCGATAAAAAGCCGATTGATGTCAGGTAGTTGTCTGGCCGCA
>RXJK01000262.1 GCA_003963125.1 Hyphomicrobiales bacterium
CTCGGCTTTTTCATCCAACGTAAGTTTAGGTAGATTTCGAACGCCCCATGCCATGACCTCCATGCGTCATGGCACGATCTCAGTAAGGTATGTTTATCGACACGGGATAGCCGCCAGAAAGTTGGTCAGCGCCTTCCCCGATTGGCCAACATCGTAAACCGCCTCTGTTCATCGTCTTGACCCCATGCAAGAACGGGATCAACGCATTCGGGGACCATCTGTGGAAGCTTAAAAGCAACGCACGGTGATCGCTGCCGATCGCGCCGGCAACAATAGTGGCAGTGTGCCAGCGGCCTACAACGTCTCCTTTTTCAAGACCTCCTGGGCAAGTTCGAACCGGCGATAGAGCGCAGGAAGGACGAAGAGTGTCATCGCCGTCGCAACGATGAGCCCGCCTATTACGACAACGGCCAGCGGTTTCTGCACCTCGGCACCAGCGCCGGTTGAGATCGCCATCGGTACGTAGCCGAGGGAAGGAACAACCGTCGCCATGATCATCGCGCGAAGGCGGTTCAACGTACCTTCCCTGATCGCATCGTCTGGAGCCGCACCCTGAAGAACGAGTTGATTGATGCTGCTCGTCATCACCAGGCCGTTCAACACCGAAATTCCCGAAAGCGCGATGAAGCCGACACCCGCCGAGATCGAAAACGGCATGCCGAGTAAAAGCAGGGTGAAGATGCCGCCCACAACAGCCAGCGGTATCCCTGTGAAGACGAGGAGGGCCTGCTTGACCGAGTTGAGCGCCGCGAACAGCAGAAGAAAGATCAGCACGAAGCAGGCAGGCACGACGATCATCATGCGCTGGCTCGCTTCCTGCAGGTTCTTGAACTGTCCACCCCATTCGAGCCAATAGCCGGCTGGAAGCTTGACCGATCCTTCGATTGCCTTCTGCGCATCCGCTACAAATGATCCAATGTCCCTGCCACGCACGTTCGCCTGGACCACCACGCGGCGTTTGCCATTCTCACGGCTGATTTGGTTGGGGCCTTCGACCATAGCCAGCTGGGCTACTTCGCGCAGGGGCAAGTAGCGGGGCCGGTTGTGAGTTGCGGAACTCGTCTCATTGTCTTCGTTTTCTTCGGGGAGAAGAATGGGAAGATTTTCAAGGGTCTTGAGGTCATTGCGAAGGGCATCGGGCAGTCGCACGATGATATCGAAGCGTCGATCCCCTTCGAAGACCAGGCCCGCCTCGCGCCCCCCAACGGCGACGGTCAATACCTCCAGTACGTCGCTGATGTTGAGGCTGTAACGGGCGATTGCTGCACGATCGAGTTTTATCTCAAGGAATGGAAGACCACTCGTCTGCTCGGTCTTTACGTCCGCAGCACCAGGGACACCCTGTAAGGCCTTTTGCAAGCTGGCGGCAGTCTTCTCCATCGCGGGAAAATCGTCGCCGTAGATTTTTACAGCCACATCGCTGCGCACCCCGGAAATCAGCTCATTGAACCGCATCTGGATGGGCTGCGTGAACTCGAAATTGTTGCCGGGCACCTCGTTCACGGCCTTCTCGATACGCTCAATGAGCTTGGCTTTGCTCAAGGATCTGTCAGGCCAGTCCTCATGCGGCTTGAGAATGATGAAGGTATCCGACACGTTCGGCGGCATGGGATCCGCCGCCATCTCGGCCGTGCCAGTCTTAGAGAAGACGAAGGCTACTTCTTCAAATCCGCTGACCGTCTTCTCCACCTGCAGCTGCATCGCCTGCGACTGCGTGAGGGCTGTGCTCGGAATGCGCATCGCATGCATGGCGATGTCTTTTTCATCGAGCGTGGGTATGAATTCCTGCCCAAGCGTCGTGAAGGCCCCGAGAGCCACGACCAGGAATCCGCCCGCGATGGCACTGGTTAGGCCCGGGCGAGCCAGTGCCGCATCAAGCCACGGCGCGTACGCGGCCTTGGCCCGTTGCATCAGGGCGCCTTCGCCTTCCTTGACGCGACCTTTAAGGAAGATCGCGATCATGGCCGGAACGAAGGTCACGGAGAGAACGAAGGCCGCAACCAGCGCCAGAATGACGGTCATCGCCATCGGCTCGAACATCTTCCCTTCCACGCCCGTGAAGGTGAGCATGGGGACATAGACGAGGATGATGATCGCTTGCCCAAAGACGATGGGCTTGATCACCTCGCGTCCGGCTTCCATGACTTCATGAAGCCGTTCTTTCAGGTTGAGGACGCGCCCCAGTTCGGATTGCCGGTGCGCAAGCTTGTGCAGGCAATGCTCGGTGATGATGATGGCGCCGTCCACGATCAACCCGAAGTCAAGAGCACCCAGGCTCATGAGGTTGCCGCTGATCCCCATTTTCACCATGCCGATTGCCGTCATCAGCATGGAGACAGGAATGACGAGGGCCGTGATGATGGCTGCGCGGATGTTACCAAGGACCAGGAAGAGGACGGCGATGACCAGCAGGGCACCTTCGGAGAGATTCTTCTCAACGGTGCTGATCGTGGCATCTACCAGCTTCGTGCGGTTGAGAACCGTCTTGGCCTCAATACCGGGCGGAAGCGTTTTCGCTACCTCCTTAAGCTTCCTATCGACCGCATCCGCAACAGTGCGGCTGTTGGCACCAATGAGCATGAGAGCCGTGCCAACGACGGCCTGCTGGCCGTTCTCGCTTGCAGATCCTGTTCGCAGTTCTTTTCCAATTCCGACATCTGCCAGATCACGCATGTAGATCGGCACGCCATCGCGCGTCGCGACGACAATCCCACCTATGTCGTCCGCCGTGCTGATGCGCCCATCGGCGCGGACGATGTAGGACTCGCCGTTCCTTTCGATGTAGCCCGCACCCACACTCTGATTGTTTTTCTCAAGCGCCTCGACGACCTGATGAAAGCTCAAGCCAAGTGCCACCAATTTCTCAGGGTAGGGCTGTACGTGGTACTGGCGAACAAAGCCGCCAATCGCATCGACGCCTGCAACACCCGGCACGCCTTTGAGCTGCGGTCGAATGATCCAGTCCTGCACCGTGCGCAGATACGAGGCGAGTTCAACTTCCCCCTTGAGTCTGTAGTGCTCCGGCGTGAGGTAACTGCCATCGCTTTGCCAGCCGGGCTGACCGTCGACCACGTGTGCGCCCTTGCCTTGTGCATGCGTATAAGACACCGTCCACATGTAGATTTCGCCAAGGCCGGTCGAGATGGCGCCCATGGCGGGCTCCGCGCCTTGCGGCAACGTTTCCTTGGCTTCCGCCAGACGCTCATTGACCTGTTGGCGCGCGAAGTAGATATCGACGCTGTCCTTGAAGACAGCCGTGACTTGTGAAAACCCGTTGCGGGAGATGGAGCGCGTGCTCTCTAGTCCGGGTATGCCAGCGAGAGCCGTTTCAACCGGAAAAGTGACCTGCTTTTCGACTTCGAGAGGCGAAAGAGCAGGAGCCACCGTGTTGATCTGCACCTGGTTGTTGGTGATGTCCGGCACAGCATCGATCGGCAACTTGCCCAAGGACCAAATGCCGACCGCAGCAATGAGCGCGGTCACAAGCGCGATCATGTAGCGGTGATTGAGTGAAAATCCTAAAATGCGTTCGATCATGGCCGCTCCCTAGTCTTCGTGCGCCGCACCGGCCTTGCCGATGTTCGCCTTGATCTGGAAGCTGTTCTCACTTGCATAGCGCTCGCCGGGCGAAAGTCCCTCCAGCACTTCCGTGAATTCGGAATCGCTGGCTCCCGTTCGAACCGCCCGCGCTTCAAAACCCACGCCGTTGAGAACGAAGACGACGGTCTTGCCTTCGAGCCTCTGAATGGCAGCGTTCTTGACGGCAACCGCAACGTTGCGCTCGGAGATGACGACATCACCGCGCACGGTCATGCCTGCGCGCCATACCTTGTCCGGATTGGGAAGGGTCACGCGCGCCACCACGGTCTGGGTTGAGGATTCGGCAACCGGCAGGAGCGTCGTGATCACAGCTTCGCCCCGGTGCTCTCCTTCAAAGCTGGTCACAAGGACTTTCTGTCCGGTTTCCACCTGGTCCATGTCGCGGGGAAAGACGTGAAACTCGGCCCACACCTCGGAGGCATTCGTAATCGTGAACATAGGCGTATCTGCCGCAACGTCGCCCACGTTGGTCGCGCGCGTGAGGACCACACCATCTAGAGGCGATTTGACAGGGTAGACCTGCAAACTCTCGTTGCTTTCAACGGTTGCGAGTACCTCGTCCTTCTTCACAGAGTCGCCGGGGCTTTTGGTGACGCTACGCACGATGCCTGGAAAGCGCGCCTTCACTTGCGCTGTGGCATTCTGATTGAGGGTGACGCGACCGGTAAGCCGGATAACCTCATGGATGATGGCCGGCGCCGCTTCGGCGGACTGGATGCCGGCAGCCTCAGCAGCCTTTGGTGTGATGGCCGTAGTCTCACCGTGATCGGCCTTCTCATCCTCAGCACCTTGCGCTTTGCTTTTGGGTGCTTCTGCAGGGATCAGGACGTTTTCAGGAGCCGACGCTTGGATCGGCTCGGGCGGCGTCCTGCTCAATAGATAGATGGCACCGGATGCGATCAGCACCAGCACGACAGCAATGATCAGGGTTTGGCTAGTTCGCATGTTCATCTTCCTTCTGGTCGGCGTCGGGTTGATAAGTGGCAGTGAGCCGCTCAACCTGCGCTGACCGGATGTGGTAGGTTTTGAGTGCTTCATTGAATTGTGCGCGCACATCGGAAAGCGTGCGCTGGGCGTCGAGCACTTCCAGGTAGGCGAACTTACCTGCGCCATACCCTTGGCGCGAAAGCTGATAAGCCTTCTCCGCCGCAGGGATCATCTGGGACTGAAGGATCTGTGCCTGCCGATAGGCACTCTCGAGCTCCTGCTGATTGCGCTCGAGCTCAGTCTGCCGGCTGACTTCTGCCAGGCGCTTCTCGCTCGTGGCCTTCGTCACCTCACTACGCGCGCGCGCAATGTTGCCGCCATTCATGTCGAACACAGGGATCGGCAGGGAGACACCAACCACGAAGGCGCGATCGTTCGTGGCACGAAATTCCTTCATGCCGACATTGAAACGTGGATCAGGGATGGCTGCGGCCTGCTCGTAATCATAGAGGGCCTCCTTACGGGCGACTTCCGCATCCCAGCGGACAAGATCAGCCGGCTTGTTCAAGGCAGGCACGGCTTGCGCCTTTGGGGGCGCGCTGATCGTGAAAAAGCTTGTGGAGTCAAGATCGAAATCAACCGCCTCCGCGCCCCAAAGGGATGCCAGGCGGTGTTTGGCAATTGCGTAGTCACGCGTGGCTTTATCCAGCGCCATCTCGCTCGTGGAGAGCGCAACTTGCGATTTGCTTCGCTGGAAAAGAGGTTCGGCCGCCGCGTTGACGCGCTTGTTCACATTGGCGAGGACCTCGCTTGCAAGCGATCTCTGCTTCTCGGCAAGGGCAACACCTTCCTTGGCGGCGACCGCTTCGGCGTAAGCCGTCTTGACGTCGCGCGTCAGATCCAGACGAGCAGCTTCGAGTTCAGCGTGCGCAATTGCATGCTCCTCATCGGCTGCTGCCAAACGCGCGCCGCGCTTGCCGCTGACTTCGACGAGCTGGGAGACGCCGTACGTGATCTCGGCTGACTTGAAGCCGCTGTAATCGCCTTGCGCCCCGACGTTTTCTGCGTCCACGCCGATTTCGGGGTTGGGCCATACACCGGCTTGGATCTGGCTTCCCTTGGCTGCACTCGCCGCAGCCTGAGCTGCCTTCAATTGCGGGGCATTGGACAGGGCGCGTTGCAGAGCAGCTTCAAGAGTGATCTTGGCAATGGCGGGCGCGGCAGGCACATCGTCTGCCGCCCGTAAGGAGGGGCTGGCAAGCAAAGCAATGCACAAAAGCCAAACAGGTATGTTCTCAAGCATGGTTGTCTCTCACGAAAAGTCAAAACGGATGGTGCTGGGGCAGCCGCGAAATAGCGGGCTTGCCCCATGACCGGGTGTCAGGACTAAGCGAGAGACGGAGGTTCGAAGAGCGGCGAGGGGTTCAGCGCTGCTCGTCCACCGAGGTCGGATGGCACGGGCAGGTTGATGCGCGTGACCTGGCGTACGGAATGGTCTCGCGAGGGCATAGCGACGGCATGCGCTGAGCAGCAGTGCAAAACCACATGCGCGACACTCTCAGTAGGATCCGTCTGCTGTTCACTGCTTGCGACGTGCTGGTGAGAAGGGAGGCTGACGCAATTGTCCATGCCTGCGAATACGGGGACCGCAAGAAGGCTAAGCGCAATGATGATCGAGGAAAAGAGGCGCAGCATTTTGACCAAAAGAAACTACAGAGTATTTATTAATGAATAGGAAATAAAAAAGCAAGCCATGCATAATGGCATTATTGTGGAGTCTTAAGGAGGCATAAATAGGATGGCGAAGCCGAAGAAACCGGTGAGGACGTGGCTGCGACGCCCGTCGCGGAGTGAAGGCTTCGACCTTTGCAACTACGCCCTTACCTCGACGCGTTGGGTCAATGGCCTCAGCTTCGAAAATTAGTGTTCCCCGCTCACGGTCAGTAGCCCCTGACCTTCGGTTGCTTGGTTCTGACTGGCCGCAGAAATAGAAGATCTTTCGACAGCAGCGTGAAAAATCTCTCGTCGTACGCGCCTTCGGGAAGGGCTCGAACAAATGCCGTTTGAACACCCTTAATCGCCACCAGATAACTTTTCCGTCCTCAGCCAGAAGTGAGAGCAGCAGCCCGTGCGTAGCCACACGGATGCATGCAGGGCGGGTCGACCGCGCTTGTCCATCTTCAGATCCCAGGGCGGCTTCACTCCTCTCAAGAGCATGAACTCCATGGGCGGAATATATGATGTAACATCGCCGCATCCGATCGGGCGCACCATGACTGTGGGGTTTCGCTTTAATCTATCTGACAAGATAAACTTCGAGGGTGATCCCAAGCCGTTGACGGAGATCGTCTGCAACCAACCATCAACTGCGAGGCGCATGTAAGTCTCACCATGGTGCTGATGAAGCGCGCGGAATTCAGCGAAGGGTCGTGAGCCTTGGAGTCGTTCTTGGTCAGGCGAAGTAATCAATGCGAAGCCGATTCAGCCCCTACCTTGCGGCAATCCGTCGCTTCGATCTGCAGCGTTGCGTGCTCGATCTTGAACTGCTGTGCAAGGACTGCGGTCGCCTCCTTGCGAACGCTTTCATAGTCTGTGCCGGTGCCAACCACGAGGTGCGCCGAAAGGGATGGGGTGTCGCTTGAGAGCGCCCAAACATGCAGGTCATGCAAACTTTGAATCGCAGGCAAGGAGGTGAGGGCGGCGGCAATCGCATCGTAGTCCATGCCGTCGGGAACGCCCTCCAGTAGTATATTGATAGTCTCGCCCAGCAGCGTCCAGGTGCGCGGGAGCACCCACAGACCGATGCCGATGGCAATGACGGGATCCACCCACTTCCATCCCGTAATCCAGATGACGAGGGCTGCGAGGATAACCCCGATCGAGCCCAGGAAGTCGCTCCAGACCTCCAGGTAGGCGCCCTTCACATTCAGACTGGCATCCTTTCTGTCACTGAGCAGGCGCATTGCAATGATGTTGACGATCAGGCCAAGTGTTGCCACGCCCAGCATGGCTAGCGATTGGATCTCCTGAGGGCGGATGAGCCTCTGGTACCCCTCCCAGAGGATGTAGGCAGCAACCCCGAACAGCAGGATGGCGTTGGCTGCGGCGGCGAGGATTTCGAAGCGCTGATAGCCAAAGGTTCGCCGCGTATCCGCCGGCCGCTGCCCAATCCGGATCGCAGCCAGCGCGATCGCAAGGCCCACAGTGTCCGTGAACATGTGCGATGCATCGGAAATCAGCGCAAGGCTGCCCGTGAGAATGCCACCAACCACCTCCGCGACGAGAAAGGTACCGGTAAGCGCGAGGGCGATCGCAATCAAACGCGCGTTGCTCGTGGTATGTTCGTGTCCGGCTGCCATGTTATCCCCGCTTTATTTGGACCTGTCCCGCGATGGATGCCGCATCTTGAGTTTTGGCCACATCGGATGATCGTGGGCGAGTAACAGACCTAGAACGAGCAGGGCGGTGCAGCCTGCCAGCAGGTACATCCCAAAGCCCATGGCCAGTCCCACGGCAGCCGTCGCCCACAAGGTGCCAGCGGTCGTCAAGCCTCTGACGCGATCGTCCTGGCGAAGGATGGCGCCCGCCCCAAGGAAGCCCACGCCGCTTACCACTTGTGCCGCAATGCGTGCGGGATCGCCGCCACCCACATGCTGAGAAACAAGGGCAAACGTGCAAGCCCCCAGGCTTACCGCTGCGTAGGTGCGTATGCCGGCCTCACGCCCGTGCGCTTCACGCTCCCATCCGATGAGACCGCCCGCCATCGTTGCAAGCAGCGTACGCACGACAAATAAGAGTTCCAGTTGCCAGTCCAAACGCTACCTCCTAACCGTTTTACCGAAGCCATACTGTCTTGTGGGACAAAGGTTCCACCGTCGTCGGGGCACTTGTTCGAACCATCGCAAGCGCGCTCGAAGCGCTAATGCAGGCGCGGCACCGGATCCGGGGAGGTGGATACGATGGCGAGCATCACCACAACGAGAATGAGCCCCAACAACAGCAAAGCTACTTTCGCACGCGCGGCTTCCTTCCAACGTCCACTAGGCCGTCATTACTTGCGGCTTTGCCAAGTCACCCGCATGGGCAATGTCTCGATAGGCCAGCAACCGAAGCGCATTGAAGACCACCAGCAACGTCGAACCCTCGTGCATCGCCACCGCCGGCCCAATGCCCAAACCCAGGATCGTTGCCGGCACCAGCAGCGCCACCACACCAAGACTGACAACGACGTTCTGCAGGATCACCCGACGCGTGGAGCGGCTCAAGCCCACGGCGAAGGGCAGGTGACGCAGATCATCGGCCATCAATGCAACATCAGCCGTCTCCAGCGCTACGTCTGAACCCGCAGCGCCCATCGAAATCCC
>RXJK01000149.1:0-2527 GCA_003963125.1 Hyphomicrobiales bacterium
ATGTGGGCAGAGCAACTGCCGCCGCTTCTCGCCAAGGGCTATCGCATCCTGCGCCTCGACATGCGCGGCCACGGCGGGTCCGATCCCGTGCCGGGCGACTACACGATGGATGCGCTCGCCGACGACGTCGCCGCGACGCTCGACTTCTTGGGGCTGGACAAGGTGCACTACGTCGGCCTGTCGATCGGCGGCATGCTGGGGCAGGCCTTCGCCGTCCGCCACGGGCGCCGCCTGCTGTCGACGATGCTGTGCGATACCGCGCCCCAGTCGCCGCCCGGAGCTGCGGCCGCCTGGGGGCCGCGCATGGACACCGTGCGCAAGGCGAATTCGCTCGCGCCCCTCGCCGACCCGACCATGGATCGCTGGTTCACGCCGCCCTTCAAGGCGGCCAATCCCGGGCGCTTCAAGGAGATCCACGCCACCATCGCGGCCACCACGCCGCAGGGCTATCTCGGCTGCGCGGCCGCGATAGTGAACTTCGATTTCGTGCCGGCCCTGCCGGGCCTGAAGGTTCCGGCGCTGGTCGTATGCGGCGCCGACGACGAGGGCACGCCACCGGCGGGCAACAAGCGCATCGCCGAGCTCATCCCTGGCGGCCGGTATGTCGAGATCGCCAATGCGCGCCACTTCCCGAATGTCGAGCGCGCGGACGAGTTCAACACGATCCTCCTCGGCTGGCTCGATCAACAGCGCCGCTGAGACCCGTTGACGTAGGTCAACGAGAGCATCGCCGCGAGCGTGCCTACTGCCCCTTCCTGTGATCCGTCAGGGAGGGGCCAGTGAAACGTCTCGTGATCAGTCTGGGCGCGCTGTGGCTTGCAGCGGGAGCGGCCCTTGCTGGGCCCCTCGAGGACTGCGCGCAGGCCCGCAATTCGGCAGCACGCCTCAAGGGCTGCTCGGACGTCATCGCCGGGGCTTTCAGCACCGACGACAAGGCCCGTGCCTACCGCAATCGCGCCGGCCTGCGGCTCGAGGCGGGCGCCGCCGCCGACGCCGTCAACGACTACACGCAGGCCCTGCGCCTCGCACCGCCCGACGTCGCCGGGCTCTCGGGCCGGGCCCGGGCCCGCATCGTCATGGGAGACGTGGCGGGTGCCATCCAGGATTACGACGAGGCGCTCAAGCTCACCCCGGACTCTGCGACTCTGCTCCTCGCCCGAGGTCACGCCCATTACGTGCGCGGCAACGCGAAAGCGGCGATCGCCGACTTCTCGGAGGCGCTGCGCATCAACCCGTCGAGCGCCTCGGCTTTCAACCAACGCGGTCTGGCCTTCCGGCGCTCGGGCGATACGGAGCGCGCGATTGCCGACTACACGTCCGCCATCACCATCAACCCGGTCTATGCGCTCGCCTACAACAACCGCGGCTATGCCTACGAGGCCATCGGCAAGAAGGCCGAGGCAATCGCCGATTTCCGCGCGGCCCTGATGCTCGATGCCTCGCTCGTCGGCGCCCGCGATGGCCTCGCCCGCCTCGGCGCGCCGGCCGCGACGGTCGCCGAGACCGAGCAGCGCATCCGCGAGGGCCGCGCGCTCGTCAGCAACTACTGCATCGGCTGCCATGCGGTCGGACCGACCGGCGACAGCCCGAATCCCAAGGCGCCGCCCTTCCGCACGCTCAGCGCACGCCACCCGGGCCTGTCGCTGCGCGAGCCGCTGTCGCGCGGCATTGCCGCGCCACACGACCTGATGCCGAAGTTCGCGCTGACCCCGGACCAGGTCGATACCATCATCGCCTACATCAACAGCCTGACGCCGGGTGCGGCGAAGCAGGTGCAGCCGCCCAAGGGCAAGCTCGCGCCCTGGCGCGTCGCGACCGAGGCCGTCGAGACCGGCAGCATCGCTGACGGCAGGGCCTACGCCCAGAAGACGTGCGCCGAGTGCCACAACGTGAGCGGCAGCGACGCCCGCTCGCCGAACCCCAAGTCGCCTCGCTTCCGCGACATTGCCAACACGCCGGGCATGACCTTCACCGCGCTCACGGTCTGGTCGCGCTCGACGCACGCGACGATGCCCAACATCATCATCCCCCAGAGCGACCTGGAAAACCTGTCGGCCTACATCCTGAGCCTGCGCGCCCAGCGCCAGTGACGCCTCGCAGTCGGTCCCGGCCTCGACCTATCCATTCGCTGTTCTGTCACCCCGGCACTCGTTGCCGGGGTCCAGCCCAACGCCGAGCGCACGATCTCGGTGACAAGCACCGGGATGACAGACGCATCTTCGGATGACGGCGCGCCATATGCGCGGCATCATGCGTTGACGATCGAGAGCACGGAGCCGGCCATGGGACGTAAGATCAAGATCGAGGACTATCGCGTCACGCCCGATGTGGAGGTGAAGCTCAACCGCTGGCCGACGCGCATCGATCCGATCTACGCCAGCAAGGACGAGTACAAGGATCTCCTCGAAGCGCACGTCAAGCGCATGAGCGACCTGCAGGAGCTGCTCTACGCGAGCAACAGCCACGCCATCCTCGTCATCTTCCAGGCCATGGACGCGGCCGGCAAGGACGGCTGCATCAAGCACGT
>RXJK01000149.1:2577-8865 GCA_003963125.1 Hyphomicrobiales bacterium
CAGCTTCACCCATCCGACGCCGCAGGAGCTGCGCCACGATTTCCTCTGGCGTACGACGCGCGACCTGCCCGAGCGCGGCAAGATCGCGATCTTCAACCGCTCCTATTACGAGGAAGTGCTGATCGTCCGCGTCCACCCCGAGATCCTGTTCGCCGAGGCGCTGCCCGACGACGGCGAGGAAGCGCGCATCTGGAAGGAGCGCTACCGCTCGATCAACGGTCTCGAACGCCACCTCACGGAGAACGGCACGCGCATCGCCAAGATCTTCCTGCACGTCTCCAAGGAGGAGCAGCGCAAGCGCCTGCTCGATCGCATCCTGGAGCCAGCCAAGAACTGGAAGATCAAGCCGGAGGACATCGCGGAGCGCGCCTACTGGGACGACTACCGCAAGGCCTACGAGGCCTGTCTCGAAGCGACCAGCAGCAAGCACGCGCCCTGGTACGTGGTCCCAGCCGACGACAAGCCGACGGCGCGCCTCATCGTCTCACAGATCATTCTCGATCTGATGGAGAGGCTCGATCTCAAGCAGCCGACGATCTCGGAGGCGCGAAAAGCCGAACTCGAAACCATGAAGCATCGCCTCGAGAAGGACTGACGCGGGCTCACGCCGTGTCGGTCCGTGCCACGTCGAGGCGATGCACGATGCCCCTCGTTTCGGCCGTGAGCGCGGGATAGCGCGAAAGCACCAGCGGATCGTGCCCCGGCACCACGCGCCGCGCAGCGCCGCCGGCGAGCCGCACGAGCTTGCGGTAGCCATCGAGCACGTCGGCGATATCGACCGTGATCGGGAAAACTTTTCCCGTCTCGAAATTCTCGTAGTAGTGCGAGGCATCGGAGGCGAGCACCACGGGCCCCGTGGCCGTCATCACGCGCACGCTCTGCAGGCCGCGGCTATGCCCGCCGATCTTGTGCAGCGAGATCCCCGGCGCAATCTCGGCATCGCCATCGTGGAACGCGACGCGCCCCGCGAACACGTTGCGCACCATGGCGCACACATGATCGGCCGTGAACGGCGCCTTGAGGTGGCCGTGGCACATGCACGGGCCCGTGGCGTAGACCATCTCGGCCGCCTGCAGATGGAAGCGCGCGGCCGGAAACGCGTCGAGCGTGCCAGCGTGGTCGTAATGCAGGTGCGTAATGACGACGTCCGTCACGCGCGCCGCATCGATCCCGACATCGCGTAGCATCTGGGCCGGCACGCGCAGCACGCTGCGCGCCCGTCGCGCCGCCTCCGCCGCATCGAAGCCCGTGTCGATGACGAGCGTGCGCTGAGCGTTGCGTACGACCCAGATGAAATAGTCGATGGGGTAGGGCGCATCGTGATCGTCGGCGGCGATGAACGCGTCGAGCCGCTTGCGGGCCGGGTTCTCCGCATACTTCAGGGCCAGGATCTCGTACACGTCGTCGCTCATGCCGCTGCTCCGTCGCTCGCTTTTTGGGCAAAGACTAGCATTGCCTGCTGCCCCTTTGGACCTTTCCCGTCGCGAAAAAGTTGTAATCTGTCGGCAATTGGATCGTGGCGTTCACCGGCTCGCATGAAGCGCGCCAATCGCGAGGGCAAGAGCGTGGTCACTCCCTCAAATTACCTGCAGGATCTGCTGAGCACGATTGCCGACCAGGGTCGCAACCTGCTGCCCAAGGCCTTGCGCAGCGTCCATCCCGCGGAAGATATCCGCGAACTGTCCGAGGCGCTGCTCTCCGTGCGCGGCGAAGCGTCGGGCGTCGCTATCGCCACCGAAGTGCTGGGGCTCTATGGGCGTCTCTCGGCCGAGGAGCGCATCGACTATTTGCGTTACCTTGCCGAGACGATGCAACCCGACCCCGCCAAGGTGAAGGAGGCGGCTGAAGCCTACCTCGCCGCGCCCGACGAGCGCGCCTTGAAGGCCCTGCGCGCGGCCGCCGAGGGCCCGCGCCAGGGCTTCTTCCGGCGCCTCAACCTCGCGCCCGGCGCCACCGCGAGCATCGTTGCCATGCGCGTCGATCTCCTCAACGCGCGCGACAAGGCGCTGGCCGGCGTCGACAGCGACCTGATGCACCTGTTGACCTCGTGGTTCAACCGCGGCTTCCTCGTCCTGCGCCGCATCGACTGGCAGACGCCCGCCGCCATCCTCGAGAAGATCATCGCCTACGAGGCCGTGCACGAGATCCAGGGCTGGGACGACCTGCGCCGCCGGCTCGATCCGGCCGATCGCCGCTGCTACGCCTTTTTCCATCCCTCGCTGGTGGACGAGCCGCTGATCTTCGTTGAGGTCGCCCTGATGCGCGCGATCCCGGACAACATCCACTCGCTGCTGCGCGAGGCGCCGAAGGATGCCGAGGCCGTGGAGCCGAACACGGCCGTCTTCTACTCGATCTCCAACTGCCAGGACGGCCTGCGCGGCATCTCCTTCGGCAACTTCCTCATCAAGCAGGTGGTGGAAGACCTCGTGAAGGAATGCGCGAGCCTCAAGACCTTCGTCACGCTCTCGCCCGTGCCGGGCTTCGCCGACTGGCTCGAGGGCGTGCGCGCGGCCAAGGACGAAAGCCTGCTCGACACCGAGGACCTCGAGGCGCTCGAACTGCTGCAGGATCCGGACTGGTGGGTCGACGGGGAGGATGCGGCGCGACTCAAGCCGCTCCTCATGCGTTTGGCCGCCCACTACTTTCTCAACGCCAAGGCTTCGGACGGCAAGCCGGTCGATCCCGTCGCCCGCTTCCACCTCGGCAACGGCGCCCGCCTCGACCGCATCAACTGGCAGGGCGATACCTCGGCCAAGGGCCTCCGCGAGGCGCAAGGGCTGATGTGCAACTACCGCTACGAATTGCGCGACATCGAGAAGAACCACGAGGCCTATGCCAACGAGGGCGAAGTGGCCGCCTCCCGCCAGGTCTATACGCTGGTCCGGGCCGAGCGGGGCCGCGGCAAGGCCGATTTCCTGGCCATTCCCGGCCTGCGCACGGCCCGCCTGCCCAAGCCCGTCAAGGACGGCGCGGACTAGGTCACCCCAGGCGTCGGCTGCACATTGACAGCAGGCTTGGCAACCGCCATGCGGTTCATGTGTTATTGTCAGGCCCCGGCCTGATGCCGAAGAAGCCGTCTTTGGGGGAGCCCCATGCGCTACAGCGATAACGACCGCGAAAGCGATCAGGTCGAGGACCGCCGCGGCGAGGATACGTCCGGCATGGGCCCCCGCGGCGGCATGTCGTTCCCGATTCCCTTAGGCGGCGGCGGCATGAGCATCACCACACTCGTCGTGGTCGGTGTCATCTGCCTGATGCTGGGCATCAATCCGTTGACGCTGCTGACCGGCGGCGGCATCGAGATCCCCAACATGCCCCGGCCCGAGCAGACCCAGCGCCGCAACACCCAGGATGTGCCGGGTATGCCGCGCCAGCCGCGGGTCGCGTCCCAGAACGACGAGATGTCGAAGTTCGTGCGCCACGTGCTCGCCGACACCGAGGACGTCTGGGAGCAGGTCTTCAAGAACGCGCGCCGCACCTACGAGAAGCCCAAGCTCGTCATCTTCTCCAATGCGACGCGCACCGAATGCGGCCTCGGTCAGTCGGCCATGGGCCCGTTTTATTGCCCGCTCGATCGCACCGTCTACATCGACCTGAGCTTCTATGAGGAGCTGAAGCGCCGCTTCCACGCGCCGGGCGATTTCGCGCAAGCCTACGTCATCGCGCACGAAGTCGGCCATCACGTGCAGACGCTGCTCGGCATCTCCGACAAGGTGATGGCGCTGCGCCAGAAGGCATCGAGCCAGGCCGCCGCCAATCAGCTCCAGGTGCGCATGGAACTGCAGGCCGACTGCTTCGCCGGCGTCTGGGCCAACCTCAACGACCAGGTGAAGTCACGCCTCGAACCCGGCGACGTCGAGAAGGGCCTCGCCGCCGCCGCCGCCATCGGCGACGACACGCTGCAGCGCCAGTCAACGGGCCGCGTCGTGCCCGAAAGCTTCACGCACGGCTCCTCTGCCCAGCGCGTCGGCTGGTTCAAGAAAGGCCTCGACACCGGCCGCACCCAAGCCTGCGACACCTTCAATTCCAGCGACCCCTGAGGGGCGGCTTGAGGCAGCGTCTCTGCGGTGTTTGCTCGCAGGTGAATGTGTGCCAGCAAAGTCAAGGAAGGTGTTCGAGAAGTAGTTGAGTTTAAATCGGAGAGATACCCAGCCCTGCCGCGTCAACTCGAGCGCACACGCCTTTTAGTTCTTGTGTCGTGAATGTAATCTCCAATCGGATTTGACGATGATACTGGGTAGTCGAACCAAGCTAGGAGCTTGCCACTCACGGAAAACTCGAGAGCCATTACCGTTAGTTCAATGTTCGAAATCCCGTATGCGACACGTCCCATTTTGTAGATGTATAATCCCGCTGTTTGTTGGTTTAGATAAGGAATGTAGTCGATAGGGCGCATGCGATCACTAGGAGGCAAAACCTGGCCTCCAGCGAGATTGAAGTTACTCTTAATCTCCTCGCGCCCTATGAGCACGGCGTCCGGGGGACCCAGCCAGGCGCGCAAATGTTCCTCTTCAATGCCACGTTGTAGAGAATTGAGTATCGCTTCTGCTCTCCAGCCAGCGCGGCCGCCGGCGTCTATGAAACGAGAGAATTCCGCCCAATCGATTCCTTCGGAAGACCATTGCTTAAGTGATTGCGCTCTTCGATCATCCAACGACGAAATTGCGACGTATTTTCCAAATATTAGCAACCCGACCGCGCCAACGAGCAATCCAGTTGCGAAGACAACGAAGTATTTTGTCATGATTGGCCGCACCATAACTGAATTCAACCTGAGCCGTAGCGTACCTAGTGTCTTTCAATTGACAAGCGCGGTGCCTTGACGGCCATTGCATCAAATGGGCCCAGCTCATGTCCGCGTCTTCAATCATGAGAGCTGCACTGTCCCTTAACCGCTCTCGAAGCTGTTGCTCCGTTCGCTGTCGATCTTGCGCTAGAGTTCGAGCTTCTTCGGGCGGGGGGAGACTTGGAATGAAGCGCATGGCCTTGGCACTTGGCGTTGTGGCTCTCGGCACGGCGAGCGCCGTGCACGCCGAGGAGTTTTCCTGCGCCGTACAACCCGACGGCAAGTCGGTGATTTTGGCCGTCACCAACCCCTACAAGGTGACGACGTCCTGCACCGTCCACTGCGAGTTCGGCGAGATGCGGACCGGCCAATGGTTCGCCGAATGCACGCGGGAAGTGGCGCCGGGGGCGAACCAGGTCCTGTGCACCAAGGTCAACGAACGCGGCAAGGTCGCGGCGCTGACGCGGGCCACGGCCAACTGCATCAAGCCGCTGGAGCCGGCCGAAAAGGCCGACGACGACGACGAGTTGCCCGACGTCGGCAAGGCCATCGACGGCGTGCGCAAAGGCCTTCCGCCCGAAGGCCAGAAGATGCTCGACGAGATCATGCGCAAGAAGTAGCGGGCGCGCCCGGACGAGCGCCGTATCCCGCGCTTACTGCCCCTGCTGGTTGCCCTGCCGACGGGCGAGGAAGGCAAGCCGCTCGAACAGGTGCACGTCCTGCTCGTTCTTGAGGAGCGCGCCGTGCAGCGGCGGGATCAGCTTCCGCGGATCGTTCTCGCGTAGCGTCTCCGGCGAAATGTCCTCGTTCAAGAGCAGCTTGATCCAGTCGAGCAGCTCCGAGGTCGAGGGCTTCTTCTTGATGCCCGGCACCTCGCGCACGTCGTAGAACACCTTCATCGCCTCGCTGACGAGACGCCCCTTCAGGTTCGGGAAGTGCACCTCCACGATCTCGCGCATCGTGTCGGGATCGGGGAACTTGATGTAGTGGAAGAAGCAGCGGCGCAGGAAGGCGTCCGGCAGTTCCTTCTCGTTGTTGGAGGTGATGATGACGATCGGCCGGTGATGCGCCTTGATCGTCTCGCCGGTCTCGTAGACGAAGAACTCCATGCGATCGAGTTCCTGCAACAGGTCGTTGGGGAACTCGATGTCGGCCTTGTCGATCTCGTCGATGAGCAGCACGGGCCGCTGGGGATGCGTGAACGCCTCCCACAGCTTGCCCTTCTTGATGTAGTTGGCGATGTCCTTCACGCGCTCGTCGCCGAGCTGGCTGTCGCGCAGGCGGCTCACCGCGTCGTATTCGTAAAGGCCCTGCTGCGCCTTCGTCGTCGACTTGATGTGCCACTCGAGAAGCGGAGACTTGAGCGCTTTCGCAACTTCGATGGCGAGCACCGTCTTGCCGGTGCCGGGCTCTCCTTTGATCAGCAGCGGCCGATGCAGCGTGATGGCGGCATTGACGGCGACCTTGAGATCGTCGGTCGCGACATAGTTCTGGGTACCGGT
>RXJK01000059.1:0-1320 GCA_003963125.1 Hyphomicrobiales bacterium
CCAGCCGTGGTAGCCGCACACGATATTGCCGTTGCGGCACCAGCCCTTGGAGAGCTTGGCCGTGCGGTGGCAGCAGCGGTCTTCCAGCGCCGCCGGCTTGCCCTGCGCATCGAGGAACAGCACGATCTTCTCCCCGAGCAGCGTGAAAGGTGCCGGCCCCTCCGCGAGCCGCGTCAGCGGCACGGTCGCATACCAGAAGCGCCGCAGAACCTTCTGCTTGGTATTGAGCATCGACGTCACTCCTTTGCGCGCCGGCGCACGCCGGCGAGGCCTCAGGTCTCCTGCGCGATCTCGCTTTCGTGCCACCCGCGGAGGACGAGCCGCGACAGCCCCACCATGGCCAGGAACAGCGCGACACCGGCGAGCGCGATGAGCAGGAGCGCTGCGAACATGCGCGGGATATCGAGCTGGAAGCCCGCCTGCAGGATCTCGTAGGCGAGCCCGGCGCTGCGCCCTCCAGTGCCCGCGACGAACTCGGCCACCACGGCCCCGATCAGGGCAAGGCCGCTCGAAATGCGCAATCCGCCAAATACGTAAGGGAGCGCGCTCGGGATGCGCAGGCGCAGCAGCGTCTGGACGCGGCTCGCCTTGTTGAGGCGGAACAGATTGATGAGACCGGGATCGACGCTGCGCAGGCCGAGCGCCGTATTGGAAATGATCGGAAACAGCGCGACCAGCGTCGCGCAGATCACGAGCGCGGCTTGGGTGTTCTTGACGAGAATGATGATGAGCGGCGCGATGGCGACGATGGGTGTCACCTGTAACAGCACGACGTAGGGGAAGAGGCTCATTTCGAGCACGCGGCTCTGCACGAAGACGAATGCAATGAGCGAACCGAGGACGGTCGCGGCCAGGAATGCCGTCAGGGCAATGCGCAAGGTGACGAGTAGCGCAGTCAGCAGCGCCCAGCCATCCTTGAGAAGTGTCGCCGCGATGTCGCTGGGTTTCGGGAGGAGATAGACTGGCACGTCGTTGAGCCGGCACCCGGCTTCCCACAGTCCGATCAAGAAGAGGCCGACGCACAGGGGTGCCAGGATGCGCGTAGCCAGTGAAGCTTCTGCAGCTCTCACGTCCGAGATTTCCGACGCAGCGGCCACCATCACACGGCTCTCCCGGCGCTCATCGAAGCATCTCCAAGCCATTGGGTGAGCTCGCGACAGGCTTCGATGAAAGGCGCGCTACTCCGGAAACCCGCATCGCGCGGCTCCGTGCTGTCGAGGCACATCTCGCGGAAGATGCGTCCCGGCCGGGCGGCCATGACGACGATGCGCGTCGACAGGAAGACGGCCTCGTAGATCGAATGCGTCACGAAGACCGTCG
>RXJK01000059.1:1370-8799 GCA_003963125.1 Hyphomicrobiales bacterium
TTGCGCGTGAATTCATCGAGCGCACCGAACGGTTCGTCCATGAGCAGCATGTCGGGCTTGGTGACGAGCGCACGCGCCAGTGACACGCGCATGCGCATGCCGCCCGAAAGCTCTCGCGGAAAGGCACGCGCAAAGTCGGTGAGCCCGACACGGGAAAGCGCGTCCGCAACGATCGGCTCCGACGCCGCCTTGGGCACCCCTGCGAGATCGAGCGGCAGGCGCACGTTCTGGGCGACCCGCGCCCACGGCATCAGCGTGGGGTCCTGGAAAACGAAGGCGAGCTTGTGGTCGGTATCGGAGCGGCCGAACGCGCCATCCCGCCACGAAATGCGGCCGGCGGTTGGTGTGATGAGGTTGGCGATCAGCTTCAGTAGCGTGCTCTTCCCGCAACCGGACGGGCCGATCAGCGTAACGAACTCGCCGGGCGCGATGGCAAGGTCGACCGGCGCCAGTGCGAGCGTGCCATTGCCGAAGCGCTTCTCGACACCCTCCATCGCCACCACGGGGACGGACGCCGCAGGGGAGGTGTGGTCCGAATAGCGGGGCGCGTCGGCCCTGAGCTGCATGCCTCGCGCCTCGCTCACATTCCGATCTTGAGATCCTTGACGAAGCGATCCGTGAACGCCTTCTTCCAATCGACATCGGACTTCAGAAGGCCCGCCTCGACCAGATACTCGTAGGTCTTCCTCCAGCGCCCTTCCGTCATGATGCCGATGCCGAGAGTGGCCGCATCCCCGCCGTCGACGACCTTGAGGGCCTTCATCTGCTCGATCGCATAGGCGATCTGCGCGTCCGTCATCTTGTCGTTGGCGGCCTTGATGAGGGCGTTTCCCGGCGCAGGGTCCGCGAAGTAGCTCTTCCAGCCGAGCATGGAGGCTTTCACGAAGCGCGCCACCACGTCGGGCTTGCCGTCGGCCAGCGCGCGGGTCGTGACCATCGTGGTGCCGTAGGGCGGATAGCCATCCTTCGCAAACAGGAAGAATTTGGCCTTCTCACCCTTCTGCAGGGCCTGGAACGGCTCGGACGACGGGTAGGCCTGCTGCGCGGTATTGGCGTCGGCGAAGAAGGGCTGCAGGTTGAAGGTGTAGGGCTTGGCCTGCTCGTCGCTGTACCCGTACTTCGCCTTGAGCCACGGCCACCACGTCGTGCGGCCGCTGGTCGCGACCAGGATGGTCTTGCCCTTGAGATCGCCCAATCCCTGGACGTCGTCATGGGTCATTAGGCCCTGCAGATCGTACTGGAAGGACGTGCCGACCGTCGTCACCGGCAGCCCTTGCTCGATCGACTTGAGCACCTGGATGTCGTAGCCCATCAGGATGTCGGTCTCGCCCGCAACGAGCAACTGCATGCCGTTGATTTGCGGACCACCCATCTTGATCGTGACGTCGAGCCCCTCCTTCTCATAGAGGCCTGTTGCCTTCGCCTGATAGAAGCCGCCGTGCTCGGCCTGCGCCAGCCAACTGGTGAGGAAGGTAATCTTGTCGGCTGCGTTGGCTCGTGTACCCACGCCCAACGCGAGAGCCGTGAAAAGCGCAAACCCGAGGCACGCGATGGCTAGAGTTTGCCCAGCTCGCCTCAATCGGTGGCCATGCTTGAAATAGGGCACGGGGTCCGCCTCGTCTGCGTTGACGCTGACGGAAAGCATGCAAGGTAAATGCCATTATGCAGGGCAGTCGCCGATAGCCTTTGCTCGGCGAACAGCCGCCGCCCCCCCTGCTTTTCGCGTGCTCGATCCGCAGCTTCACGATCGGCCGTCCGCAGCTACTCCGCGGCAAGAGGGGGCTTCGGTACTTCGCACCCTGTGACGCAGCAGCGCCCGGGCTGCTTGGAGGTACGGGAGCCGTCGGCGAGAACGCCACGGTCGAGAAGCCGTTCGACCAGTTCGACCTTTTCCATCACCGGATAGTTGCGCCAGATCTCGCGCTTCATGGCCTCGGGCGAGCCGCCGCCGTGCAGCGAGATGACGGAGTAGAAGCCCGCTTCCCGCGAGACGGTCAGATCATCGATCAGCCGCGCGACTTCCGCGCGCTGGGCGTAAGGAATGTCTTCCCGGCCTGCCAGCACGGCCGCAAGCGATGCCGCCGTCTCGGGATTGTGATCCTCGTCGGGCCCCGGCAACGCGACCACGAGACCGCCGGAGACATAATGCGCGATCTTGTGCATGTCGTAGATCTGCGTCGCCAGCAGAAGCTTGCCGATGTTGGAGAAGACGGCGTCCGGCATCACCGCACCGGAGCCGTCCTTCTGGCAGTAGACCGACGCGGCAACGCCGCACGCGAAAAAGCCTTCGGTGATCTTGATCAGTTCGACGAGCTGCTCTCGGATGTGCGCGTGGCGCTCCGGATCGAGGCCGTTGGCTTCCACCATCAGCGCGCCGGCGCCGATCAGAAGATCGCCGAACCCCGCGCGCGCCCCGATGCAGCTGTGCCTGTGGTGCGTCGCATAGCTGGTCGTGAGAGTACCCGCTTCCGTAATCTCGCCAGCCATGAAGACGCGATCCCACGGAACGAACACGTCGTCGAACATCACCGCGCCCGTCGCCTGGCCGTACTTCGAAGAGAACTTCGCGGCCGGATCGCCCGGACGCCCGGCGGCACGCGTCACGATCGTCACACCCTCCGCGTCGCAGGGCACCGCGCAGCAGACCGCAAAGTCCTCGTCCCCAGCGACGTGCGTGCGACACGGCATCACCAGGAATTCGTGCACGTAGGGCGCCGCGGTCACGATGGCCTTGGTGCCTCTGATGACGATGCCGTCCTTGCGGCGCTCCGTGATGCGCACGTAGACGTCCGGATTGCTTTGCTGGCCCGGGCGCCGCGAGCGATCGCCCTTGGCATCCGTCATGGCGACGCCGAGGGTCAAGTCCTCGTCCTGCACACGGTGCAGATAAGCCGTGAAGCGCTGGTGGTAATCCGTGCCGTGGACCGCGTCGGCGCGGTGCGTTGCCTGGAAGATGCCGTTGAGCGCGTCATGCGTCAGATAGCGTTGCGCGCACCCGACTTCCCGACAGACGAGGCGCACGGCTTCGAGCTTGGTCAGCAGATCCTGGCTGGTC
Source organism: Hyphomicrobiales bacterium (assembly GCA_003963125.1). Lineage (GTDB taxonomy): Bacteria > Pseudomonadota > Alphaproteobacteria > Rhizobiales > Hyphomicrobiaceae > AWTP1-13. The sequence goes on from RXJK01000059.1 coordinate 4,426, forward strand.
TCGTTGATGTGCAGCATGCGGTTGACGGTCTTGCCGGACGTATGCTGGCGCGCGAGCATCAGGGCCGTGTGCCGCTCGTCCCGCGCGAAGTCGTAGGTGACGCCGATGGCTGCGATACCAGGGGCAAGGCGCGCCTCCTGCGAGACGCGCTCGACCCGCTGCCCATTGAGAAAGATGCGAGGCTTGTAGCGATCGAGGCTCTCGCGAAATTCCTCGCCCGACATCAGCATGGCTTGTCTCCTCTGCAAGACCCACTATTTCTAACGGCGTTAGATTTTTCGGTCAATGGTTCCGAAACCGCGACGGCCGTGCTAGGCTGGCGCCATGTCGGATATCGCCCGCACCCGCCGCAAGGATGCCGTTCGCGAGGCCAAGCGGACCATGATCCTCGAGGCCGCCTTGCGTGTTTTCGAGCGCGAAGGCCTCGAGGGCGCGAGCATGCGCGCCATCGGGGAGGAAGCCGGATATACCGCCGCTGCCATCTATTTCCACTTCGACTCGAAGGAAGCCATCTACGGCGAACTGCTCGCCCGGTCGCTCGACCGCCTCATCGCGCAGGTGGAGCAGTCGGTGGGCGCCGGCGCCAGTGACAGGCTCGTGGCTGCGGCACTTTCCTTCTTCGACTTCTACGCCGACGCCCCGCGTGATCTCGACCTCGGCTTCTACCTCTTTCGCGGCGGGATGAAGCCTCGGGGCCTCGCGCATACGGTCGATGCCGCGCTCAACGCCAAGCTGTCGCAAGCCCTCGCGCCCATTGGAGCAGCCGCTCGCGATCTGGGCGCCACGGCGCGCGCCGCGCAGCGCGTCACCGCCGACATCTTTGCCCACGCCGTTGGCCTGCTGCTCCTGCAGCACACCGGCCGCATCAAGATGTTCGGGGGTAACGCGCGCAAGCTGATGCAGGCGTATGCCGCGACCATCGCGAAGAGAATCGAGGACGCCTCATGAACCTGCGACCCGAGAATTCGATCCTCCTGCTCATCGATCTCCAGGAGCGGCTCATGCCCGCGATCGCCGGGCATGAAGCCGTTGCCGCGAATGCGCTTCGGTTGGCGAAAGTCGCCAAGCTCCTCGACATCCCCGTACTGGCGACGGAGCAGAACCCCGCGGGGCTCGGCCCCAACCTGCCGGCCATCCGCGAGATCGCGGCGCGCACGCTGACCAAGCAGTTTTTCGATGCAACGCGCGAACCCGCTTGGCAATCGTTCTTGCCGCCGGACCGGCCGAACGTCGTTGTTGCCGGATGCGAAGCGCACGTCTGCGTGCTGCAGTCCGTGATGGGCTTGAGGCGCACGGGCGCGTCCGTTGCCCTCGTGCGCGACGCCTGCGGCGCGCGGCTCACGACCAATCGCGATGCCGCCATGCACCGCGCGGAAAGGGTCGGCGCCGAACTCATGACGACGGAGATGGTTATCTTCGAGTGGCTGGCCACGGCGGATCATCCCCGGTTCCGCGAGGCGCTCCGTATCGTGAAGTGAGACAGCACGAGCGGCAACTCGTGTTGCGCCTACATATCGAGCAACTCCCGGACTAAAGCGCTGTACGCTGGCGGACAACCCATAGCTCTTGCGACCGCAAATAGGCCTGCCGCGTTTCGAAGGATGGAATTGTACGCTTTATGATCCAATAAGATTTACTGTGCTTTGCCGCGCCTGCTCCCCCATTGCGGCTGCACGGATTTTCAGCTTGCCCAAGTTCAAGTCTTATACAAAAACAAGGCGTGCGCGATGCCGCGCCGCGAGGGCAACATGGGATGGGAATACCAGGAAGTGGATCTGAGCGCGCTCTCTCCGCGCGGCAATGAGATCGATCTGCTCAACAGGGCCGGCGCCGACGGCTGGGAGCTGATAACAATCCGCCCGCCCGCTCGCGCCCTCTTCAAGCGGCCGACGGGTCGGGAAGTGGAGCGAGAGGTCGAGGTGTCCGCGCCGGGCATCGCACCCAAGTATCGCGATCCCGAGACCGGGCAGACCTGGAGTGGCCGCGGCCGTATGGCCAACTGGCTGGCGGAAAAGGTCCGCAGTGGCCATCGTCTCGAGGATTTCCTGATCTCGGGCTGACAACCGACTTATGTCGCCATCCGCCCGGCGTAGAAAGCGGCCCCTGACGCAAGCGCCGTAAGGACCGTGCCCCAGAGCATATCGACGATGGTCAGCTTCAGCGGCCAGTTGCGCAGCGTTGCGAGGTTGGTCAGGTCGTAGGTGGCATAGGCGAAAAAGCCGAGCGCGGCCCCGACGCCCACGGCGTAAAGCGCGGATCCTGCCGCCAGGGCTGGCACCACCGCGAACCCGACGATGCCCACGGGGTAAAGCAGATAGAAGGCGGCAGCCGCCCACAGATTGAACTTGTCTGCGATCAGCGCCGACAGCTCACGGTGATAGAAGCTCTTGGCCACGAGCCCGAGCCAAACGAGGTCGACCGCGACGAAGATCGCGAAAGCCGAGCCGTATTGAACCGCGAGACCCATGCCTGTGATCCTGACGATCGTCGATCAGATGTGCGCTGCCGGAGGACGAGGAAAAAAAGCGCTCGTCCGGCGCTGGTATTCGGCAAACAGAGCACCGCGTGACCGAAGCATGTGAGCTTCGAGCGGCGGTATCCCCGACACTTTGACCAGCAGCCAGTACATCAGGGCCGGCGCGCCGAGCGTGACCCAAAACCACGCGTAAGGCTTTCCCACATCGAAAGCGATAAGCGGATAGGCCAGCCATCCGAGCCACTGGAAAAAGTAGTTCGGATGGCGCGACCATCGCCACAGCCCGCGATCGCAGACCTTGCCCTTGTTGCCCGGATCGCTGCTGAAGCGCCGCAGCTGGGCATCCGCGATCCCCTCGCCCGCAATGGCAATCGCAAGGATCGCGGCCCCGAGCAGATCCTGCAGGCCGAGCCCGGAGGCCGGGCGATGCGCCGCAATGAAGACCGCCAGCACGAGCGGGATGGCGGCAATGGCCTGGGACTGCGCAAAGAGGAACATGCGGCGCGGCGCATCCGCACCCCACTCCTGCGCGAGAGCCGCATAACGCGGGTCGTCGTGGCCGCGCGCGGTGCGGACGGCGATATGCGCAGCAAGCCGCGCGGACCAAGCGGCCACCAGCACGGCAACCAGCCACTGCCGGGCCGTCGCATCGCTGCCGTCAATTACCCAGAGCGCGGAAACCACGCCGACCAAACCGACCCCGGCCGTCCAGGTGAAGTCGATCCATCCCGAGTTGCCCGTGGCGGGCCGGGCGAGCCATGCGCCGCTCATGATGGCAGCGAGGGCGATGCCCTGCAGGAGGACCGCAACGATGACCACCGACCAACTCATGGGCTAGCTTTCAGAGCCGCACGAATGGTTGCATCAGGCGGCCCATCCACCCGAGGAGCTGCAGATCCCCCTCCATCGCCACGAGGCAGATGCATTCCTCCGCCTTCGCGACGACCGGTTGATGATCGACGGTGTCATCCGCCTCATCGATGTCGCCAGGGCCGAAATGCCCAAGTTCATGCGTGAAAGCCCCGCGCAGCACGAGGGTGAGTTCGGTCCCCGTGTGGGTGTGATGCGGCATCGTCGTGCCAGGGGCAGCCTTCAGCAGGAAGACCCGCGCGCCGGGTTTATGCGGCACACCGACGGCACGCCAACGCACGCCCGGCCCCATCCATTGCCAACGCCCGATCGGATAGGGTCGCGCCGCCGTCGGCAGCATGGGCAGATCGGGCGGGGCAGCCGGTCGGGGAGGGACGACGAATTTGCCCTCGCCCCGTTCGATGCGGGCAAGCGTACGGGCCAAGGAGTCGCTACCAATCTCGGCCGGCGCCAGATCCCCCAGGAGGACACCGCCGGCCTTCTCGAGAGACCGGACAAAACTGCGGCACTGCGAGCAGGCCTCCACGTGGGCGGCGACGACAACGGCGCGCCCCTCGTCGAGATTGCCAGAGGCGAACGCGGTAAGCGTTTCTTCCGTCGGATGCTGAGAGATGGTCATTGAGGCTCCTCCAGGAGCTTCCGGAGATGCTTCATCGCGAGGCGAAGGCGGGATTTGACCGTTCCCAGGGGGAGACCGAGGGTCTGCGAGATCTCCCCGTGCGGGCGGTCTTCGAAAAACGACAGACGCACGATCTGCAGCTGCTCGGGGCTCAACCGGGCCAGCGCTGCACGCACCTGTTCCTCGCTCTGACTGGTGACGAGAGCCGCATCGGGAAGCATTTCCTCGGGAGGCGGCTGGTCGAAGGCGCTGCTTTCGACCCGGTCGGCCCGCTGCTCACGGCGCAGGACATCGATGCGCAGGTTTCGCGCGATCGTAAAGATCCACGCCGACGGCCCGGCGTCCGCAGGGTCGAAAAGGTGGGCTTTGTTCCAGACCGCAAGCATGGTGTCCTGCGCCAGGTCTTCGG
>RXJK01000022.1 GCA_003963125.1 Hyphomicrobiales bacterium
ATCGGCTGGTCCATCGGCACGCTCGGCATCCATCGCCTCGGTCTGTTCCTCGCGCTGTCCGCCGGCTTCTGGAGCGCGGTCTGCATCATCATCAGCGGCCCCTTCTGGACCCGTGGCTGGCCCGAGTGGTGGACCTGGTGGCTCAACCTTCCCGTCTGGCGGTAGCGGATTAGGCAAAGGAGGCCGTCATGGCCGAGTACCAGAACATCTTCACGCAGGTGCAGGTCCGGGGACCGCTTTACGCCGGAATTCCGACGCAGCGCGACATCTACGACCGGGTCGGCGGCGGTTTCTACTACTGGCTGGGGCGCATCGGTGATGCGCAGGTCGGTCCCTTTTATCTGGGCTGGACGGGGCTCGCCTCGCTGATCTGCGGCTTCATCGCCATCGAGATCATCGGCCTCAACATGTGGGCGTCGGTGAACTGGGATCCGATCCAGTTCGTGCGGCAGCTTCCGTGGCTCGCGCTCGAACCACCGGCGCCGGGCTATGGGCTCTCGATACCGCCGCTCAACGAGGGCGGCTGGTGGCTGATGGCCGGCTTCTTCCTGACGGCTGCGATCTTCCTCTGGTGGTTGCGTGTCTATCGGCGCGCCGTCTCGCTCGGCATGGGCACACACGTCGCCTGGGCTTTCGCCTCCGCCATCTGGCTCTATCTGGTGCTGGGCTTCATCCGGCCCCTCTTGATGGGGAGCTGGGCTGAAGCCGTGCCGTTCGGCATCTTCCCGCATCTCGATTGGACGGCCGCCTTCTCCATCCGCTACGGCAACCTGTTCTATAACCCGTTCCACATGCTTTCGATCGTGTTCCTGTACGGATCGACGCTGCTCTTCGCGATGCACGGCGCGACCATTCTCGCCGTCAGCCATCTCGGCGGCGAGCGGGAGATCGAGCAGATCCTCGATCGCGGTACGGCCGGCGAGCGGGCCGCGCTGTTCTGGCGCTGGACCATGGGCTTCAATGCGACGGTTGAATCCATCCATCGCTGGGCCTGGTGGTTCGCCGTGCTGTGCCCGCTGACGGGCGGCATCGGCATCCTGCTGACGGGCACCGTGGTCGACAACTGGTACCTGTGGGGCGTCAAGCATGGCCTCGCGCCGCCCTATCCGGCCGTGTTCCCCGCAGTGATCGATCCGTCCACGCTTGCGACGGGAGCCGGCCAATGAACTTCCAGGTGAAGCTCGCAGGCGCATTGGCGGTACTCGTCGCCGTTGGTCTCCTGTTCACGTTCGAGTACCTGCCGATCGATACGAGCCAATCGGGATATCGCGGCACGGGCATGGCGCAGATCGTCAATCGCCGGGCTTCCGAGAAGGCGTTCGCCGCCTTGCGCATTCCCGAGGTCCCCGACCCGTTGCCGCCGAGCGGCAAGAAGGCTTCGGAGGTGTATGCCAACGTCAAGGTGCTGGGTGACGTCGACTCCGACGAATTCATCCGCCTGATGGCGGCCATCACCGAATGGGTCTCGCCGGATGCCGGCTGCGCCTACTGCCACAAGGACGGCGACGATCTTTCGGCGGACACGCTCTACAGCAAGGTCGTCGCGCGCCGCATGCTGGAGATGACGCGGCACATCAACAGCAACTGGAAGACGCACGTCGGCGAGACGGGCGTGACCTGCAACACGTGCCACGCGGGTAACCCCGTTCCGCGCAACATCTGGTTCAAGGGCATCGACGACGGCCGTGAGGTCGGCATGCTCGGCAACCGCGCGGGGCAGAACATGCCGGCAACGACTGTCGGTCTGAGCTCGCTGCCCGCCGATCCATTCAGCCCCTTCCTGCTCTATGCGAACGAGATCCGCGTCGTCTCCAAGGAGGCGCTGCCGGTCGACAATCAGCAGACGATCAAGAAGACGGAGGCCACTTACGGCCTGATGATGCACATGTCGAAGGCCCTCGGCGTGAACTGCACCTACTGCCACAACTCGCGTTCGTTCTCGAGCTGGGACCAGAGCAGCCCGAAGCGCGCGACGAGCTGGTATGGCATCCGCATGGCACGCAGCTTGAACATGACCTACCTGGAGCCGCTGAAGGACACCCTGCCTCCGGTGCGCCTCGGGCCCCACGGCGACGCGCCGAAGCTCAATTGCGCGACGTGTCACCAGGGTGCGTTCAAGCCGCTTTACGGCAAGAGCCAGCTGGCGGACTTCCCTGAGCTTTCGGCCACGGGGCAGACCAAGGCCGACGCGCCGGCAGCGCCGCCCAAGCAGGTTCCTCCGGCCAAGAAATAGCTTGTCGGTCATCCCGAACCGCGCAGGCGTGGAAGGCCCGTTCATCGAACGGGCCTTCTTTGTTGTGGCCGCGAAGGGGAGCGGCTAGCCTCGGCTTCAGAGACACTGAGACGGGGCCTGCATTGTCCGATAGAGCAAAAGCGTCCGCAGCGTTGGGTGCAGACGGTGTCGAACCGATCCGCGAAGGCCTGTGTGACAGTCTCTGGCGCGCGACGCGGCAACTCCATGCGGAGGCGGAGCGCACGGGGTTCGTGAACGACATCCTTCGGCAGCGGGCTTCGCTCCCGCGTTACGTCGTGTTCCTGCGCAATCTGCTGCCCGTCTATGAGGCGCTGGAACACGCGCTGCAAACGCAGGGCATTGCAGCAGAGTCGATCTCACGGCCGCAGGTCTTCAGGGCGCCGGCGCTGCGCTCGGATCTGGCCGCGCTGCACGGGTCGGACTGGGAGCGTGGGCTGCCCTTGTTACCGGCCGGCGTAGCCTATGCGCAGAGCATCGTCGCATGCAGTCAGCGGAACGTCGGCATTGGTCTCGCCGGGCACGCCTACACCCGCTACCTCGGTGATCTCAACGGCGGGCAAATCCTGGCGCGGCTGCTGGCCAAAGGCCTGGGCGTGCCCGAGAGCGGTCTCAGCTTCTACGCTTTTCCAGGCCCGATGGAGCCGCGCGCGCTGACGGCCTCCTACCGCGCGCAGCTCGACGCCTTCGGTGCAGGGCTCGGCGACATCTCAGGGATCGTCGAAGAGGCCAAGGCCAGCTTCACGCACTCGATTGCGCTGTCGCTCGCAGTCGCCGCCGTGTGAACCGTCTGCCGCTCTTGTCGCCTTCAGCCCTGCTTGCGCTTGTCCTTGGCGTTGCCGATCAGGAGGTCGAGGAGCTCGGCCGAGCGGGACACCGACGCGCGGACGCTCTCCAGAAGCTCCGGCATGTGCGGGATGTTGGCACTCTCGGTGATTTCCATCGCAGCGAGCTGTGCGTTCTCGATGATGCTCGTGAAGAGCTGCCGGTGGTGGGGATTGCCCGCCGTCTCCACGCGCTTGAGCGAGATCTCGTTGCGCTCCACGATGCCGTACTGGAAGCGCTCGCGCGCGGCCTCCGCGGCGGCCCGCTCGCGCAGATCCGAGAACGTGAACACGTAGCCGAGCGCGCCCCCGCCGGGGCTCGTCACGGGATCGGCGCGGACCATGACGGCGTTGGCACCTTTGGTTCCCGACTGCAGCATCAGCTCGCCGCGCCAGGCCCGCTGGGCAGCGAGCAGTTCACGCACTGTGTTGCGCACGCTGGCGGCGTTGGTGAAGAACGGCGCGAGGTCCTCGACGAAATGCAGATGCACGTGCTTGTCGGGCAGCAGGTCGTGCAGCGCTTCGTTGGCGAGGAGGATCTGTCCGGCCGTGTCGCACACGAGAACCGGTGCCGCGGAATGACGGACCTGCTGGCTGACCTGCTCGAGCTGGTGCTGGGCAATGACGAGGCGCACGGCGCGGAACTGGATGACAACGTCCTGCAGCGTTTTGCCGAGCAGGCGCGCGGCGGAAATCTCGGCCGGTTGCCAGTCCTCGGCGGTGCCCTCGACCACCTGATGCCACTGGGCGAAGGAACGGCGGGGTGAGAGATCCGCCGGATCGTCACCGATCACCATCGGTTTTTCCGGATCGCCGCCCCAGGTGACCGTTCGCACCTGCTCGGGACGGAACCAGATCAGGTATTCGCCCTCTGCCTGTGACAGGGCGACCGCCAGGACGCCGCTTGCGACGGGAATGAGGTGCGCGAAACCTGGCTCTTCCAAGCCCAATTGCGTCGTCGCGTAGAGACCGTCGGCCGTGCGTGCCTGCAGCCAATCGCCGATCGCGCGCAGATCCTGCGTTCCGGGCACGTCGCCGAAAGTCTGGACCTGGCCCTCGAAGAGCAGCGCGCAGCCGGTGGCGGAGACGATCTGGAGGAGCGCGTTGGTGCCATCGAACAGCGCGGCGCGCCAATCGCCCTCGCGCGCGATGGCCTCGATCATGCGCTGCTCGAGGCGGCGGACGGACAACTCGGCCTGGGCCTGCGCGAAGCTCTCGAGCGCGGAGATGCGCGTTGCGACCACCTCACCCAGAAGCTCGCACGCGGTGCGCACCTCGAACTGGACCCGCCGCGGCTCGTAATGGTGACAGGCGACGAGCCCCCACAGCTTGCCGCCGACGACGAGCGAGATCACGAGGGTGCCGAGAACGCCCATGTTCTTCAGGTACTGCACGTGGATCGGCGACATGCTGCGCAGGCAGCACAGCGACATGTCGAGGTCCCGGCCCGTGAGAGGCGACAGGCGAGGTGTGAGCGGTACGGGCTCGTAACCGATATCTGCCAGCAGGCGGATGCGGTTGCGCTCATAAAGGCGGCGCGCGATCTGGGGGATGTCGGATGCGGGATAGCGGTTGCCGAGATAGGGCTCGAGATCGGGGCGCTTGCGCTCCGAGAAGACCTCGCCGTGGCCCTGGTCGTCGAAGCGGTAGACCATGACGCGGTCGTAGCCGGTGATGGTTTTGAAGAAAGACGCCGCCTCCTCGCAGAGTGACGTGATTGAGGGGGCCGTGACGACGCTGCGCAGCGCGCTCTCGAGCTTGCCGCTGAGGTCGATGGGCTTGCCGGCCGTCTCGAACTCGAGGATCAGGCCGCCGTCTGCCGAGCGATGCACCTGCCCGTCGAAGGCCGTCGCGGGCTCGCCCAGCGTGCAGCGGAAGGGCGCCGGGATCGTGCGCAACGAGAGCTTGAGCAGTGGCGTGAGGCGGGTAACGAGATCACCGCCGAGGCTTTGCAAGGGGCGCCCGATCAGGTCCTTGATTCGCAGAAGATGCGGCGCATTCTTGCTGATCTGCACGATCGACAGATCGGGCTCGCGGACAACGAGCAGGGCGCCGTGCGGCTGAATGGAGCCGGCGAGATGGATCTGCTCCCGCTCGCAATTGGACAAGTCGGCCCGACCGAAGGCCGGCGTGGTGCGCATATCCATGGCAGCCCTCCTCGTCCTTCAACGAGGGCGCCAATGCCGTCCGCGCCCTCTACCGCTTCCGCCCTCCGGCCCGTGTTTCGTCGTCCGGGCCTTTTTCGCCTTCAAGATGATAACGTTTCAGTTTGGTGTAAAGACTTTGCCGGCTCAACCCCAGGAGTTCCGCGGCCGCGGTCCGGTTGCCGCCCGCCAAATCGAGTGCGGCCTTGACGTAGTGTCTTTCCACGACGCTCGTCGTGTCGTCGACGAGATTGCGCAATGATGTCCGGCCAATTTGCTCGCTGATCGGGCCGATTGCCGACAATAGGCGATTATTGTCCTCGATGTTGGACATTCTGCGGCTGACGTCGCGGACGAGCAAGGCAATGCTCTCGGACTTGCCGGGCGGGCTTCCCACCGCGGAGATCTCAACGTCCGTTTCCGTACCCATTTCGCCGTGGATGGTCGTCGAATAGAGGCGCACGGCGTCGTGGCGGCGTACGTTCGAGATCAGCAGCGGGATATCGGCGCCCGGCCGCCACATCCAGCGGCTGAGGCGCTGGCCAACGACCTGGGCCTTCGAGGTCGCCTCCACGAGTTCGCGGAACGCGATGTTGCTGCTCTTGATGACGGCGTCCTGGTCGATGACGACGAAGCCGTCCGGCAGATGCTCGATGAAGTCGTCGACCGATTGCGAGGCGATGGCCGGAGTGCCCTGCAGGGCGCCGCCCACGGGCGTGAGTCGCACCAGGATCTGGTAGCTTTGGTCGGCCTTCATCAGGGAGGTGCGCGTCACCCAGCGCTTCCCGGTGCGGCCGAGATGCAGGACGATCGCCGGCGCCTTGCCGTTCTCGCGCACGACGCGCAGGAGATTGTTGAAGGCGTTGCGCTCCTGAGCCGAAAGGTCGGCGGTGATGTCGCGGTTGGTGAGGTCGTCCTTGCGCTTCTCCGAATTGGAGAGAAGCCTCTGGGCGGCGGGATTGGCATCGATGATGCGCAGCGTGGTGGAATTCAGCACCAGCACCGGCTCATCGGAAACCTCGAGCAGATGCTTGTAGCGGGTTTCGAAGTCGCGCAGCTTCCAGTAGTCGCGCTCCATCTTCTGCTGCGTCGAGATCAGGCGCGACTGCAACTCGGCGACAGCCCGCAGGCTCTTGCCGACGGCCATCAGGCCGCCCTTGGCCGCGAGGCGAACGGTCGTGTACTCCATCGGCATCTCGAAGCCGCTGGGGAACAATTGCGTCACCTGACGGAAGGAGGAGACCCCGGTCGCCTTGGCGTCCTGGATCATGCGGCGAATCTTGTCGCTGCCGACGCCGCCAACGGTCTCTTCCCAGCGCCGGCCGACCCAGCTTTCGATGTTCTCACGCGCAACCTGCTTGGACACCGTCGCCTTCTGGATCACGCCGTCGGCGTCCATCAGGAGTGTCACGTCGGGTTGCGCGGAACTCGGGCCGCTCATCGGGGCTGTCTCAGATTAAGTCCGTTTCGAAGCTGCGACGGGTCTGGCGCGCTGAAAACCGGTGCGTCTTTCAAACCAACGGGTCCGGTGCCGCGCCAACTGCCGGTTGCGTGCGCCTTTTCGCCAAATAAGTCAATGCGGCCAACAAACCTTGACGTTCGTATTGCTTGACAAGGTGACCGGCGACAACAAACCTTAACAGGGTAACTGTCAAACAATTGATACAAATTGCCTGTCGCTCAAGGGAGACGAAAGAATGTCAAGGTCAGGCTTGGTGTTGGCTGCCTCGGTGCTCTTGCTGTCGGCCGGTTCCGCCGCCGCGCAGCCCGCGGGTAATGCCGAGAACGGCGCCGAGGTCTTCAAGAAATGCCGGGCGTGTCACATGATCGGCGAAGGCGCCCGCACGCTGATCGGGCCGCCGCAGAACAATCTGATCGGGCGCACGGCAGGGACCTTCCCCGGGTTCAGCTATTCCGCACTGAACAAGGCCGCTGGCGAGGCGGGCCTCGTCTGGAACGAGCAGACGATCTTCGATTATCTGCCGGACCCCAACGGGTACCTGAAGAAGTTCCTCACCGACAAGGGCAAGGCCGATCAGGCCACGGGCTCCACCAAGATGGCGTTCAAGCTGTCCGACGAGCAGGACCGGCGCGATGTGATCGCCTACCTGAAGACGTTCTCCAAGTAGGGGCAGCCTGCACCTATCCAGACGTGCTTATGCAAACGGCCGGCTCTCGAGCCGGCCGTTCTGCTTTCGCGATGACGTGCAATCCGTCCGGCTGTCAGGCCGCTTCGCGCTGCCCGACCTCGCTCCAGATCGCCTGGAGGGCCGCCACGAGGGCGTCGATATCGGCTTCCGAATGCCGAGGTGTCGGCGTGATGCGCAAGCGCTCCGTGCCGCGTGCGACGGTCGGATAGTTGATCGGTTGGATGTAGATGCCGAACTCTTCCAGCAGGCGGTCGCTGATGTGCTTGCACCGCACGGGCTCGCCGACCATGACGGGCACGATGTGGCTCGGATTGTCGAGGTGGGGAATGCCGGCAGCCTTGAGGCGCGCGCGCAACTGGGCAACGCGCTGCTGCTGGACCTCGCGCTCGCGCGGGCTCGCCTTCAAGTGACGGATGCTGGCGGCGGCTCCGGCGGCCACGGCCGGAGGTAGGGAGGTCGTGAAGATGAAGCCCGAGGCATGGCTGCGGACGAAGTCGCAGAGCGCCGCGGACCCGGCAATGTAGCCACCGACGACGCCGAACGCCTTGCCGAGCGTGCCCTCTACGACCGTGATGCGGTCGAGCAGGCCGACCCGCTCGGCAACGCCGCCGCCGCGGGGACCGTACATGCCGACCGCGTGCACCTCGTCGAGGTAGGTCATGGCGCCGTGGGCCTCGGCCACATCGCAGATCTCGGCGATGGGGGCGACGTCGCCATCCATAGAGTAAACAGATTCGAAGGCGACGAGCTTCGGCACGCTCCGGTCGAACTCGGAGAGCTTGCGGGCAAGATCCTCGGGATCGTTGTGGCGGAAGACGCGACGGGGCGCCCCGCTGTGGCGGATGCCCTCGATCATGGAGGCATGATTGCCGGCGTCGGAGAAGATGACGCAACCCGGGATGCGGGACGCCAGCGTGCTCAGCGCCGCCCAGTTGGCGACATATCCGGAGGTGAAGAGAAGCGCCGCATCCTTGTGATGGAGGTCGGCGAGTTCCTGCTCCAGCAGCACGTGATAGTGGTTCGTGCCGGAGATGTTGCGGGTGCCGCCGGCACCGGCGCCGCAGGTATCGAGCGCGGTATGCATGGCGTCGAGCACGATGCGGCTCTCGCCCATGCCGAGGTAGTCGTTGGAGCACCACACGGTCACGTCGCGCGGGCCCGTCGGTGAATTCCATCGGGCGCGCGGGAACTGGCCCACCTTCCGCTCCAGATCGGCGAACACGCGATAGCGGCCTTCCCGGCGCAGCGCGTCGAGCTCCGAGCGGAAGTAACTCTCGTAATTCATATGGGCCTCCTGTTGGCGACGGAGATTGTAGACAGGCCACCCGCGTGGCGCTTCAGACGCAACGATGCACGGGCCCGTTCGGCCGTGCGTGTCGCAGGCGTTTCCGAAGTGAAGCCGCCCTCGAGGGCGGTCTGATTGTGAGCTGCGGCACGGCGCGCGTTGTCGTTCGCGATGCTCCAGTTCC
>RXJK01000041.1:0-12135 GCA_003963125.1 Hyphomicrobiales bacterium
GAGCGCCCGCGCCTCGATCGTCGACAGCTCGGAGCGCTGCGTCAGGTAGATGCGGTTGGCGACGAGCTGCTGCTGCTTGAGGTGCTCGAGATCCTTGGTCGCCTGACGGGTCAGGACCAGCTGCTCCTCGAGGTTCTTGTGCTGCGCGCGCGCCGTCTCGATCTCGCGCAGGGCCGAGCGATGCTCACCCTGCAGGCTCGAGATGCGGGCGTGGAAAATCGCGCGCTGCTCGTCGCGGATGACGTTCTGGCCGAAGGCGCGCTGCTGCGCGTCGGCCGTCGTCTCGGGTAGGGCGGTGATCGGCGCTTGCGGATCGGTATTGGCGACGTCTTCCTTTTCCGCCTTGAGGCGCGCGAGCTGCGCGAGCGTGAAGCTGATCGTCGCCTGCGAGGACATGTCGCCGCCCATGAAGGCGGTCTGTGACCGCGTCACGCCGCCGGCGAGTGCCAGCGCCTGCACGAGCGTGAGCCCGGGCCGCCACTCGACCGCGCCGGGCCGGCTGATCTGGCCCATGATGAAGAACGGACGGGCGCGGACGACTTCCACCGACACGCGCGTATCCCGGCGCAGCGAGTTCGACAGGCGCTCCGAGATCATGTGCTCGAGGTCGGTCAGGCTCATCGCGCTGACGTCGAGGCGGCCGAGACCCGGCAGCGACAGCGTCATGTCCGGATCGATGCCGTACTCGCCGTTGAAGTCCGTATTGCCCCACACGCGGAGGCGGATGCGCTCGATGCCCGACAATTTCGTGCGCGAGGCGGCATTGCCCTTGTCGGCCGACTTGTCGAGCGGGCTTTCGACCTGCGCATCGGTGAGAACCAGCGGGTTGCTCTCGACCTGGGCAGCGAGCTGGACGCCCTGGCGCCGCTGCGCGTTCGCGAGCACGCGATAGGAGCGGTCCTCGGGACCGAAATTGATGCCGAACTGGCCGCCGCGCGAGCCCGCCGCCTGTTGAGTGCCAGCGATGATGAGGTAGGCACCGGAGCAGCACGCTACGGCAATTGCTGCGGCCATGCGCTTGTGCGTGAATGTAAACACTGACAACCCCTTACCGTTATCAGTTCATTAAATATACGTTGCAGATGCGAAGGGCAAGGCGGTCTCTTAAGACTTGGTAAAGATTGATCAGACACATGACGATTTCTGTTGCGCCCGCCGGACCTGACCCTTGTTGGGGGCCCGCTCGGCCAGGACGGAGCCCGTCTCTGGTGGTTGCCGCCGCCGCGACGGTATGACCTCGTCACAATTGCATCCTAAGACAGCCCGAGTCGATCTGGCGCGCCCTAGGCCGGCACGTCCCATGCATGTGACGGGCCAACGGGCCGTGTGCGACGCATATGGCCTGGGCCGGCAGCAAAGAGCGGCCGGCCCGGTCGGGGCAGCTTCGGCTCGATCGAGCCTTGGGGCCTGCGGTTACCTCAATCGAGGAAAGCGCTGTATGCGGAGGCGCCGAGGCCTTATGAGCGAGGCGGCTCCGGCCGTGGGCGCCGATGTGGATCGGGCAGGGTCAAGCGTAACGGGAAACTGATGCTCCAGATTGAAGCGGTCGCCCCATTCCAGGACGTCAAGATCGTCCGAACCCCAATTTTCCGGGACGCGCGGGGATTTTTCTCCGAGACCTTCAACGAGAAGGTCTTCCGGGCCTCCGGGATCGAGGCCGTCTTCGTCCAGGACAACCACGCCTGCTCCCGGGCCAAGGGGGTGGTGCGAGGCCTGCACTATCAGGTGCCGCCCAAGGCCCAGGACAAGCTCGTCCGGGTCGCGCGCGGCGCCATCCTCGACGTGGTTGTGGATATCCGCGTGGGCTCGCCCACCTACGGCCGCCACGCCGCCGTCACCCTCAGCGCCGAGAACTGGTTGCAGCTGTGGATCCCGCAAGGGTTCGCCCACGGCTATTGCACGCTCGAGCCGGATACCGAGGTGATCTACAAGGTCACGGATTATTACGCTCCCGAGCACGAGGGGGGCCTGCTGTGGGACGATCCTGCGCTCGGCATCCCCTGGCCGGTCACGGGCTCGGACGCGATCCTGTCCGACAAGGACAAGCGCCTGCCGCGGCTGGCCGATCTGAAATCCTCGTTCGTCTACACGGGAGGGGCCTGAGGCCCAGGTTAGTACCATGCGCGTCATCGTCACCGGCGGAGCCGGCTTCATCGGATCGGCCCTCGTGCGCTACCTCGTCGACAGCGTCGGCGCCGAGGTCCTGAACATCGACAAGCTGACCTACGCGGCCAATCTCCAGTCGCTCGCGCCCGTCAGCGGCGCCAAGGGCTACCATTTCCTTCAGGCCGATATCGCCGATCGCGCGGCCATGGACCGGGCCTTCGCCGAGTTCAAGCCCGAGGCCGTGATGCATCTGGCGGCCGAAAGCCACGTCGATCGCTCGATCACGGGCTCCGACGTGTTCATCAAGACCAACATCGTCGGCACCTACACGCTGCTGGAAGCCGCCCGCGCCTACTGGAGCGGCCTTGGCGAGGCCGACAAGGCACGCTTCCGCTTCCTCCACGTCTCGACCGACGAGGTCTACGGCTCGCTCGGCGAGGAGGGGTTGTTCCGTGAGGATACGCCCTACGACCCGAGTTCGCCGTACTCGGCCTCGAAGGCTGCGAGCGACCACCTGGCGCTCGCCTGGCATCGCACCTTCGGCCTGCCGACCATGATCTCCAACTGCTCCAACAACTACGGGCCCTATCACTTCCCCGAGAAGCTGATCCCGCTGATGATCCTGAACGCGCTCGACGGCAAGCCGCTGCCCGTCTACGGCAACGGCGCCAACGTACGCGACTGGCTTTACGTGGAGGATCACGTGAAGGCGCTCTGGACCATCGTCCAGAAGGGACGCCTCGGCGAGACCTACAACGTCGGCGGCAGCAACGAGCGTCGCAACATCGACGTCGTGCACACGGTGTGCGACCTGCTCGACGAACTGCGCCCCGCACCAGCTTCGCGGCGCAAGCTGATAACCTTCGTCGCCGATCGTCCGGGCCACGACCAGCGCTACGCGATCGACTCCGGCAAGATCCAGAGCGAACTCGGCTGGCGCGCGGAGGAGACCTTCGAGACCGGCCTCCGCAAGACGGTCGCATGGTACCTCGCCAACCAGTCCTGGTGGGGCCCGATCCGTGAAAAGGCCTACGGCGGCGAGCGCCTCGGGCTTCTGAGCACACCGGCTCCGGCAAAGGCCGCCGTCGCCCCATGAAGCTGCTCGTGATCGGCCGGGAAGGCCAGCTTGCGCGCGCGCTCGCGGCCGAACTGCCGGCGCGGCCCGACATCACGGCGACCTTCGCGGGCCACGCCGAGGCCGATCTTGCGCAGGAAGCATCGCTGCGCGAGGTGGTCGCCCGCCATGCGCCCCATCTCGTCATCAATGCCGGCGCCTACACGGCCGTCGACAAGGCCGAGGATGAGATCGAGGCTGCGCGCGCGGCCAACGCTACGGGCCCGGGTCATCTGGCGGAACTCTGCGCCGCGCGCGGCATTCCGCTGATCCACGTCTCGACCGACTACGTGTTCAACGGACGTCTCGACCGGCCTTATCGCGAAGACGACGCGACCGATCCGCTCGGCAGCTACGGCCGCTCCAAGCTCGAAGGCGAAGAGCGGATCGCCGCCGCCCTGTCGCAGCACGTGATCCTGCGCACCGCCTGGGTGCACAGCCCGTGGGGCAAGAACTTCGTCAAGACCATGCTGGCGCTCGGCGCCACACGTGACGAACTGCGCGTCGTCGACGACCAGATCGGCTGCCCGACCTATGCGCCGCATCTTGCGCACGCGTGTCTCGATGTCGCACACAAAATCCTGACGGCACCCGATGCCGGAGTCTGGGGCACCTTCCACTGCGCCGGCTCGGGCGAGACGACGTGGTACGGCTTTGCCCGCGAGATCTTGCGTGTCGCCGCGCGTTCGAGCGCGCGTGACGTGCGTGTGACGCCGATCACCACGGCCGACTATCCCACGCGCGCCGTTCGGCCCGCCAATTCGCGATTGGATTGCGCGAAATTCGCGAAGACATTCGGATTAAGTCTACCGGCATGGGAAATTGGCGCGAAACAGTGCGTCGAGGCCATAATGGCGCTGCCAACGGGTTCGAAGGAGTAGTTTGAATGAAGGGGATCATTCTGGCGGGCGGGCGCGGCACGCGGCTTTACCCCATGACGCTCGTCACGTCGAAGCAGCTGCTCCCCGTCTATGACAAGCCGATGATCTACTATCCGCTGGCCACGCTGATGCTGGCAGGGATCAAGGACATCCTGATCATCTCCACCCCGGAGGATCTACCGAACTTCAAGCGCCTGCTGGGCGACGGCGCCAAGTGGGGCGTCTCGTTCACCTATCGCGAGCAGCCGCAACCGGAGGGCCTCGCGCAGGCCTACATCATCGGCGCGGATTTCATCGGCGGCGAGAATTCCGCGCTGATCCTCGGCGACAATATTTTCTACGGCCACGGCCTCCCGGAATCTTTGAAGGCAGCGGCCGCGCGCAAGACCGGCGCGACCGTCTTCGGCTACAACGTGACCGATCCTGAGCGCTACGGCGTCGTCGAGCTCGGGCCTGACGGCAAGGCCATCTCCATCGAGGAAAAGCCCAAGGTTCCCAAATCGAACTGGGCCGTCACAGGACTGTATTTCTATGACGGTGCCGCGTCGGACTACGCCAAGAGCCTGAAGAAGTCGCCGCGCGGCGAGCTCGAGATCACCGACTTGAATCGCATTTACATGGAGCGCGGCGATCTGCACGTCGAGCGGCTCGGCCGCGGTTTTGCCTGGCTCGACACCGGCACGCCGGATTCGATGAACGAGGCCTCCGACTTCGTGCGCGCACTCGAAAAGCGCCAGGGCTATCGCATTTCCTGCCCCGAAGAGGTCGCCTACCGCATGGGCTTCATCTCGCAGGAGGGCCTCGTGGCCCTCGGCAACGAGCTGCGCGCCTCCGACTACGGCAAATACCTGCTCGCGCTGGCGGCTTCCGACAAGGCGTGGTGACCCCGCTGTCACCTCGGTGACAGTTACGCCTGTGCTCCGCGACAATTGCGCGAATGCATTTCCAGCAGTTTCCGATTGGGCGGATCCGGAGCATAAAAAGGCGGCTCCGGATAGACCGTAATGCCTCACATCTGGGCTCTGAGGATTTCCGGTTGCGCTTTTGCCTGCTCCGCGATCCGTGATCGGAGAAATATTGTCGCGTTATGAGATGGTCGTTAATGGTGGCGTAAGATTGCGATTGCATCGGCCGGCGCATTCATCCAAACACACGCCGAGATGCAGAGAGAAATTGGTCCGCGTTGAACGGTCGTGTGATGGAAGCACTCTCTACTCCGCCTGCGGCAATATCGGCGGCTCGGTTCTTCACCCCGCCTCCGCCGCGTAACCGCCGCTGGATTCCCCACGAGACGATGCTCATCGACGTGCTCGCCATCTGCGAGTTCGCCTGGATCGTCTTGGCGGCGCTCTTCTCGAAGCTGCTCTACATCAACCTGGCGCTGCAGGACGGCGGACAGGCCATGAAGCCTTATCTGCTGGCGGGGCTGGCCGGCGGGGCCCTGACCGTCATCGTGATGCGCTCGCAGCGGCTCTACGAGCGCAAGGCGATCGTGGAGTGGGACCGCGTTCTCGGCCGCCTGCTCAGCGCGGTGACCCTGTCGTTCCTTCTTCTTGTGGCCGCTGCTTACCTCTTCAAGGTCTCAACCGACTTCTCGCGCGGCTGGCTCTCGGCCTGGTACGGCTTTGCGCTCGTCGGCGTGGTCGGCCTGCGCATCGCGGCCTCGCGCATCTGCGTCTGGCTGGCGCGGACGGGGCGCAGCACGCGCCGCATGGCCATCGTCACCGACAACGATTTGGCGAGCGGCCTGAAGCTCGCCCTCCAGCTCCGCCAGCAGCCGGGCGTGGATGTGATCGGCGTTTATCAGGCGTCGGACGTTCCCTACGGCCCCCTGTCGAAGGCCGACAGCGCGCTGGTCCCCGTCCTCAAGGCCGGATTGGTGGACGAGGTGGTGGTGCTGCCGGGCGAGACCGATACGCGCAGGCTCGAATCCCTCGTCGGCCGGCTGTCCGCGTTCCCCCTGGACGTCTGGATCCACCCGCAGGACCTGACCATCCCGATCATCGGCACCGAGCAGGTCGGCCTCGTCAACCTGCTGCACGTGCAACCGAAGCCGATCCGCCGCTGGGGCTATGTCGCCAAGCTGGTCTTCGACTACGTGGCGAGCGCCTGCATCCTGGTGATCGCCTCGCCCATCATGGCCGGTGTCGCCCTCGCCATCCGGCTCGAAGGCCCGGGCCCGATCTTCTTCCGACAGAAGCGGCACGGCCTGAACTACCGCATCATCGAGGTCTACAAGTTCCGGACCATGCGCGTGGAGGAGAACGGCCCTGTCGTGCGCCAGGCGCAGGCCGATGACCCGCGCGTGACCCGCGTCGGCCGCATCCTGCGCAAGACGAGCCTCGACGAACTGCCGCAGCTCTTCAACGTCCTGCTAGGCGATATGTCGCTGGTGGGCCCCCGCCCCCACGCCGTCGCCCACAACGATTTCTACGGCGAGCAGGTCGAGCGTTACGCCAACCGGCACCGGGTTAAGCCGGGGATCACGGGCCTCGCCCAGGTTTCGGGCTTCCGCGGCCCGACCGAAGACCCCGAGAAGATGCGCCAGCGCGTGCGCAAGGACCTCGAATACATCGCCAACTGGTCGATGTGGATGGACCTGAAGATCCTCGCGCTGACGGCCGTGCGCGGCTTCGTGCACCGCAACGCCCTTTGATATCCAGCAGGGACGGGCAACGCGGCGCTATGCCCGTTGCCAGCCGGCCGGAACCTCGTTAGCTCGGACGCTCTGATCCGTGCCGAGAGGTCATTCCGATGCGCGCGCTCGTTCTAGCTTCGCTGGTGGCCCTCGCGGGCCTTGCGCTGGCGCTTCCCGCCGTCGCCCAAAACCCGGCCGCAACCGAAGCCGTCGCCAAGGTCGGCGACCTCGTCATCGAGGCGCCCTGGGCCCGCGCCACGCCCGGAGGCGCCAAGGTCGCAGGCGGCTACCTCAAGATCACCAACAAGGGCTCGGCGCCCGACCGCCTCGTCGGCGGCACCCTGCCCGTCGCCGGCGCCGTCGAGGTGCACGAGATGTCGATGGCCAACAACGTCATGAACATGCGCCGCATCGATGCCCTGGAGATCAAGCCGGGCGCCTCGGTGGAACTGAAGCCCGGCGGCTTCCACCTGATGTTCATGGATCTGAAAGAAGGGCTCAAGGCGGGCCAGACCATCAAGGGCACGCTCGTCTTCGAAAAGGCGGGCTCGGTCGCGATCGAATACCTGGTCGCCCCCATCGGGGCTGCCAGCCGCGACGGCAAGGCGCCGGCCGGCAAGCCCGCGCATTCGATGCACTGACGCGCCCCGCGCCCGCTCGATCCTTAACGCCTGCGCTTCCGACTGGAAGTGCCGCAGCCGGCAGGGCATGCTCCGCCGCCGGCCACAGCGAGCCGTAACCAACACGTGGAGGAGGACGGGCATGGGCGAATTCAGCAAGGTCGAGATCGAGGGCCATCTCATGGTCGTCACGATCAACCGGCCCGAGGTCTATAACGCGCTGCATCACGTCGCCAACGCCGAATTGGCCGAGGTGTTCGACAAGTTCGCGGCCGATCCCGAGCTCTGGGTCGCCATCATCACGGGCGCAGGCGACAAGGCTTTCTCCGCCGGCAACGACCTCAAGTATCACGCGGAATACCAGGCCAAGAACGGCGTGCGCCCGCCCATGGCCGTGAAGGGCTTCGGCGGGCTCACCGCGCGCTACGACCTCGACAAGCCGGTCATCGCGGCGGTGAACGGCGTTGCCATGGGCGGCGGTTTCGAAATCGCGCTCGCCTGCGACATCCTCATCGCCTCCGATCAGGCCAAATTCGCGCTTCCCGAGCCGCGCGTCGGTCTCGCCGCGGCCGCCGGCGGCATGCAGCGCCTGTCACGCCAGATCCCGCTCAAGAAGGCCATGGGCATGATGTTGACCGGTCGCCACGTGTCGGCCGCCGAAGGTTACGAACTGGGCTTCGTGACGGCCGTCGTCCCGCACAAGGACCTGATGGCCGAGGCGCGGCGCTGGGCCGGCCAGATCCTCGAGTGCTCGCCCATGAGCATCCGCGCGACGAAACAGGTCGTGATGCGCTCGCTCGACGCGCCCGTCCTCGAGATGGCCGCGCGCAACACCAACTATCCGGCCTTCCTCGCCATGGCCGCGAGCGAGGATACGATCGAAGGGCCCAAGGCTTTCGCCGAGAAGCGCAAGCCCAATTGGAAAGGCCGCTGAGCCACGAGCAGCTTTTCCGCGTCGCATAGAAACGTTAAATTCATAAAGTAGGACGGGCCCGGACGATGCGCATGGCAGGAAGTCCGGGCCGCCCCTAATGTTGTTCAGCCTTGTCCGTGCGGCGTTGGAGGTTTTATGGCCGTTTTTCCTCTCGATCCTGAGAATTTGCTTGCCGAGCCCGATGCCGCGAAGGCGACGGCAAAACCCTACGCCGAGCGCTATCAGAGCGCGAAACCCTATCCCCACATCTGCATCGACGACTTCCTTCCCGAGGCCGCACTCGAACAAGTTCTCGACGACTTGCGCCAGTTGCCCGAGCCGGAGGATTCGTTCTCCCGCGCGCAGGAAAACCTCAAGTCCTCCTACATTCCCGAGCGCCTGCCGCGTTATACGCGCGAGCTCTTCTACTTCTTCAACTCGCGCCCCTTCGTGCTCTTCCTCGAAGAGCTGACGGGCATCAAGGGGCTGATCCCCGATCCCTACTTCGGCGGCGCCGGCATCCATCGCGTCGGCCACGGCGGTCATCTCGACATCCACGCCGATTTCAACCACCACCCCAAGCTCAATCTCGAGCGCCGGCTCAACGTCCTCATCTACCTGAACAAGGATTGGAAGAAGGAGTACGGCGGTTCCTTCGAGATCTGGGACAAGGAGATGACGAAGCAGGAGGCCGAGTTCGTGCCCCTGTTCAACCGCATGGTCTGCTTCAGCACGGGCTCCGATACGTTCCACGGCAATCCGCAGAAGGTGAACCATCCGGCCGGGCTACCGCGGCAGTCGATCGCGCTGTACTACTACACCGCCACCTGGAACAGCACGCGCAAGTCGCACACCACGCTGTTCAAGCCGCGCCCCAACACCGAGGACCAGCGCGACGCCGTCGTCGCCCGGCACGAGACCCTGCAGGACGTGCTCCCGCCGGTGATCTTCCGCCGCGTGATCGGCCCGCTGAGCCGCCTCGGCTTCTGAAGGCGCGCAGGCCCGCGCGTCTCGGATGTGGCGGGCCGCGCCCGGATCTCGTAGATCCTGTGCCAGGAGATGCGAGGTCATGCCGGCTGGGCCGCGAGAGCTGTTGATCGACGAGGCGCACGCAGGCGAGCGGCTGGACAAGCTGCTCGCCGCGCAGTTTCCGGACCTGAGCCGCGCGCGCATCCAGGCGCTCATCGAGTCGGGCGCGGTCCTGTGCGATGGCGTGGTCGTCGACGTCCGAGGCCGCAAGGCGCGGCCGGGCGAGCGCTACGTCGTCCGCGTTCCCGAACCCGAGGCAGCCGCGCCCGCGCCCCAGGCGATCCCTCTCGCCGTCGTCTACGAGGACGACGAGGTGATCGTCATCGACAAGCCGGCGGGCCTGACGGTGCATCCCGCCCCCGGACATGCGAGCGGCACGCTCGTCAACGCGCTCCTCGCCCATTGCGACGCGAGCCTGTCCGGCATCGGCGGCGTCAAGCGCCCGGGCATCGTGCACCGGCTCGACAAGGACACGACCGGGCTGCTGGTCGTCGCCAAGACCGACCGGGCGCATCAGTCGCTGGCGGCGCAGTTCGCGGCCCACGGTGCCGACGGCCGCCTCGAGCGGGGCTACCGGGCAATCGTCTGGGGCGTGCCCGAGCGCTCCCGCGGCACCGTCGAGGCGCCGATTGGGCGCAGCCGCCACAACCGCACGCGCATGGCGGTGGTGCCCGAGGCCGCCGGCCGCTGGGCCGCGACCCGGTTCGAGGTGCTGGAAACCTTTGCCGCAGACGATACCACCCCGGGCGCCAAGCCGATTGCGAGCGAACTGGCCCTGACGCTGGAGACCGGCCGCACGCACCAGGTCCGCGTGCATATGGCCCACATCGGCCACCCGCTCTTGGGCGATGCGGCCTATGGTGCGGGGTTCAAGGCCAGCGCGCGCCACCTGGGCGCCGAAGCCCAGGCTGCGCTGGCCGCGCTGGGGCGCCAGGCCCTGCACGCGGCGCTCCTCGGCTTCGAGCATCCCGTCACGGGTAAGCCGATGCGGTTCGAATCCCCCCTGCCGGCGGACATGCGGGCGTTGCAGGAGGCCCTGCGCGGCAGAGCCCCGGCGATGGCGAGGCGCGACAAGCGGCGCTAGGGGTAATTGGGCGGCATTTGAAATGTCTGTTTAATCAGCCACTTACGTCCAAGATGGCAAGATTACGAACATTTAAATCGGAGACTGGGTTGTTGGGTCGCAGCCACACCCCATTTATCCGTTCGTTTTGTGAACGCGGCCGTGATCTGGCGTGACCCCGGAAACACACCAACGTGGTTTGAAGGTGAAATGGGGGTCGGCTACGAAAATGCAACACGGTTTGCCGAACACGTCACTCCTTCGGGGGGTGATGCAACCAGGAGCAGCCGGCTCGGCGCGAGCCACCGGCTGAAGAGACGATGGCAACAAGAGCGCTTCCTTCGATCGCCGCCGGCTCGGGCGGCCTTGCACGCTATCTGGAAGAGATCCGCCGGTTCCCCATGCTGGAGCCGGGCGAGGAGTACATGCTCGCGAAAGCCTGGCAGCAGCATGGCGACCAGGAAGCCGCGCACAAGCTCGTCACGTCCCACCTGCGTCTCGTCACGCGGATCGCCATGGGTTACCGCGGCTACGGCCTGCCGATCGGCGAGGTGATCTCCGAGGGCAACGTCGGCCTCATGCAGGCCGTCAAGCGCTTCGAGCCCGACAAGGGCTTCCGCCTGGCGACCTACGCCATGTGGTGGATCCGCGCCTCGATCCAGGAGTACATCCTGCGGTCGTGGAGCCTCGTGAAGATGGGCACCACCGCGGCGCAGAAGAAGCTGTTCTTCAATCTTCGGCGCATGAAGGGCCAGATCAAGGCCCTTGAAGAGGGTGACCTGCGCCCCGACCAGGTCGCGCAGATCGCAACCAAGCTCGGCGTGTCCGAGGACGACGTCGTCTCCATGAACCGTCGTCTCGGCGGCGACGCGTCGCTGAACGCACCCGTGCGGGCCGAAACCGAAGGCTCGGGCGAGTGGCAGGATTGGCTGGTCGACGAGACGCCGGACCAGGAGGAGCGCCTCGTCGAAAGCGAGGAGCTGGACCTGCGCAAGGGCTATCTCGCCCGCGCCATGTCCACGCTCAGCGATCGCGAGCGCCGCATCTTCGAGGCCCGCAGGCTGGCGGAAGAGCCCGCCACGCTCGAGGATCTCTCGGCCGAGTTCGGCGTCAGCCGCGAGCGCATCCGCCAGATCGAGGTGCGTGCGTTCGAGAAGATCCAGGCCGCTGTGCAGAAGTCGGCGCGCCAGACTCAGCCGGAGGGCCGACAGGCGACCGCCTGACGTCCTGACCTCAGCTCGTTACGCTGGGATATCCAGAACGCGCGGCTCCACGACCTGGGGCCGCGCGATTTTTATGATCGCCGCTGCGCCCACCACGGTCGCGCCGTCCGGCACGTCGGTCACCACCACGGTGTTGGCGCCGATGTTCACGTCGGCCCCGATCTTGATCGCACCGATCAGCACGGCGCCAGCGCCGATGTTCACGCGCGCACCGATCTGCGGCGCATCCAGCGGCCTGTCGAGATGGCGGTTCCCGATCGTGACGTTCTGCCGGATCACGCAGTCGTCGCCGATGCTGGCGCCGCCGTGGATCACGATCCCGTTCTGATGCTCGATGACGACGCGCCGCCCGATGCGCGTCGTTGGCGGGATCTCGATGCCGTAGCGGTTGCGCATCACGCGAAACAGGAAGTACCCGAACCGCCGCATGATGCGCCCGGTGATCGCGCCGTGCACGGCCGTATGCGTCCAGTGCGTGAAACGATAGACCGCAAGCGTACGCAGGCCCGGCCGCGACCAGTCGCAGCCGTGCGCCTTGTAGTCTTCGC
>RXJK01000041.1:12185-15012 GCA_003963125.1 Hyphomicrobiales bacterium
TGTTCATGCATACGGTTCAAAATCCGTATCATCAGGGTTCGGATGGGTTCAATGCGAGAAACGTGCCGGAACTTGTCTCGCGTTATTCCCCGTGCAGGTGCCCTCCAGAACGCCCCCCGCGCTCAGTTGCCGGTTGGATACGCACACGTCGCATTCTTGAGCGGCAGAATAACAACGCCAGCTGCGGCGAAAGGTTGCGGCGAGGCGGCATCTTCGCTGGCTTCACGCGGGTTGTTGCAAGCTTGCGCGAGGCTGAATGCCGCCCGTACGGAACCGCTAATCAATCCTTAACCATTTTCGCGAACACTGTTATCGAAAGCTGAGTGAGCGTCAGAAGGGATGGCCTTCGGGCCGTCATCTGAGCGAGGGCATGTCTCGAGCGAGCTGTCCAGAATTACCGAAGGCCAGGCGGGCTTGGATGGGGCCGCCGCTACAACCCTTCGGATTTGTCTCCGCGGAATTTCACGCGGACCCCGTCCCGAACCGCCGTGCTCAATCTTCCGAAACGTGCGCCTGCGCGCATCGCCTGGTTCCGCAAGGGGCCGGGCATGACGATGTCGTCCTTCGCGACGGCAAGGCAGCGGCTCGACGATTGCGGCTTGGCAATCTCTCTGGAGATGGAGTGGCACATGAAGCGCCTCTGTCAACGGTCTGGTTTCAGGAGTGGAGACGCAATTGAAAATCCACGGTGCGAACTGAAGATCCAACCCGACTGGAAGTGGGTGCTCCTCTGGCGAGAAAACCAACGTCATCGTCCGCCAAGTAAGCTCTGATCCGGCTTAGCCGGGGAGGGGTGCGACCGAACCGGCCACGAATTCGAGGCTGGCTTCCGAGAGGAAGCCGGCCTCTTTCGTTATGGGGGGAGCGAATGTGCTAGCCGTGCAGCCGGTATTTGACCGCGTAGACCTTCTGCATCTGGCCGAGCAGGCGGCAGATCGTGGCATCGCGTAACGGCAAGCGCACGTGGCCGGCCGTCGCGCGCGGGGCGTTGCCTTCGCTCTGCGACAGGGCGTGCTGCACGTAGAGCGCGGGGTAGTTCACGCCGGCGTAGGCCTCATAGAGCAGCGATCCCCAGAAGCGCGGGTTGATCTCGAGCACGAAGAAGTCGTCGCGGTCGGGATCATAGCGCGTGTCGACGTGCCCGACGCCGCTGTAGTGCGCGTCAGCCACGATCTTCTCGACGCTGGTGCGCACCCGGCTGTCCTCGAAGAAGCGCCGGCTGCGTCCGCCATGCTCGAAGATCGAGTGCGCCACGACCTGTCCGTCGACCGCCATGAAGGACATGTCGACGTCGATGCCCTGGACGAATTCCTGGACGAGAAGCGGCCACCGCACCGGCGGCGACGATTTGACGAACGCGGCAAGCGCGTCCGCCGATTGATGGCGCTGGATGCCGACACCGTCGGAACCGTCGAGCGGTTTCGTCAGGATCGGATAGGCAAGGCCGTGGTCGAGAAGGTCATGCACGTCGCGCGCAAGCACGCTTTCTGGATGGCGCACGCCGATGCGCCGCATCCGCTGGGCAAGGGACCACTTGTTGTGAAGGTCGATCAGGCGATCGGCTGGCGCGAGGGGGCCGATGCGGACGCCCGGCGGAAGCTCCGTCTGCCGGCTCAGGAACAGCGACGTATCGAGATCGGCCGGGATGACGACATCGATGCGATGCTCCCGGCAGGCCGCCAGGAAGCTTTCCGTGGCATTGAGGAGCTCGCCGTTCACCCAGCGAACGCCCGTCCACGGCACGTAGCGCTTGCATTCGGGGAGGAGCGCCAGCGGACGAATTTGGTCCGTCCCCAGAATAACCGGACGCATTCCGGCGCGGTCGAGGCACCTTGCGACGCGGGCCGTGAGGGTGAGGATGCCGCCGAGCAGGAGCACATTCGGAGGGCGGACCGGAGGTGCGCTCGTACCGATATTCGCGCTGGCCGTGATCATGCGAGCAATCTCCCTGAGGCTCTGTATACACCCGGGTTTGCGCGCGCTGCGGCAGAGAATTGAACGAAAGGTTAATGGCCGTTTCTCTGGCCAGAGGCCGGATAGCAAATACCCGGCAAAATGGAAAAACCGTGTGCGTCGCGATTAAGACTGAAATGGCCCGGCGATTGATATTTTCACGATGAGAAATAGCTTGGCTGCCGGCTAGGGGATCGCCACCTCGTTTGAGGACGAGCCAACTTGATGAACAAAGAGATCAGGTCGTTGACGGGATTGCGCGGTGCCGCCGCCGTCCTCGTGATGTTTTATCATTTCCTGGGCGCCGATCCCTTCTTCGCAGCCTTCACGCCTGCGATTGTCGCCAAAGGATACATGGGTGTCGACGTCTTCTTCGTCCTGAGCGGCTTCGTCATTTCGCTGAGCTATTCGCGCGGCTTTGCGCACGCCGTGACGTTGCCCGCCTATGCCAACTTCATCGTCAAGCGGCTCGCGCGGATCTATCCGCTCTATATCTTCATGCTGCTGGTGTTCTTTCTGAAATACGAAATGAACCTCGGAGGTCATTGGGTTCCCTATTTCAAGCTTTCGGATTTTGCCGCGTGCCTCGTGCTGATCCAGGCCTGGGGCTTCGGCTTCACGACGGTCGCCGGCATCGCGTGGTCGCTGAGTACCGAGTTCGGCGCATATCTCGTATTTCCGTTCCTGGTGCGCTTCGTGAACCTTGCGCGGCCGCTCGCTGCGGCAGTCATGGCAGCGGGCTGCATCGGCGCGGTCGCGCTGGTGGCGTTGTCGGGGCTCGGTGTCGTGGGCCCGATGGATGTCGTCGCGACCGACAGCGTGCTGCCGCTCGTGCGATGCATCGCGGGCTTCGGTCTTGGCATGCTGTGCTACC
>RXJK01000041.1:15062-38511 GCA_003963125.1 Hyphomicrobiales bacterium
CGTCGGCAGGGCGCTCGCCGGGGTCCTGTCGTCGTCGTGGGCCGTATCCGGGCTGCTTCTTGCCCTCGTCATCGGCGCAAGCCTCGGGGCGCACGATCTGGCGCTGTTCGTGCTGATACCGCCGCTCGTCCTCGCGCTGGCGTACGAGAGCCCGGCCTGCCGGGCGCTCTTCGCCAACAGATGGACCTACCACTTGGGTGAGGTGTCCTACTCGCTCTATCTGGTCCACACGCTCTTCATGCCGGTGGAGCAGCGCATGGAGCCGGTCATCGAGCGGCTGCTCGGTCCGGCAGCCCACGTCTTCGCCTTCCTGATCGTCGCGGCAACGAGCTGGGCCTTGTCCGTGCTCTTGCATCGCTACGTGGAAGGTCTCGGCAAGGCGGTGCTCAATGCAGGGAGGGGCCGTCCTGGCGTGCAAGGCGCCAATGCGGGGTAGGGCATCGCGCTGAGTTCGCGTTATGCCGTGTGTCCGACGAGCGTGCCGATGTCCTTCGGCGACCGGGCGCACACCTGACGATAGATCGCGATCGTCTTTTGCGCCTTGGCGTCCCAGGTGAAGTCGCGCGTCACCATCGCCTGCCCGTTGCGTGAAAGGGCAGCGAGTTGCGCGGGGTCCTTCACGATCCGCTCCAGCACGGCGCGCAGATCCCGGACGATGCGCTCGCGCGGGCCGAGTTCGATCGCGAAGCCCGTGTCGGGCGAAACCAACTCGCCAGGCCCGCCGTAGCGCACGACGACGGGAACGATGCCGAGCGCCATGCATTCGAGAACGACGCCGCCGCCGAACTCGCGGATCGACGGAAAGCCGAGCAAGTCGACTGACGCCAGCCGGTCCTGCAGCCTGTCATGATCGACGAAGCCCGCGAATTCGACGTTTTCGCCGAGCTTCTCGCGGGCGGCCTGCGCCTCCAGGCTCCCGCGCTCCGGCCCGTCGCCGATGATGCTGAGCTTGAGGGACCCGTCGCGCAGAAGAGGTGCTGCAGCCTCGATCAGCATGTCGCAGCCCTTGTAGGGCACGAGCCGGCCGATGAACGCGACATGCAGCGGCAGGCTGGGCTTTCGCGTCTGAGGGACGATGGGAAATCGCTTCGGATCGATCCCGTTCTCGGGTATGTAGTGGACTTTGTTGCGCACAGAGGCCGGCTCCTGCGCCAGCGTATCGCGTGACCCGCAGATGATCGCCGCCGCGTGCCTGCGCATGCTCCGGTGCCCTGGCATGAAACGATGGGCGGAACGGACATAGCTCAGCCATTCCTTTTCTGCGCGCCGCGCGCCGTCGAAAACCTTGGGCCATGGCACGCCGCCATTGAGGGGCCCTACGATGAATGGCACGCCGGCCTTCGCGCATTTCGCCGCGATGCGGGACGAGATGACGGGGCTCAGGGGCGTGATGCGATGTACGATATCCCACTCGCCCGCGGCAATGCGCGAACCGAGCGCGCGCCACAGGCAGTGCTCGAAATAGTGGTAGCGCAGCGAGTTCAGGGCGGTGATCGTGGTCCATCCCTTGCCGGCGCCACCCCGCAGGCCTTGGGCGAGTTTCCAGACCCACCGATCTATGGCTTCCGAGTCGATGGCCGTGAAATCGACCCCCTCGCGCAGGCCCGCGCATTCGAGTGCCGCGCGATTCCTGACATGCGTCACAAGATGCGCATCGATGCCCGGCTGGCGCGCGATCGCCCGCGCATGCGACCAGCCAACGAGCGGAACCGAAACCCACTCCGGATTGCAATGCTCCGCGATCAGAAGAGCTTTCAGCATCGGCTCTAGATATCATCACTTCGCGTGGAGGACAGGCGCTGACGACGACAATGTTAATCGCTCGCCGCGTATTAAGTTTTGCAGGATCTTCTCGCTCCGTTCACAGCGCCGGGCGGCTCTGGAAATCGTTCTCGATGGCCTTGGAGATCGACGTCGCGACGTTGCCACGCTGGTACTCCGGCACGTGGGATTTGCCGTCGTTTGTGCAACGCACGGAACGTCGGGTGACGCGCAGCCCGCCGCCGCTATAGTCGCCGCCAGCGCGCAAACCTCGGAAACAGGGCGAACCATGCCGACACGGCGATCCATCCTCTTGTCCACACTCGGCGCGAGCCTCGCGCCTGCGCCCTTTGGCCAGGCCTTCGCCAAGGCTTCGCAGCCGGCAACGGCCGTGAGCTTCGAGGTGCCGGCCGGCGCGTGCGACTGCCACACGCACATCCACGGGCCTGTCGATCAGTTCCCCTACTTCGCCGGCCGCGTCTACACGCCCGAGGCGGCGCTGCCAGAAGAGATGGCCGCGTTACACGCCAAGCTCGGCATCCAGCGCGTCGTGATCGTCACGCCCAGCGTCTACGGCACCGACAACAGCGCGACGGTGTGGGGCATGAAGGCGCGCGGCGCCGATGCCCGGGGCGTGGCCGTCATCGCGGATACCGCGCCTGAAGCCGAACTCGACGCCTTGCACGCGGCCGGCATCCGCGGCATCCGCATCAATCTGGCAACGGGCGGCACCAACGATCCCACCGTCGCCCGGCCGCGTTTCGAGCGTGCCGTGTCCCAGGTCAAGGCGCGCGGCTGGCACGTGCAGATCTATACCAACCTCGGCATGATCTCGGCCCTCAAGGACGCGATCGCAGCCTCGCCGGTCTCCGTCGTGCTCGACCATTTCGGCGGCGCCAAAGCCGATCTCGGTGTCGCGCAACCGGGCTTCGCCGACGTGCTCGACCTGCTGAAAGGCGGCAAGGTCTATGTGAAGATCTCGGCGCCCTATCGGTCGTCCACGCGCGGGCCGGATTTCGCCGACATGCAGCCCTTTGCGCGCGCGCTGATCGAGGCCAATCCCGATCGCATCGTTTGGGGCACGGACTGGCCGCATCCCAATTCGACGACGCCTCCGGGCAGGCAAGTGACGGACGTCACGCCGTTCTTCGAGATCGACGACGGGCTCGTGCTGAACCAGCTCGCGCTCTGGGCCCCCGACGCCGCCACCCGCAAGCGCATCCTCGTCGACAACCCCGCCCGCCTCTACCAGTTCTGAAGGATCTGGTGTCACCCGGCGAGGTTGCGTTCCCGGAAGGCGTGCGCGAGCACGGCTATCCGGGATCTTTCAGCTGCCGATAAATCTCAACGGGTGAAGATCCCGGCTCTCGCTGCGCTCGGCCGGGAAAGCATAAGGTTGGAGCGAAAGCCACACTCGTCCGCGCCAGCCGCCCCTGGGTCCCGGCTCTCCGCTGCGCTCCGGCCGGGATGACACGGAGGTAAAAGCGATCGCTCCATCCTGTCATCCCGGAATTTGCCGAAGGCAAATATCCGGGACCCAGGCGCAAGCTCCACGTGAGCAGATCGCTGCGCCCAGATTGCGCCCTCAAGTTTGCGTTCCCGGAAGGCGTGCGCAAGCACGGCTATCCGGGATCTTTCAGCTCGCGATAGATCTCGACGGGTAAGGATCCCGGCTCTCGCTGCGCTCGACCGGGAAAGCAAGCGAAGGGTCTGCGGAAAGCCGACGGACCTCTTGGCGCCGCTCAGAGCGCCGGGCGGTTCTGGAAGTAGTTCTCGATGGCCTTGGAGATCGAGGTCGAGACCTTCTCGCGCCAGGCATCCGAGACGAGAAGCTGCGCGTCGGCGGCGTTGCTGACGTAGCCGAGTTCGATCAGGATCGAAGGCACCTTCGCCGACTTCAGCACGACGAACGCCGCTTGCTGGTCGGGATTGTTCTTCATGCTGGTCGAGGCGCCCATCTGCCCGATGACCGATTTCACGAACACGTTGGTGCGCGCCTGGTTGAGATCGACCTCGCGCCGGTAGAGGTCGGCGAGGATCTCCTTCACCGCGCCGATGTCGGCTTCCGCCGTCTTCGGCAGTTCCTTGTTGACGGCCGTTACCTCGTTGAGGTCGCCCTTGGCCGAGCGCTGCAGCATGCCCGCCACTTCCGGGCGCAGCGAGTAGATGGTGGCGCCGCGCGCGCTCGAATTCGCGTAGTCGGCGTGCACGGCGACGAACAGCTGCGCCTTGTTGTGCTCGCCGAACTCGCGCCGCGCGTTGAGCTCGATGAAGGTGTCGTCGGTGCGCGTCATCAGCACCTTGTAGCGGCCCGTCGCTTCGAGCTTCTCGCGCAGCTTGTGGCTGAAGGCGAGCACCACGTCCTTCTCGACGATGCCGTGCTTCTGCGCGCCGCTGTCGTCGCCGCCGTGGCCGGGGTCGATCACGATGACGGGCTTGTACATGTGCTGCGCGCGGGCCTGCGGCGAGACGGCGGGGCGGGGCAGCGGCGGCTGCAGATCCCGTGCACCGAGCCCGGTCGCGCCCTGCTGCATGGCGAGGCGCCGGGCATGCTGCGCGTTGAGGTCGGCGGCGACCGCGGCGCTCACCTCGACGATGTCGATGACGAGGCGCGGCTGGCCGTCCTCGGATTTCTCGATTTCGGCCTTGTCGACGACGACGGGGCCCGTCACGTCGATCACGACCCGCTGTTTGCCGGGCGCGGACAGGCCGCCGCGGAAGCTCTTCACGAGGCCGACCGGCTCGTCGCCCGGGTGCGGCGGCAATTGCACCTTCACTTCCGGCAATTCGATGTAGACGCGGTTGGGATCGGTCAGCGAATAGACCTGGAAGTCGATCTCCTGCTCGAGGCCGACGACGAAGCGGGTGCGGGTGGGCTCGGCGGGTTTGGCAGCGGGGGCGACAGGCTTCGCCGAGCGCGCAACGGCTTGGCGTTGCTGGGCAAATGCGTCAGGGATCGCGGCAGCGATCAGCAGGCTCGCCCCGATGATGGTGGCCACAACGCCTTTTGCGGCGCCGCGCACCGGCCCGAAAAACATGTCCAAGACCCCCGTCTGACGCGCCACTTGGCGGGACAGTCCATAACGCATAACCCGGGAACATGGCATTTCTCGGGTATTCCAAGCGTGAATTTATGGAGCCGGAAAGGTTAACAGATCGTTTCCGTCCTTACCTTCGCGCCTTCAGCAGTCGCCCGAAAGAAAAAGCCCCGCGCGAGGGGCGGGGCTTTCTCGTTGTGCTCGAAGCGGAAGGATCAGTTCTCGAAGTAGCTGACCTTGCCGTCGGGGCCCTTCTTCCAGGTGTAGACGACATAGTCGGAGCGGGTGATGTCGCCCTTCTTGTCGTAGGAGATGTCGCCGATCACGGTCTTGAACACCTTGCCCGAGTGCATCACGTCGGCGACCTTCTTGGGATCGAGGCTCTTGGCCTCCTCCGCCGCCTGCTTGAAGATCTCGACCGCGGCGTACGAGTAGAGCGTGTAGGCCTGCGGCTCGAACTTGCGGCCCGTGCGGAACTTCTCGACGATCGTCTTGGCCTCCGGGCGGTTGCGCGGATCGGGCGGGAAGGTCATCAGCGTGCCTTCGGCGCCAGGGCCGGCGATGGTGGCGAACTCGTCGTCGGCGATACCGTCGCCGCCCATGATCGGGATGTTGAGACCCTGGTCCTTCATCTGGCGCACGATGAGACCGCCCGTGTCGTGCAGGCCGCCCCAGTACACGAGCGCCGCGCCCGACGCCTTGATCTTGGAGACGAGAGCCGAATAGTCCTTCTCGCCGGTGTTCACGCCCTCATACAGCACTTCCTTGATGCCGCCGGCGTTGATGGCTTTCTGCGTCTCGTCGGCGAGGCCTTTGCCGTAGGTCGTCTTGTCGTGGACGATGGCGATCTTCTTGTCTTTGTAGTTCTTCAGGAGATAGGCGCCGGCAATCGAGCCCTGCTGGTCGTCGCGGCCGCAGGTGCGGAAGATGTTCCACATGCCGCGCTCGGTGACCTTCGGGTTGGTGGCGGCGGGCGTGATCTGCACGATGCCGTTTTCCTGGAACACTTCCGAGGTCGGGATCGTCACGCCCGAATTGAAGTGGCCGACGACGAACTTGACGCCGTCACCGACGAACTTGTTGGCGACCGAGACGCCCTGTTCGGGCTTTGCCGCGTCGTCGCCGACGACCAATTGGATCTTCTGGCCGAGGATGCCGCCCGCGCCGTTGATGTCCTCGACGGCCTGCTCGACGCCGTTCTTGAGCTGCGAACCGAAGGCCGCGCTGCCACCCGTCAGGGGCCCCACCACGCCGAACTTCACTTGCGCGGAGGCGGGCTGCGACACGAGCAAGGCAGCCGCGAGCGCGCCTGCTCCCAATAACATCCTGGTCATTCACGGGCTCCTTTGTTCACTCAGGTCGAAAGTGTCCGCATGCGGCACCAAGAGCCGCCGAAGGCGGCCGGTGATCGATCTTTCCATCGAAAACGTGGCCGTGTCACGTCCCCAATAGGGGGGAGGGGGCTCATGCGCGCCTTTTCCAGCCGAGGGGGCCGGCGCGCTGGTAGAGCCAGTCGTATTGGGTGACGAGTTGCTCCGCCCGCATCAGGCGATAGCCCGCCGTGGCTGCAACCGTCAGGACCGCAAGGTCGATCAGATAGCCAGAAGGATCGAGCAGCGTCTCTTCGAACAGCGCGAAATGACAGAACCGCGAAACCGCGGCCATGCCCAGCATGTAGACGAGCACCTGCGCGAAGGGCCGCCAGGTCTTGGCGATCGCCTTGCCCGTCGCGTAGGCAGCGGCCCCGCCCATGACGACGGTGACGAGCACGAAGGCCCAATGCGCCTTGATCAGGGACAGGATCAGCGCCATCGCTCACCGCCCCCCTTCGAGATAGGCGGCCCGCACCTCGGGCCGGGCCAGCAGTTCGCGGCCTGTGCCCGACATCGTCACCGAGCCGGACACCATCACATACCCCCGATGCGCGAGCTTCAGGGCGTGGAACGCGTTCTGCTCGACGAGGAACACGGTCATGCCCTGCCGGTTGAGCTCCGCGATCACCTCGAAGATCTGGCGCACGACGAGCGGGGCGAGGCCCAGCGAGGGCTCGTCGAGGAGCAGGAGCCGCGGCCGGCTCATCAGCGCGCGCCCGATGGCGAGCATCTGCTGCTCTCCGCCCGAGAGCGTGCCGCCGCGCTGGTCGATGCGCTTGGCAAGGATCGGAAACAGCTCGCACACCTTGGCGAGGTCGGCCTCGAAGTGCTGGCCGCCGTCGATCTCGGCGCCCATCTGCAGATTTTCCCGCACGGTCA
Source organism: Hyphomicrobiales bacterium (assembly GCA_003963125.1). GTDB lineage: Bacteria > Pseudomonadota > Alphaproteobacteria > Rhizobiales > Hyphomicrobiaceae > AWTP1-13. Next base: position 22,114 of record RXJK01000041.1, read on the forward strand.
TGCGCGGGAAAATGCGTCGCCCTTCGGGGGATTGCGCGATGCGCAACCTCGCGATCTCGTGCGTCGGCAATTGCGTGATGTCGCGGCCCTCGTAGACGATGCGCCCCTCCCGCGCCCGCGGCTGGCCGAAGATCGTCATCATCAAGGTGGACTTGCCGGCGCCGTTGGCCCCGATCAGCGTCACGATCTCTTTGTCCGCCACCTCGATGGAGACGCCCTTCAGCGCCTGGATCGAGCCGTAGAAGGCGGACACGTTCTCGACGGATAGAAGCGGCGCGCTCATTGCGCGATCTCCGCTTCCGCTTCGGCCACGGCATCGTCTTCGACGCCGAGGTAGGCCGCGATCACCTTGGGATCGTTGCGCACGGCCTCGGGCGACCCGTCCGCGATCTTGATGCCGTACTCTAACACGACGACCTTATCCGAGATCTCCATCACGACGGACATGTCGTGCTCGATCAGCAGCACCGACGTGCCATGGTCGCGCGCGATCGAGCGGATGAAGTCCTTGAGCTCGGAGGACTCGCGCGGGTTGAGCCCCGCCGCCGGCTCGTCGAGGCAGAGCAGTTCCGGACCCGTGCACATGGCCCGCGCGATCTCGAGGCGGCGCTGGTCGCCGTAGGCGAGCGCACCCGCCGCATCGTCGGCCCGCGCCGTGAGGCCCAGGCGGTCGAGCCAGCTGCGCGCGAGAGCCACGGCATCGGCCTCCGCCCGCTGGTAGCTGCCGAACCCGAACAGCCCCTTCACCGTGTAGCCCGAGGCGATCATCAGCGCATTGTGCTGCGCCACGATCAGGTTTTCCAGCACCGTCATGCCGGGGAACAGGCGGATGTTCTGGAACGTGCGCGCCACCTTCGCCCGCGCCGTGATCTCGTAGTCCGGCATGCGTTCGAGCAGGAAGAGCTGTCCCCGCGCCGTGCGCATCGCACGATTGCCCGAAGCCGTCAGCGCGGCGACGTCGTTCGGCTCGGCCGGGCCGCCAAGCGACATGGTGATGCGCCCGCTCGTCGGTTTGTAGAAGCCCGTGATGCAGTTGAAGACGGTGGTCTTGCCGGCGCCATTCGGGCCGATCAGCGCCGTGATGTCGCCGCGCGCCGCGCTGAAGGACAGGTCGTTCACGGCGACGAGCCCGCCGAAGCGCATCGAAAGGTGCTCGACTTCGAGCACGACGTCGCGGGGCGCCATCAGCCGTGGCCCTCCCGCACGTGCGCGCCCGACACCGCCCGGCGCTCGGACAGGAAGATCGAGGGTTCCCGCGTCGAGACCAGCCCGCGCGGACGCCACACCATGATCAGCACCATGGCGAGGCCGAACAGCAGCATGCGGTATTGCGTGGGATCGAAGCCGGACCCGAAGATCTCCTTCATCCAGTCGAGTTCGCGCAGGATCTCGGTTCCGCCGATCATCAGCACGGCGGCGATGGCGACGCCGACCTGGCTGCCCATGCCGCCGAGCACGACGATGGCGAGGATCACCGCGCTTTCCATGAAGGTGAAGGATTCCGGGCTGATGAAGCCCTGCCGCGCGGCGAAGAAGGAGCCCGCAAAGCCGCCGAAGCCCGCCCCGATGGCAAAGGCCGTGAGCTTGGTCGAGGTCGTGTTGATGCCGAGCGCCCGGCAGGCGATCTCGTCCTCGCGCAGCGCTTCCCAGGCCCGCCCGACGGGCAGTCGCCGCAGCCGCAGCGTGACCCAGTTGGTCAGCAGCGCCAGCAGCAGGATCAGGTAGAACAGGAACACCGTGCGGTAGAGCGGCGAGAACGGCAGCCCGAAGACAGCCGAAAATCCCTGGTCGGACGCATTGAAAGGCACGCCGAAGAACGAGGGCCGCGGGATGCCGGTGATCCCTGCGTAGCCGTTCGTGACCGGCACCCAGTTGATGAGCACGAGCCGGATGATCTCGCCGAAGGCGAGCGTGACGATGGCGAGGTAGTCGCCCCTGAGGCGCAGCACCGGGAAGCCGAGGATGATGCCCCAGAACGCGGCGAGAATGCCCGCAAGCGGCAGGCACAGCCAGAAACTCAGCCCGAACGTCTTGCCGAGCAGCGCCGTGGTATAGGCGCCGACCGCATAGAAGGCGACGTAGCCGAGGTCGAGCAGCCCCGCGAGACCGACCACGATATTGAGGCCCCAGCCCAGCATGATGAAGATCAGGATCTGGATGCCGAAATTGTCGATCCACTTCACCGCGCCGCCGGTGCCGGCGAGCGAAAGCGCGATCACGGGATAGAGGAACAGGAACACGACCGCCGCGCGCGCGAACATTGTTCCCGCCTGCGCGGGCAGCCGCACGCCCAGACTTCCGATCAGCGCCCCGCCGCGCGCCTGCCGCACGGCCGCCAGCAGCAGGTAGGCGAGCCGCACGGCAATCGCGATGCCGACGGCGGACGCAACGAGCCCCCAGCGCGGCAAAAGCACGATCTGGTTGGAGAGGTTCTGGTCGGTCCGGACCGCCAGGATCGGGATCGACAGCCCCAGCGTGATGAGCCCGACCTTCAGCGCGTCGCGCACGGCGCCCGGGATGGTGAGTGTGCTGGCGGGCGCGGACATGCGGTTCAGACCTTCTCGACCTCGGGTTTACCGAGGAGGCCCGTGGGCATGAAGATCAGCGCCACGGCCAGGATGAGGAAGGTCGCCACATCCTTGTAGTCGATCGTGAAGTAGGCCGACCACAGCGTCTCGATCAGCCCGATCAGCAGCCCGCCGAGGACGGCGCCCGGTAGCGAGCCGATGCCGCCGAGCACGGCGGCCGTGAAGGCCTTCACGCCGGGCGTGAAGCCGTCGCTGAAATTGACGACGCCGTAATAGATCATGAACATCAGGCCGGCGACGGCGGCGAGGGCCGCGCCGATGACGAACGTCAGCGAGATGGTTCGGTCGACGTCGACGCCCAGAAGGGCCGCCATCTTGCGGTCCTGCTCGCACGCCCGTTGCGCGCGGCCGAGCGGCGTCTTCTGCACCACGTACCAGAACGCGGCGAGCAGCACCGCTGTCACCACCACGATCAGGATCTGCTTGTAGGACACCGCGACCGTGTAATTCTCACCCTGCCGGATCGTGATCACGTCGGCGAGGATGGAGGGCACGGGCTTGTTGCGCGGGCCCTGCGCCACCTGCACGAAATTCGACAGGAAGATCGACATGCCGATCGCCGAGATCAGCGGCGCGAGGCGGAAGGAGCCGCGCAAGGGGCGGTAGGCCGTGCGCTCGATCACCCACGCCCACAACGAGGTGAGCACCATGCCGAGCAGCAGCACGATGAAGAGAGACAGCGCGAGGGACGTGATGCCCGCGATCTGCGACAGCGCCAACAGAAAGATGAGCGCGATGAAGCTCGACAGCATGAACACGTCGCCGTGGGCGAAGTTGACCATGCCGATGATGCCGAACACCATCGTGTAGCCGATGGCGATGAGCCCGTAGATCGAGCCGAGCGTGATGCCGTTGATGAGCTGCTGAAGCAGATATTCCATGCCGTGCCCGGTTCGCGTCCGTTGTGTCGGACGCTAGCATATATGATGCCAGCGTCCAGACGGGACCGACGGCGGACCAAAGGCATGCGGAACCCCGAGGCCGAACAGCCTCGGTTTCGAGGCCTCGGGCCGGCCCGCAGCACTCAGATCACGTTGTGCGTGCCGTCGCAGAACGGCTTGTCGTCGCTGGCCTTGCAGCCGCACAGATTGAAGGTGCCGGTGGCTTCGGCCACGAAGCGCTGCGGCTGGAAGGACGTCCCCTTGTGCGACCCGTCGCAGAACGGCTGCTTGGCCGAGCGCCCGCAGCTGCACCAGAAATAGGCTTTCCCTTCTTCCAGCGGCACCTGGAAGGGGCTCTTTTGAGCGCAGACTGGTTCGTCGTCGGACATCTTGGGCCCTCCCCTGTCGAGCATCCCTCGAGGATGCATGGCCTGACAACGGGAGCGTTACCGGGCGATCCCGTCACCGGCAAGCCGCGAAAGCGTCACGCGACAACGTTGAGCTTTACCTTCTCGACGCCCTTGTCGCCGTTGTCGTCCACCCACGTGAATTCGAATTCGCCCGGCCCCGGCACCCGCATGTAGAAGGCGATGTAGGGATTGGCCGACATGCCGGGATGGATCTCGGCGGCGAACACCTCCTTGCCCGCGAATTTGGCGGTGAAGGAATTGATGATCATGCGCGGGATCACCTTGCCGTCCTGGTCCCGGCGCTGGCCGGTCTCCATCACGTGCGAGATCAAGGTCTTGATCTCGATGATCTCGCCGGGCTTGGCGCTGTCGGGCAGCTTCACGCGAGGTTTCTGCATGGTCGCTCTCCCTGCCTAGCCGCCGCAGCCGCCGATGGTGACTTTCACGTTCTTCTTGGCCATCAGGAATTTGCCGTCGCTCATTTCCGCGATGACGATCACGTCCTGGGTGCGGCCGAGCCGCATCCGGCTGCTGGCGGCCGCCTTGCCGGATTCCGGCGTAAACTTGAACGTCACAACCCCAGGCTGCGGGTTGCCGGTCGAGATGACGTGGATCGTCTTGACGTAATCGGTCGCCGTCATGGGGCTGTCGGCCGACAGCGTGAAGGGCACCGTGTTGCCGTTCTCCGCGATCTCCGGGATCTCGAACTGGAGCTTCCCGCCTTGCACGGGTTTTGCGCTGTTGAGGATCTTGGCGACCGCCTGCTCCCACTGCGGCGGCTGGGTCGCATCCTGCGCCAGCACTGGACCGGCAGCGGCCCCGAGCGTCAGTGCGGCGGCGCCCTGTGCGAATCGCCTGCGATCGATCTTCACGGTCACCTCGTCACGATCGGATGGGGGAAATCGGTCGGCTCTCGACTTTGGTCTCTATATAAAGGCCAACGTATTGGCGTCCAGACACAAGCCCTCGACTGGTCGACGATTTGGCCCACGTCGAGGCGCCCGAGACGGGTGTCGGCGAGCGTCCCGTTTTTGTCGGGAGCGGCTTCTAGCATTACATTTGCGGCGATCTCGTGCCGCGGCCGGGATTTCGGACAGGGGAGCCAGATGCCGGAGATCTCACGGCGGACATTCGCCCGCGCGGCTGCGGGCGCGGTGGCGGCCAGCGCCTTCCCGCGCGCGGCCCTGGCGCAGGGTCCCGCCCGCATCGTCATCGTCGGCGGCGGCGCAGGGGGCGCATCGCTGGCGCACACGTTGAAGGTCGAGGCCCCGCAGCTCGACGTGACGCTGATCGAGGCCAACCCGATCTACAGTTCCTGCTTCTTCTCGAACCTCTACCTCGCGGGGCTCCGCTCGCTGGAGTCGCTGAGCCACAGCTACGTCGGTCTCACGCGCCTCGGCGTGAAGGTGGTGCACGACTTCGCCACCGACGTCGACAGCACGCGCCGCGGCGTGCGCACCAAGGGCGGACGCACGTACGCCTACGACCGGCTCGTGCTCTCGCCCGGCATCGAGATCAAGTACGACAGCGTGCCGGGCCACAGCCGCGATACCTCGCGCCTGTTCCCGCACGCCTATACCACCGCCACCATCGGCAAGCGCATCCTCCGGCGCCAGTTGCAGGGCATGCGCGACGGCGGCCTCGTGGTGATGGCCTTGCCTGCCAATCCCTATCGCTGCCCGCCGGGGCCCTACGAGCGCGCCTGCATGATCGCGCTCTTCCTCAAGGCCAAGAAGCCGCGGTCCAAGCTCGTCCTCATCGATCCCAAGCGCAGTTTCTCCAAGCAGGAAGTGTTTCTCGAAGCCTTCGAGCGCCACTACAAGGGGATCATCGAGCTCAACCTGACGAACGACATCGACGATTTCGCCGTGCAGCGCCTCGATACGCGCGAGCGCACCATCCGCACCCGCTCGGGGCTGCTCTTGAAGCCCGATGTCGCCAACGTCATTCCCCAGCAGAAGGCCGGCGAGATCGCCTTCCGCGCCGGATGCGTCGAGGGCGATTGGTGCCCGGTCGATCCCGCCACGTTCGCTTCCAAGCGAGTCGAGAACGTCCACGTCATCGGCGACGCGGCCGTCGCCACCGACATGCCGAAGTCCGCTTTCGCCGCCAACAGCCAAGCCAAGCTCGTCGCCGCCGAATTGCTCTCCGAGTTCGCGGGTGCACCCCGCTATCCTGCCCGCACGCGCAACACCTGCTGGTCGATGCTCGCCCCCGACGACTGCGTGAAAATCGGCGCGGGCTACGAACCCCGCAACGGGCGGCTGGAAGCGGTCGCCCCGTTCGTGTCGCGCCCGGGCGAGCCGGCCGACGTGCGCAAGGCCAACGTCGCAGAAGCCAACGGCTGGCTCGATGCCATCACGGCGGAGATGTTCGCCCGGCTGCGCACGGACGCGGCCGGCTTCGGCAACAAGACCTGAGCGTCTCAGCGCTTGAGGCTCGCATAGTAGGCGCCGAGCGCCTCCACCTCGTCTGCCGACAGCGTCCTGGCGACGGAGCCCATCACCGGGTTCCGCCGTGCGCCCGTCCGGTAGCCGTCGAGCGCGGCTGCGAGCCGCTCCGCCGACCAGCCCGTGATCCCAGGAATGCCGTTCTCCACCCCGTCGATCCGATGGCAGGAGGTGCAGTCGCGGGAAAGATGCCGGCCGCGCGCCACGACGGCAGGGCTCGGCGCGGCCGGGGCCGGGGGCAGCAATGCGGGTGGGGGCGGCGCAGGCTCGGCCGTGAGCTTGGTCTCGCGCTCACCGGCCGGCGGCTGCGATGGGCTCGTGTCGTCGGCCGCAGGCTCCGCCGCGGATGCGGCCCCGAGTGTCAGCAGCAGGACGGCCGCGACGGACAGCGCCACCGTCCGGGGTTTGAACAGGGGCGGCAGGAGCAACATGGGCGCCAAGCGCATCTTCGGCCGTTCCGATGAGCGTGCGGGTCGTAGTCGACGTCATGCACGGTCATATATAGCCGTTAACAATGAACGTACGGAGGCATCAGCAAGTCGAAACGTGCTAGCCTCCCCGGACCCACGTGCGGGGACGCACGCGGCGGGCCCCCTTTAAGTTGACGTAAACGTCAACCATGGATAGTGTCCCGGCTTCATTTTTGAAGCTCGTAAAGCATTCACGAAACGGCCCACGGATCTGGTCGAGGCCGGTGAGGAGGCGCTGATGGCAGCGGAAATCGTGTTCATCCTGCTGTGCGTGGTGGGCGTGTTCGCCCTGGCGATGCGCGGCACGTCGCTCTTCGGCTGGGCGCTCGCGCTCGGCGTCGCCGTGTTCTGCTGGCAGACCGACCTGATCTCCGGCGAGTTCAACGAGCCGCTGTTCGACCTGTCGGACATCCTCGCCTGGATCCCCGTCCTCGTCCTGTTCGCGCTCTCCATCCCGGCGATCCGCCGCGCGGCCCTGACGCGACCCATCTACGGCATCGTCAAGGGCATCCTGCCCAAAGTCTCCGCGACCGAGCAGGAGGCGCTCGACGCCGGCACCATCGGCTTCGATGCCGAGATCTTCTCCGGCAAGCCCGATTGGAAGAAGCTGCGCGGCGTTCCCCCGATCACGCTGACCGACGAGGAGAAGGCCTTCCTCGACGGCCCGACAGACGAGTTCTGCCGCATCATCAACGACTGGCAGATCCGCCACAACGCGCACGAGATCCCCGAGCACATCTGGGACTTCGCCAAGAAGCACGGCTTCCTCGGCATGCTCATCTCGAAGGAGCACGGCGGCTTGGGTTTCTCGCCCCAGGCCCAGTCGATCATTCTCGGCCGCATCGCCTCGCGCTCGCCGGACGTGTGCACCATCGTCATGGTGCCGAACTCGCTGGGCCCGGGCGAACTCATCGAGAAGTACGGCACCCACGAGCAGAAGGAGTACTACCTTCCGCGCCTCGCGCAGGGGCTCGAAGTGCCCTGCTTCTCGCTCACCGGCCCCACCTCGGGCTCCGACGCCGCCACCATGCGCGACGTCGGCTACGTCACGAAGGGCATGCACGAGGGCCGCGAGGTCGTCGGCATCCGCACGTCGTGGGACAAGCGCTACATCACACTCGGGCCGCAGGCGTCGCTCGTCGGCTTGGCCTTCCGCCTCGTCGATCCCGAGAACATCCTCGGCCGCGGCACGGACATCGGCATCACCGTCGCGCTCGTTCCAGCGAACCATCCCGGCGTCAACATCGGCCGCCGCCATCTGCCGTCGGGCGCCGCGTTCCCGAACGGTCCCAACTGGGGCAAGGACGTCTTCATCCCGCTCGACTGGGTCATCGGCGGCGAGAAGATGGTCGGCCAGGGCTGGCGCATGCTGATGGAATGCCTTGCAGCCGGCCGCGCCATTTCGCTGCCGTCCTCGGGTGCCGCCGGCGCCAAGTCGCTGCTGCGTTCGTCGTCGGCCTATGCGCGCATCCGCAAGCAGTTCGACCTGCCGATCGGCCGCATGGAGGGCCTGCAGGAGCCGCTCGCCCGCATGGTCGAGAACGCCTACGTCAACGAGGCCGGCCGCGCGGTGACAGCCTCGATGGTCAGCCGCGGCGAGAAGCCGTCCGTGATCTCGGCGATCATGAAGTACCAGTCGACCGAGCGCATGCGCCGTTCGCTCAACGACGCCATGGACCTGCACGGCGGCAAGGCCATCTGTGACGGCCCGTCGAACACCATCATGTCGGCCTATCAGGCGATGCCGGTGGCGATCACGGTGGAAGGCGCCAATATCCTCACGCGCTCGCTCATCACGTTCGCGCAGGGCGCACTGCGGTCGCACCCCTACCTCTACAAGGAGGTGCAGGCCGCGCAGGACAGCAACCCCGAGCGCGGGCTGGCGGCCTTCGACAAGGCCTTCGGCGGCCACGTCGCCTACGCGCTGTCGAACCTGTTCGGCGCCTTCTTCCACAACATCACCGGCGGCGTCTTCGGTCGCGTGCCGGAGAAGGCCTACGGCACGGCGGAGTGGTACCGCCAGGTCTGGCGGGCGGCGCGCAACTTCGCCTTCGTCGCCGATCTGACCGTGGCCGTGCTGGGCGGCGGCCTCAAGACCAAGCAGAAGATCACCGGCCGTCTCGCCGACGCGCTGTCGGAACTCTACCTGCTCTGCTGCACGCTGAAGCGCTACGAGGACGACGGCAAGCCCGCCAACGACCGCCTCATCGTCGCCTACGCTGCGCAGAACGCGCTCTTCCGCTACCAGGAAGCCATGCGCGGCGTGATCGAGAATTTCCCCGTCACGCCCGTGCGCTGGCTCATGCAGGTCGTCGTGTTCCCGTTCGGCGCACCCTACCGTCCGGCACCCGATTGGCTGGGCCACAAGCTCGCCGAGATGGTGCTCGTGCCGGGCGAGGTGCGCGATCGCCTGACGCGCCTCATCTACGTGTCGAACGACGTCAACGACCCGACCGGGCTCCTGGAAGTCACGTTCCAGAAGGCGGTCGCGGCCGAAGTCGTCGAGAAGAAGCTCGACCGCGCCGTCCGCGCCGGCAAGGTGCGCCGCGTGCACGGCACCGACTGGTTCGGCGAGGCCGTGAAGGCCGGCGTGCTGACCGCGGGCGAGGCCGATCAGCTGCGTGAACTGGAAACGCTCACGGCCAAGGTCATCGCCGTCGACCACTTTGATCCGGCGGAAGTCCGCCCCAACTACATGACCGCGGGCCACAACGCCCGCGCCATGCAGTCGGCAGCGGAGTAAAGACTGAGACTGGCGTGGATCTCCGCCTTCGCGGAGATGACGGTTGGAGAATGGGCAAGCCGCTCCGTTTCACCACCAACGTCATGCCCGCGAAGGCGGGCATCCACGCAAGTCGAGTAGGTCGAGTGGCCATGTAGGTCGGAGAGAGCCGAAGGCGAAATCCGGCAGCAAAGTGCGGAGGTCGTGGCTGTCGGGTTTCGCTTTGCTCAACCCGACCTACGGGTAGAGCGTTGAGTTGAGGCCGTGAAGGCCGGGCACCGCGGGAAGCCATCGTTTCGAGTGAGGAGCATGTCATGACCGACCTGAGCCAATTGCGCGACTGGCGCTTCTCCGTCGACAAGCAGGCCATCGCCTGGGCCACCTTCGACCGCGAGGGCGAGAGCCAGAACTCTCTCGGCCGCCGGCCGCTGGAGGAACTGGGCCTCATCGTCGAGCACGTCGAGGAGCTGGCGAAGACCAAGGCCGTGCGCGGCCTCGTCATCCAGTCCGGCAAGGAGAAGGGCTTCATCGTCGGCGCCGACGTGCGCGAGTTCGAGACGATCACCTCCGAGCAGCAGGTGATCGAGAACGTCGGCACCGTGAACGCCCTCCTCGACCGCATCGAGAAGCTGCCCGTGCCGGTCGTGTGCTGCATCCACGGCTTCTGCCTCGGCGGCGGGCTCGAACTGGCGCTCGCCTGCCACTGGCGCATCGCCACGCGCGACGAGGCGACCCGCCTCGGCTTCCCGGAAGTGAAGCTCGGCATCTTCCCGGGCTTCAACGGCACCGCGCGCTCGCTGCGCCAGGCCGGCGCGCTCGGCGCCATGCCGATCATGCTGACGGGCTCGATGCTCCGCGCCGGCGCCGCCAAGGGCCTCAACCTCGTCGACGAACTGGTGCCGGGCCCGCTCAATCTGCCCTGGGCCGCCCGTCGCGCCATCGACAAGGGCCGCCGTTCCAAGCCCATCGGCGGCTGGAAAGGCCTGCTGCGCCGCTGGCCGGCCCGCGGCTATCTCGCCGGCAAGATGCGCGCGCAGACCAAGGCCAAGGTGCGCGAGGAGCATTATCCCGCCCCCTTCCGCCTGATCGACCTGTTCGAGACCCACGGCGGCAACCTCGAGGGCATGAAGAAGGCCGAGACGCGCGCCTTTGCCCCGCTCATGCTGGGCGACACCTCGCGCAACCTGCGCCGCGTATTCAAGCTGTCCGAGATCATGAAGGCGCAGGCGCCCAAGGGGCTGGCCTGGAAGCCGCTGCGCGTGCACGTCATCGGCGCGGGCGTCATGGGCGCCGACATCGCCGGCTTCTGCGTGGCGAACGGCATGGAGGTCTCGCTGCAGGACCTCAACGCCGAGCAGATCACCAAGGGCATCGACGCGCAGAAGAAGCTGCTCTCCCGCAAGTTCAAGACCAAGGCCGCGCGCGATGCGGCCAAGGCCCGCTTCATCGCCGACCCGACGGGCGAGCACATCACCCGCGCCGACATCGTCATCGAGGCGATCGTCGAGAAGCTGGAGGTGAAGCAGGCCCTCTTCAAATCCATCGAGGGCAAGCTGAAGCCCGGCGCCGTGATGGCGACCAACACGTCGTCGATCATGATCGAGAAGATCGCCGAGCCGCTCGCCGATCCCGGCCGCCTCATCGGCGTGCACTTCTTCAACCCCGTCGCCCAGATGCCACTCGTCGAGATCATCAAGAGCGCCGGCACGCGCGAGGAGGAAGTGCAGAAGGGCTGCGCCTTCGTCACGGCGATCGGCAAGTTCCCGCTCATCGTCAAGAGCAGCCCGGGCTTCCTCGTCAACCGCGTGCTCGGCCCCTACATGATGGCGGCCCTGCAGCGCGTCGAAGCTGGCGAGCCCAAGGAGAAGATCGACGAGGCGGCGCGCACCTTCGGCATGCCCATGGGCCCCGTCGAACTCGCCGATACGGTCGGCCTCGACGTCTGCGCGCACGTCGGCAAGATCCTGGCCGCCGGATCGGGCGCAGCTCTGCCGCCCTCCGCCGCCAAGCTCGACGCCATGGTCGCTTCAGGCAAGCTCGGCAAGAAGTCGGGTGAGGGCTTCTACGTCTGGAAGGATGGCAAGCCGCAGCGTTCCGAGCCGGCCCATCCCTATGACCGCTTCGAATTGGAACGCCTCGGCCGCGATCTCGTCGATCCGCTCATCAAGGAAGCCCGCAAGGTGCTGGAGGAGGGCGTGGTCGAGAACGCCGATCTCGTCGACGGCGGCGTTATTTTCGGCACGGGCTTTGCGCCCTTCCGCGGCGGCCCGCTGCACTTCGCCACCAACGAGAGCAAGGTCGTCACCATGCCGCGCCGGGTGGCGGCGGAGTAGCCATGTCCACAGCGGACCTTTCCGGCGCCCAGGTCGTCCCGGTGCTGCGCATCTTCGACGAGACGAAGGCGCGCGAGTTCTGGCTGGGCTTCATGGGCTTCACCCTCGACTGGGAGCACCGCTTCGACGCCAACGCGCCGCTCTACATGCAGGTGTCGCGAGGCCCCGTCACGCTGCATCTGTCCGAACACCACGGCGACGGCACGCCCGGCAGCAACGTCATCGTGCGCATGCGCGGGCTCGATGCTTTCAACGCCGAGCTGCTGGCCAAGCAGTATAAGTACATGCGCCCGGGCATCGAAGAGAGGCCCTGGGGTATGCGCGACATGACCGTTATCGATCCGTTCCAGAACCGGATCTGCTTCAGCGAGCCGATGGAGAAAGCGTGATGCAACAGTCGAGCCTCCGCAAGGCTGCCGTGATCGGCGCCGTACGCATTCCCTTCTGCCGGTCCAACACGCTCTACGCCGACCAGTCGAACCTCGACATGATGTCGGCGGCGCTCAACGGCCTCGTCGAGAAGTACAATCTCGCTGGCCTGCACATCGACGAGGTGACCGGCGGCGCGGTGGTCTCGCATTCGCGCGACTGGAACCTCGCCCGCGAGGCCGTGCTCAACACGAAGCTCGCGCCCTCCACGCCCGGCGTGACCATGCAGCAGGCCTGCGGCACGAGCCTGCAGGCGGCGGGCGCCATCGCCGCCAAGATTGCCTCGGGCGAGATCGAGTGCGGCATTGCGGTGGGCTCCGACACGACGTCGGACGCGCCCATCGTCTTCAGGCAGAAGTTCGCCAAGCGCCTCGTCGAGGCGCAGAACGCCAAGACGCTCGGCACGCGGCTCGGCGCCTTCAAGGGCCTGTCGCTCGCCGAACTCGCGCCCATGCCGCCCTCGACCGGCGAGCCGCGCACGGGCCTCTCCATGGGCCAGCACACCGAACTCATGGCCCAGGACTGGGGCATCACGCGCCAGGAGCAGGACCAGCTCGCCTACGAGAGCCACCACAAGGCGGCGGCCGCCTATCGCGAGGGCTGGATGGACGATCTCGTCGTCCCCTTCGCCGGCGTCTATCGCGACAACAACCTGCGCGACGACATCAGCCTGGAAAAGATCGCGACGCTGCGCACGGCCTTCGACAAAAGCGAGCGCGCCACGCTCACGGCGGCCAACTCGACGCCCCTCACGGATGGCGCGGCCTGCGTGCTGATCGCCTCCGAGGAGTGGGCCGCCAAGCACGGCCTGCCGGTGCTCGCCTACATCACGCACACGCAGAACTCGGCCGTCGACTTCGTGCACGGCGAGGGCCTGCTGATGGCACCGACCGTGGCGGTCGCCCGCATGATCGAACGCGCCGGCCTCACGCTGCAGGACTTCGATTTCTACGAGATCCACGAGGCCTTCGCGGCGCAGGTGCTCGCCACGCTGAAAGCCTGGGAGGATCCGGTCTACTGCAAGGAGAAGCTCGGCCTCGACAAGCCGCTCGGCTCCATCGACCGCAGCAAGCTCAACGTCAAGGGGTCGAGCCTGGCGGTGGGGCACCCGTTCGCGGCGACCGGCGCGCGCATCATCGGCAACCTCGCGAAGCTCCTCTCGGTGCACGGCGGCCGCGGGCTCATCTCCGTCTGCACCGCCGGCGGCATGGGCGTCACCGCCATCCTCGAAGGCACCAAGGCCGCCCAATCCACGATGCCCATCGCCGCGGAGTAAACCTTCTCCGCGCCCCGCGCGGAAAGCGCGAGCCACTCCCCTTTGTCATCCCGGACGGTGCGCAGCACCGATCCGGGACCCAGGGCCACACGCGCCGCCCGTCGCCCCTGGGTCCCGGCTCTCCGCGCTGATGCGCTCCGGCCGGGATGACAGTGGTGTTGATCCGCTGGCGCGGCTGGGGTCGTTTACTTCTTCGCGGTGTGCCCGCGCTGGTAGGCGCCGACCGCGGCGAGGATCTCCGGCGTCCCGGCCTGCATCACGATCTTGAGCTTGCCCTCCGTCGTCGTCAGCGTGAGAGCGCCGATGCGCACCCCGACCTTCTTGTCGCCCACCGACAGAATCAGGCCCTCGAGCTGCGAGCCCGACAGGATGATGTCCTCCACCTTGGCGAGCGTCTTGCCGTCCTTGTCGAGCACGGGCGCGCCGAGCAGGCTCTCCTTGCCCAGCACCTGCGCGGACGTCTGGCCCTTGAAGAAGGTGTTGGCCGGCAGCGCCGTCTTCTTGGCCTCCTCCGCCTTCTGCGCGAACGCCGGGACGGTCAGGGCGAGGCCGGCGGCGAGCGCCAGAGCGAGTTTGTTCATTGGTGCGGGTCCTTCGAGATCGGGCCAGAGGCAGGCGGGATGTAGGCAACGAGCAAGGCGCCGGCAAGGCCGCATGCGCCCCTCGGGGCGAGTTTGAATCGCGTTCACAACCACCCAGCCCCGAGCCTCCAAAATGGCCCTCTAAGTTATTGACAGCTATGAGCTTCTAAGCGGTTGCCGGCCCCCTGCGGCTGCGCTATCAGAAAGCGTTAACACGAGGCGTCGGTTTCGCATTTCGGGCAGCGCGTAACGACCACGGCCGCGCCTCGGAGCCCGATCCTTCCGGCCGGCCGGAAGCCTCTACAACAACACGCTTTCGAACCGAAAAGGTGACGCTCAAGTGGCGGACGACAAGAACCCACCGCGGGGTGGCGCCGGCGACGGCAAGGACGGCGGCCCGAGCGACATCCGCCCCGTCTCCATCACCGACGAGATGAAGCGCTCCTACCTCGATTACGCCATGAGCGTGATCGTGTCCCGCGCGCTGCCCGACGTGCGCGACGGCCTGAAGCCTGTGCACCGCCGCATCCTCTACGCGATGCACGAACTCGGCAACGACTGGAACAAGAAGTACGTGAAGAGCGCCCGCGTCGTGGGCGAGGTGATGGGCAAGTACCACCCGCACGGCAACCTCGCCATTTACGACGCCCTCGTCCGCATGGCGCAGGACTTCTCCATGCGCCTGCCGCTCATCGACGGGCAGGGCAACTTCGGCTCCCTCGACGGCGATCCCCCGGCGGCCGAGCGCTACACGGAATGCCGCCTTGCCAAGGTCGCCCACTCGCTCCTCGACGACATCGACAAGGACACCATTGACTGGCGCGAGAACTACGACGGCACCTTGCGCGAGCCCGCGGTGCTGCCGGCAAAGTTCCCCAACCTGCTCGTCAACGGGTCCGGCGGCATCGCCGTCGGCATGGCGACCAACATCCCGCCGCACAACCTCGGCGAGGTGATCGACGCCTGCATGGCGCACCTCGACAACCCCGAGATCACCGTCGACGAGCTCGCCCAGATCGTCCCGGGCCCCGATTTCCCGACGGGCGGCAAGATCCTCGGCCGCGGCGGCATCCTCGCCGCCTACCACAAGGGTCGCGGCTCCATCATCATGCGCGCCAACGTGGCGACGGAGGAGATCCGCAAGGATCGCGAGGCCCTCGTCGTCACGGCGATCCCCTACCAGGTCAACAAGCGCACCTTGATCGAGAAGATCGCCGAGAACGTGCGCGACAAGCGCATCGAGGGCATCTCCGACATCTGGGATGAATCGAACCGCGAAGGCATGCGCATCGTCATCGAGCTGAAGCGCGATGCGGTCGCCGACGTTGTCCTGAACCAGCTCTGGCGCTTCTCCGACCTGCAGACGACCTTCGGCGCCAACATGTTGGCCATCAACGGCGGCAGGCCCGAGCAGCTCAATCTCAAGGATTTCATCGCCACCTTCACCGCCTTCCGCGAGGAAGTGGTCAGCCGGCGCACCAAGCACCTGCTGGCGAAGGCGCGCGATCGGGCCCACGTCTTGGTCGGCCTCGCCGTCGCCGTCGCCAACATCGACGAGATGATCCGCCTGATCCGCACCGCGCCGAGCCCGGCGGAAGCGCGCGAGCAGATGATGGCGCGCGACTGGCCGGCGAAGGACATCGCGCCACTCGTCGAGCTCATCGCCGACCCGCGCCACAGGGTGTCCCACGAGGGCACCATCCGCCTCTCCGAGGAACAGGCGCGCGCGATCCTCGACCTGCGCCTGCAGCGCCTCACCGCACTCGGCCGCGACGAGATCGGCGACGAACTGAAGAAGCTCGGCGAGGAGATCCGCGAGTACCTCGACATCCTGTCGTCGCGCGCGCGCATCGTCGGCCTGATCAAGGACGAACTCAACGCGCTCAAGACCGAATTCGCCACGCCCCGCCAGACCGAGATCATCGAGATGGAGGGCGAGGTCGAGGACGAGGATCTGATCCAGCGCGAGGACGTCGTCGTCACCGTCAGCCACCACGGCTACATCAAGCGCGTGCCGCTCTCGACCTACCGGGCCCAGCGCCGCGGCGGCAAGGGACGCGCGGGGATGGCGACGCGCGACGAGGATTTCGTCACGCAGATCTTCATCGCCTCCACGCACACGCCCGTGCTTTTCTTCTCCTCGCGCGGCATGGCGTACCGCATGAAGGTCTGGCGCCTGCCGGCCGCGACGCCGCAGTCACCGGGCAAGGCGCTCGTCAACCTGCTGCCGCTCAGCGAGGGCGAGACGATCACGTCGA